>LFEY01000007.1 GCA_001510275.1 Thaumarchaeota archaeon casp-thauma3
ATTTCCACTCTATATTTTTTTTATTTTTTTTTAAAATCTAAATTTAATTAATAATAATTCATTACAAACTAAACTAGAGTTATTATTCTATTCTATACTCTCTTAATTTAGATATGGTTATGATATTATTGATAGGAAACAAAGGTGTGTGAGTATGACTGACCCGATAGATAGATTACTTGATGCAGCAGAATCTGGGAAATCTATCATTAAAAATAGAGACATTCTTCATTTTACCCACATACCAAACACAATTCTACATAGAAATTCTGAACAAGAACAAATCACTCAATCATTATTACCAATACTAAAACAATCTAGACCATCCAACCTTTTGGTATATGGGAAACCTGGAACCGGTAAAACATTAGTTGTTAAAAAAGTAATTTCAAAAATACAAAAAAGAGTTGAAGAATCCAACTTCCCAATTAAACTTATATATTCTAACTCTAAAGACGAAACAACTCTTTATGGATTATTAGTTAGTCTAGGTAGACAATTGAGCCTAGATGAGAAAGAATTACCTACAACTGGCCTGGCGACAAGTGAGGTTTTCAAAAGACTTCTCAATAAGATTGATGAAGGAAAACTTAATGCAATTTTTGTAATTGATGAGATTGACTATCTTGCTCAACTAATATCAAAAACAGGCAAGGATATCTTATATCAATTTACAAGAGCGAACGAGCGATTAAAACAAGGTTCTCTAACTTTGGTAGGAATTTCAAATGATCTGACATTCAAAGAAAAACTTGATCCTAGAGTTATTAGCAGCCTTGGTGAGGAAGAGATTGTCTTTACAAATTATAATAAAGACCAAATTCAAAAAATTCTTGAAGAAAGAATCAATGAAGCATTTATCGAAAACTCTGTTGATGAATCCGCTCTTTCTCTATGTGCAGCACTAGCAGCACAAGAACATGGTGATGCTCGTAGGGCAATTGATCTGATTCGTGTTGCAGGTGAGATTGCTGAACGAGAACAAGCAGAAATGGTTACCGATAAACATGTTAGATTAGCCTCCCAAAAAATTGAAGAAAATAAAGAAGAAACATCTCTCAAATCATTTCCACTCCATGAAAAACTAGTACTTCTTGCAATTATGAAGGCAAATGGCCCTTCTACTGGTGAGATTTACTCATCGTACAAAAACCTCTGTAAGGTAGTTGGGAGAGATGAGCTTACCCAAAGAAGGGTAACACAAATGCTAAGCGAAATTGAACTATCTGGGATTATCATTGGAAGACTAATCCATCAAGGAATTCATGGTAGGACAAAAAAATACAAACTTTCAATCACAACTGAAATGGTTAAAAAATCCTTTAAAGACGATCTAACTTTGCAAGATATTATCTGAATTTGAATTGTAATTTTCATGGAAGACTTGGAAAGTCTTTAAATTTACCATGATTGCTATTCCTGGGTTTGGGGTCATTCCAACACTAGCTTGAAAAGGTGTTTGTTTTTGCCATGAACCAGAATTCACCAATAAAATTCCCTTATACATATCCAATTGAGCCTTGTGAACATGACCCACATGAAAGATATCTGGAACATCCTCAATTACTAAAAGATCCTCCATTTCAGGTGCTATAGGCGTCTGACTCCCATAAATTGGACTTAGATGCCTTGCTCTGAGAAGATGCTTCATCACGTTTGTTGGTTTATCATAATTCATCCCTGGTGTGGTCTTTACAATATCATCTATACTCTGTCCATGAAACATCAACACCTTTACACCATTTAACGAAACTACGGCTGGGTTTCCAACCATAACTACATTTTCTCTTTCCCACAAACTTAAATTATATTTTTTTGGTATAGCTGGTTGTGGAAGAGCTCTTCTTCCAGGATCATGATTTCCAGGCATTATTATAATCTTTATATTTTTTGGAATCTTGTCAATCAAACCATCTATTTTTTCTAATTGCTCTTCAATGGTTTGACAAACCAATTCTTTATCCTGATTTGGATATATCCCAACCCCATCTACTATATCTCCCCCAATTAGGATAAATCGAATTTTTCTTGCAGTTGGATCTGGGCTTGACAACCATGAAACGAACTCTGTAAATTCCTCTTCCATGAAGTATTTACTTCCAATATGCAAATCAGAAAGAAAGACAGCATACACTTCACTTTCTGATTTATTAATGGGTTGGTCTGGAATATCTGGTAGAATTATATCCTTAATGATAAATCCAGAACTCTTTCCCAAACTTACCCTTACCATAATGAACTGATCTGTTAGAAGAGTACCTGCAGTCTTTTGCAACTCATCATCAAAAATAATACCCTCAAATGAGCCTGATGGATCCTCAAGGATCAACTTTGTGATATTTCTCTCAATATTTCTTGTAGTGAGAAGTCCGCACACAAACATATCCTCTTCTAATTTTACAGTTTTTACAGATGCTATAGATTTGAGCATTTTTGATTCTGGCCTATCTGAAATTATTCGTTTGAGTTTGTTAAAACGACTTGAAAATAAGGCATTGTAACCTTTAACCCCCTCACCTGTTGTTATCTTACTAGTGGGGTCAAACAATACTTTGATTTCACTTTGTAGTGTTGGGTCCTCTTTAATTCCAAGATATGTCTCTAAATCATTTTGATTAATCTGAAATAATTTCTGTCTGGTCTTTTCTCTAACTATTTCTTTTATTACCTTCTCTAATTTTTTAACATCTACATTTTCTAAGATTTTAAAAGCACCTGGATGAATTTGGAATCCTTTATTTAATGCATAATTTAGTGCAAAGGTAAGCTCCTTTTTCATATCAAAAAATATCATCTGGTTTAATTAAATCTGCGCCTACCACCGAACCCTCAAATATTGTTCAAATCGAAAGGCAATGTGGATAAAATCAGAATAATCACATTTTTTATATTTTTAGGAATTTTTGCTGCAGCGTATCAGATTGGCTCAATGTCTTCTGTAAGTGAAGAAGAAGCAAATGCCTTCATGGAGGAATTTAAAGATCTTGTTTTAGATATTGATGCATTTGGAATATTTGTACACAACACAACTATTGCACTACCAATGTTTATTCCTGGATTTGGAGTTGGGTGGGGAATTTTCTCTGCTTGGTCTACAGGATTTGCTTTTGCTTCAATAGCCTCTATTACTCCTGAAATAGCAGATATTCCACCACTTTCAATTCTTTTTTTATCCCCATTTGGGTTGATAGAAATTGCAGCATACTCTTTAGGCATTTCTAGAAGTTTCATTCTAATCCAAGCAATAAGTAAAAAAATCAACCTTGTTTCATTTATCAAGTCCACAGTTATAGAAATTGGAATTGTGGTAGGCCTTCTTTTGGTAGGAGGATATCTTGAATTTTACATGATAGAATTAATTCAAGAAGGCCTTAAGATGCCTGGTTTCTAATTATCTGTGAATTTGCTTAATCAGTCTAAAATAATTTAGTAGTAAATTATAAACCAAATTAGAAGAGAAATCTACTGTGAAGCTAGCTATAACACTATTAGCATTACTTGTTATATCATCAGGATATTTTATTAATGAATCATTTGCCGAAATTTCTGAGAATCAAGCATTTCTTTTAGAAGGCTCTGGGTTTGCAGTAACTGAAGAATTAATTAAAATTTCAGAAATTAATCTAGGTTTGTCATCCCAACAACAACATGGAAGTACAATTGACTTTCTAACAGAAGACGGCTTCATTACATTAGGTGATGAGGAATTTCTTATCTCTAACTTAGAAGGAAAATTTTTGCGTGAAGGTCGTTACATTAGAATTAATGGAGATGTAGAAAGCTCAAATGGATTTGATACCTCAATTAACTTCTTTGGAAGACTAGTTGAAGAAAGTAAAGACGCAGCAGTTTATGGTTTTACTGGTAGAATTACAACTCCTGATGATACTTACAAAATAATATACACAACTAAATTATCTACACTCTCAAAAATTGACATAACACCAACATCTTCTAAAAAATCAAATGATCTCATAATTCACATTCTTCAAGGCTCATCTTCAAATAGTGTCACAAAATATTTTTCACAGAATATTATTTCAATAAAACCTGGTACTACCATTACAATAGTAAATGATGATGTAACATCTCATAATATTATTAGTGGTTTAGAGCATCGAAGTCGTGATAATCCATTTACTCCTGATGGCAGAATTTCAACTGGAGATATCGCACCAGGTGAATCAATCAACATAACATTTGATGATGCAGGATTTTACAGACTATATGATCCTAATTATACATGGATGAGAATTATAACATACGTCTTTTCAGATACTGGTAGTTTGACTTTTAATAATAAATAAAATTGAGGTGACTAATCTTCCCATTGCCATTTGTAGTTCATATATGAATCCAAATTTGTCTGGTTAAACACCATTACTGATAAATTAGAAAACTCTTTTCCTTCCAAATCACTTACAAATCCTTCAAAACTAGTTTCATTTTCAGTAGTTATTGCCTCAAAGACATGAACTTTCATTTTATCAGTAGGAAATTTATGCTCTTGAAGATAGATAGCTATCTCTGATGGCATAAAGTGGTTTTCAGGTATTTTGGGCCATGGGCGAGGGACTAAAATCACACTAAACCCATCAATCAACGCCTTTTGTAATTCTAATTTCTTATCTTCAATTGATGTTGTAACATGCATTGTAATTATTTTAGATTTATCAAGAGGAACTTGGGCTCTTGATGCAGCAACCTGAATTGAACTAATACCTGGAATAATTTCAACTTCACCGAAAATTTCTATTAATCTATCCACAACTTCTGATTCAGAAAAATTCACATCTCCAGTAAATGGAATTACCAATATTCTATCTCCAAGATTAGGAAGAATTTTTTGATAAGATTCTTCTTGATCTTTCATGGTAATTTCATGAATCTCTTTTCCTTTAGTCAAATCCTCTATTGTTTTTAATGTGTATTTGTAACCAATCACAATATCACAATTCTGAATGATCTCTTTTACAATATCAGTTACATATTTTGGTGAACCTGGTCCAACACCGACAGCGAAAACTTTTCCCAATTTTACTTCGTAAATCTTTGTCTGTCTTTAATATATTGCACAAAAGGCTTCCAATCTACTTTCATGTATTTTGTAGGCTCTTTTACAGGATATTTTACCCAATCTTGTGCTATTGCATATCGAAACTTTTCTTGTTTTCCATTTTTTTCATATTCTAGTAGTAATGCACTTCCCCAAACCTTTTCTTCAAAACTAATACTAGAAATATCATCAAATGCTAATTCAACATTTCTATTATCTTCTACATCATTTAGGAGTTCTTTTTCATCATAACCATCATGACAGATCATTGTATTTTTTGATTTAATAAAATTAATCACCTGTCTTTGAGTAATAGCCTTCCACCACTTCATCTTGGCTTCTGTTTTATGTATAAACATCAAATGTTTGTCAGTTAATACTAGCATGCCCTCTCTTCCACCAATTGAAAAAAACTTTTGAGATTCTCTCCATATTGAAACTATATGTGCCTGAATCTTCTCATCAGATTGCATATCGGTTGATTTACTTGGCTTTGTTAAAAACTAATACAATTAGCTTTTAAGTGAGATATTTTTCAAAAAAATTGTTGAATAAAATATTTTTAATGATTGCAGTTTCACTACTTTTAATTAGTTTAGGACACCAAACATTTGCTCAATCTAATGATAAACTAGTTGTCTTGGAGACAAATCTTGGAATTATCACAATAGAATTTTTTCCTGATGACGCACCAAATCATGTTGATAATTTCATTGAACTAACTGAATCAGGATTTTATGATGGAACAATTTTTCATAGAATAATTCCTGACTTTATGATTCAAGGTGGTGATCCAAATACAATTGATGGTGATCCCACTACATGGGGAATTGGTGGTCCAGAAAAAAGAGTAGATGCTGAATTTAACACAATCAAACATAATCGTGGGATTGTTTCGATGGCAAGATCAACTGATCCAGACAGTGCAGGCTCACAATTTTTCATAGTTCACAAAGATTCCAACGTCCTTGATGAACAATATACAGTATTTGGTAGAATTGTAACTGAAGAAAGTTTTCAAACACTTGATAAAATTGCAGCAGTTCAAACAGGTGATAAAGACATTCCAATAGACACAGAATCAGTCAAAATTATAAAGGCTACAACTGTTAGCCGTTCTGACATTTCTAATCTTCTTGAATTACCAGAACCTGAACGTACACAATCTACTATAACTCAACCAACTGGTAATCAAAAATTTGAAAGTACTAAACATAACGTAGCATTTAGCGTACCTGAAGGCTGGCTCTTACAACAACCTGAGAAAACACAAGAAAATGCTCCTGATGTAGCTGCAATAGGGCCAAAAGTAGGAGTGATTAATCCTATAATCTCATTAACAGTAAGTCAAACTAATCAAAGAACATTTGATGAGATTATTTCTGAAAAGACTGAAGCACTAAAACCATCTGAAGAGTCAGGAAGTTTGTATATTGTTTCACGTCAACTGACAACTGTAGATGAAAAAAATGCATATGTGATTATTGCAGAAGGATACTTTTCCTCTAATGGTAAAGATTTGGATATAAAATTTAAAGAAGTAACGGTTTATGATACTGAAAAATATTATACACTTGCATACACTAATGGTGCAGACGACTTTGATTCCCAACTTCACAGATTTGAAGAAACAATTAATTCTTTTGAAATATTATCCACAGAGGAATCTATGGATGAATCTATTACACCTACTGAGAATAAAGAAAATGGTGGGTGTTTAATTGCTACTGCAACTTATGGCTCAGAACTAGCCCTACAAGTACAACAGTTAAGAGAATTGCGTGATAATTCATTACTTCAAACAGAATCTGGAACTGCGTTTATGACAGGATTCAACCAACTCTATTACTCATTTTCACCATCAATTGCTGATTTGGAACGTGAATACCCTGTTTTCAAAGAAGTTGTAAAACTATCCATTACTCCAATGATCTCATCACTTATGATTCTAAACTATGTAGATATGGATTCAGAAGAATCAGTATTGGGTTATGGAATTTCATTAATTTTACTAAACACTGGAATATACTTTGTAGTTCCTGCAATAATAATTCATAAAATTCGAAAATTCTATTTCTAGATAACCGTCTGTTTCTATGCGTAAAAGGGGGGCAGTCTCTTTTTACCAAACATCATCTACTTCATCAAGAAGTTTGTATTCTTTCTCAGTTTCACGTTTCATTAGTTTTAGTCTAGAAATGTCTCTATCAAAGAACAGATCTATTTCCCAATCAAGTAACACTCTAATTTTTTTATCAAGAGTTGGAATTTTTGAGAGATAGACATTTCTCCAAAGTAACCATGCCCAAAATCCAGAAATATTCATTCCCAAAAATGTAGCAATTCCTGACCTCTTTCCAATAATTGCCATTTGTCCTTTGGAATGATATACAAATTTTTCTTTTTGTGAATTTTTAATTAATGCTTTCAAATTCTTTACTGCTGTTTTTGCTTGAGCTTCAGCAATTTGTGCAGTTGGAGGAAATGGTCTTTGTGTTTCAGGATTTAAAAATAATGCACAATCACCGATTGCAAAAACTCCAGGAAAATCTGGAACCTCAAGATGGTCATTAACAATAACTTTACCCTTATCAGTCTTGAACATTGATCTCTTGATTGTGTTAACAGGAGTTATTCCTGCAGTCCAAATCATAGTCTTTGTTATGATTGCATGAATCTCTGATTCATCTATTGAATTTCTTGTGTTTTCATCTAATGATTTTGTGGTAATTTCATTTCCATCAAAACTAGTTACTGCTGTTTTTAATCTAATATCAATTCCTCTTTCTTCCATCTTCTTTTT
The DNA here is from genome assembly GCA_001510275.1 of Thaumarchaeota archaeon casp-thauma3. GTDB lineage: Archaea > Thermoproteota > Nitrososphaeria > Nitrososphaerales > Nitrosopumilaceae > Nitrosopumilus. The sequence continues at coordinate 7,860 of LFEY01000007.1, forward strand.
TGCAAATTCTGCTAGTTTTTGATCGAATCCTGGCAAGATCATTGGTAATGCTTCTAACACGATAACTTTGAGGTCTTCTTTGTGAATAGTAGGATAGTGTTTTCGTGCATCTAAAAGTAGATCCATTAATTCACCAGCAGTTTCAATTCCTGCAAAACCACCTCCTACCACAACAAAATTCAAAAAACTTTTTCTAAGTATTGGGTTAGTCTCATTTTCTGCCTGTTCAAGCATATCGATAACTCTATTTCTTAACATCACAGCATCATTGAGTGTCTTCATGGTGTAGGCATTTTTTTCTACATCTACCATTCCAAAAAAATTCGTCTCACTACCAAGTGCAATTATCAGAAAATCATAATGAATTGATATACTTCTTTTATCACCTGTTCCCCATAGAGTTACTAATTTTCCATAAGGGTCAACATTTTTGATTCTACCTTCATAGAATTTTGTTTTTTTGCAGATAATTCTAATAGGCAAAACTATGTGCCTAGTTTCAATCATTCCTGATGCTACTTGTGGTAACATGGGTGTAAACAACAAAAAATTGTCTTCACTTATCATTACTAGTTCTATTTCAGGATCATTTCCAAATTCAGATTCTAATTGTCTAGCACATTTTACTCCTGCAAAACCACCCCCTAAAATCACAACTTTCTTCTTACTTCTGGCCAATTATGACCTTCCCACAAATTGGGTGAATATATGCTATAACAATATTTTTTACTAAAACCACAGGATTGTTAGGTTCTCATAATATCTGAATGTAATATGTCATATGCTCTTGATGAATCCTTTTCATTTAGAATAATTGTGATGTTATCTTGACTGAAAAATGCATTTACTAGCTCAACTCCATTAGCGTGTAATACCTCAGCTACATAAGAAACCACATCTGATTGATTCTGAGATGTAGGTATTGAGATTCTAATCTTTGCAAGACCAGTGCTAAACATATTGTCTCTGTGTGAGACATTACTGAAGATCTCCCTAATACCTTCCATATCCTCAGCAAGGAATCTAAAAGAATCAGAAAGCCTAAAAAATTCATAATTGTTAGTCACCTTGGAGAATTTATCTAAAATTGTCGTAGGATCCATCTCATTTGATTCCTTTACTGAAAATTTAATATCCATAATTCCATCAGTTAAAGCTAATCTAGCATTCTTCAAAACTGATTCTTCTTTAACCCCTTCTTTGATTTCAAATGAATCTGCATATCGTTTTATTGCAACTACCACTGTATTGAGATTAACCGAATTTCCTAAAATTCTTTCAATCTCTGGTTGAATCTTTACGGCCAAGGCTGTGTAATTAATCAAATCCATCTTCATACAATCATTAATTGAACGATTTCTGGTAATGATTTCTCTTACAACTTCAGGTATAGATACACTCGAAACTCTCATCAAGATTATTATATTATGTCAGTTATAATAGGATTATGTAAGAAATCAAAGAAATACAAGTAATCTTTATATAATGTCATATATATTACATTTAGTAGATAAATATGACAATATTCTTTGATAGCGAATTTGATAGAATCTTCAAAAAAATGTCAAACTCTTTTTTTGACATAGATGACATTTTTAAGGAATTCAAGGAAAATGGCTCTGCATCTGATCCATATTATTACGGTTATACAATGACTGTTGGTCCAGACGGAAAACCTGTTGTACAAGAGTATGGAAACATCAAACCAGACCAACTTCCAGATTCTGATACACGAGAACCACTCGTTGACACAATTGTCGATGAAAAAGAAAAAGTAGTAAAACTCATAGTTGAGATGCCAGGAGTTGAAAAAACTGATGTGAAAATTGTTGTTGAAAATAAAACAGTTATTCTTTCAGCAGAACACGACAAGAAGAAATATCACGTAAAAGTTCCAGTTCAACAAAAAATTGATGAGAACTCTGCAAAGGCTTCTTACAAAAATGGAGTTTTAGAAATAGTCTTCAAGTTAATTGAAGAAGAAAAACCAAAAGGCAAAACGGTGGAGGTTGAATAAACCCCTCATTTTTTTGAGGAAATGATATGAGTGAAATTGTTTTAAAAATTGAAGAGATGCCTCAGAGCCATGTTGGTCATGGCGTAGCTATTGTTGACCCTCAAATCATTGAAGAAAACAATTGGCAGACAGGCCAAATTTTAGAATTATCTGCAAATAAAAAAAGTCATGTTAAATTATGGTCAGGATTTCCAGAGGATCGTAACAGTGGAATTATTCGCATTGATGGTCTTACAAGATATAATATTGGAGCAAGTATTGGAGAAAAAGTTTCCATTAATGCTGTTGAAGGAGTAGACGCAGAACAAATTGTTTTATCTCCTACTGAAAAAATTCACGCTGAAGGATTACATGAGTATATGATTTCTCTTTATCAAGATCATATCTTTACAACAGGAGATACTGTTATTGTTAGTACACAAATGGGAAGCAAGATTCAATTAATTGTAACTAGTACAAAGCCATCAAAACCAGTTATTGTTACTGAAAGTACAATATTCAAGCTAGGTGAAGTAACAAAATCAATTGATGCATCAATTCCTAGATTTACTTATGATGATTTGGGTGGATTAAAAAATGAAATCCAAAAGATTCGTGAGATGGTTGAGTTACCCATGAGACATCCTGAATTGTTTGAGAAAATTGGTATAGAATCTCCAAAAGGAGTATTATTGTATGGACCACCTGGAACTGGTAAAACATTATTGGCAAAAGCAGTTGCAGGGGAAACAAATTCTCATTTTACCTCACTTAGTGGTCCTGAAATTATGGCAAAACATTATGGAGAAAGTGAGGAAAAACTACGAGATATTTTCAAACAGGCAGAAGAAAATGCTCCAAGTATTATTTTCATTGATGAGATTGATTCTATTGCTCCTAAAAGAGAAGAGGTTTCAGGAGAATTGGAAAAACGGATTGTATCTCAATTACTAACCTTAATGGATGGAATGAAATCTAGGGGAAAAGTTGTAGTTATTGCAGCTACCAACAGACCAGACTCTATCGATCCTGCACTTCGAAGACCAGGCAGATTTGATAGAGAGATTGAAATTGGAATTCCAGATGAAGAAGGGCGATTACAAGTTCTAAATATTCACACACGTGGAATGCCATTAGACAAAAAGGTAGACCTTAAAAAAATATCCAAAACGACACATGGATTTGTTGGAGCAGACTTGGAAGTACTTTGTAAAGAGGCTGCAATGAGATCTCTGAGACGAATTTTACCTGAAATTAATTTAGATGAAGAAAAAGTTTCAAAAGAGATATTACAAAAAATAAAGATAACCAGTGAAGATTTCACAGATGCATTAAAAGAAGTTAGGCCTTCTGCCCTTAGAGAAGTTCTAGTTCAAATTCCAAATATTAGTTGGGATGATGTAGGTGGTCTAGACAAATTAAAAGAAGAACTGCGTGAGGCAATTGAATGGCCATTAAAACACAAAGATGCTTTTGAATATGCTCACGTAAAGCCCCCAAAAGGAGTATTACTCTATGGTCCTCCTGGAACTGGTAAAACATTGATTGCAAAGGCAATTGCAACTACAACAGAATCCAACTTTATCAGCATTAAGGGCCCTGAATTACTCTCAAAGTGGGTTGGTGAATCTGAAAAAGGAGTTAGAGAAATTTTCAGAAAAGCACGTATGGCAGCTCCATGCATTATTTTCTTTGATGAAATAGATGCACTTGTTCCACGAAGAGGCAGTGGTGGTTCTGACTCACATGTTACCGAAAATGTTGTATCTCAAATTCTAACTGAGATTGATGGACTAGAAGAATTAAACAATGTTTTGATAATTGGTGCAACCAATAGACTAGACATAGTAGATCCTGCTTTACTTAGACCTGGTAGATTTGATAGAATAATAGAAGTTCCAAATCCTGATGCTGCTGGAATAGAAATGATTTTCAAAATTCATACTAAAGATAAACCACTTGCTGAGGATATTGATCTAAAAAAGATATCTGAAATGGCAAATGGATTCAATGGGGCTGAAATTGAAGAGGTATGTAATCGTGCAGCTCTTCAAGGGATCAAAAGATTTGTAGAAAAAAATGAGAAATCAGTAAAAACAATTAAAATTACTCAACAAGATCTGATTGATGCAGTTGATAAGGTAAGGCCTCGAAAAAAAGAGGCTCCACTATCTCAATCCATAAAATAGTCTAAATAGTAAGGAAAATGACGTAAAATAATGAAACTCTACCTTGATTTTGACCCTTGCCAAGAATGCAATACTATGATGACTGAACTGAGCAGCCCTGAGATGTTATTTGCTGATGAAAAGAAAAGAGCAGACGAATCTGCAAAATTTCTTAGACATCTAACATATAATCACAACGAAGTTGTTCAAGCTGTTATGGAAGATCTTCCAAAACAGAAAAAAGATCAAGAACCTGGCTTTTACAAATAATCTTCTTTTCCATTCTTAGAAATTTGTAATCATATTCATATACAATATTGTTCTAATATTTCTGTGAAATTATAAAATGGAAACTAGTTTTATCTTTAGTTTAGCTGTTATACTTCTTTCAGCTAGTTTTCTGCAATTTACATTAGCATTTGAAACTGAGCAGGAGCCAAGACCCCCAGAAATTCCAGAACCTTCTCCAGGACCAGAGCCAATTCAATTACCTGATCCTGAACCAACTCCTGAACCATTTCCTGGAGACACTGAATCAGAAAAAATTCAACGGCTAACTGAAGAAAATGACAAACTAAAACAACAGAACACTAACCTTCAAGGACAGATATCAACTCTAAAAAATGAAAGGTTAGGATTACAAACTGAAATATCAGAACTTAATAATGCCATCAAAAATCTTAAAGAAATAACAATGGAGCAAGTTCGAGTAATAATGGATTTAGTAAATAGACTTAAAGATGTGTTATTTGAAAAAATATTTTCTCCTACAACTACTTTTTAATTGATTCTAAAGAATGTCCACGATTTGTAATCATTTGGGTAACTGCTTCTATTGTATATTCAATCCCATGTTCCTCTTCAAAATGTTCTCTTAATTTTCTGATCAGTTCTATAGATTTTTCTTCGTCTAAAGCAAATTCACACTCAAAACCATAATCTTCACATCTAAGTTTAAGATTCATTTAATCTGGAAGCAATGTTGAACCTATAAAAATCAGACTTTTTCTTTGGTTATAATAAAATTAGGTACATGTTAAACCTCAATCCTTCTAAATAGCACTAATAACGTCTGTTGATGTGTAAGATATAGATGAAAGGTTTAGAATTTGTTTTTCTTGCAGTAGGCTCTGTACTTGGGGCATTTCTAAGGTACAAAGTTACTGAATCCCCATTACTTTTCAATACATTACCTGTTAATGTTTTAATAGTCAATGTTATTGGCGCCTTTATTCTTGGCGCATTTGTAATAGTGTCACAACAATGGAATCTTGATGGGAGATATTCTCTTTTTACTGCTGTAGGATTCTGCGGTTCACTTACCACAATGTCTGCATTTGCACTTGATTCAAGTAATCTTCTTGAAAACAATCACTATGGACCACTTGTAATCAATATTGTTGCAAATATTGGATTATCTATTGCAGCGCTAATTGGAGGAAAATCCTTAATGAGTGCAATTATTAACAATTAATTAGAAATGGTCTATTCATATCAAGTTGTAAAGTTTCAAACAATTTCCTTTGTACAAGGAACTTACTGGTCTCAGTCAGTAGGTGATAAAGGAATTCTTTACAAATCACTCAAAGATCCATTTTCAAAACTTATCGTTCAATCTTCTAATGGTTCAAAAAAACTATACCAAGTTCCAAAAGATAGAACAGTCATTGTAACTAATGATATTGTTCATTTTCTAGGAGAATTAGCCTAACTATTTGAAAAACTGGTCAACCTGATCTCTATACTTAAGAGCAATCCCCCCAAACTCTGTAAAATCTTCTACCGTTGGGTTTTGCATCCTAGATGCATATTGATTGACAAATACAGACAATGCACTACCAATAATTAAATTGTAAACCACATCAGCTATATTTTTTGAGTAAGGAAATGCAACTTTGATAAAAGGCATGTATGTCTCAGTCTGAGAAATCATTAACTTGATATGTTTTTCAACAAATTCTTCAACTTCAACTGGGATTGCCATAATTTTACTAACATTGATTTCTTATAAGTAAGAGTTTAATTCTTAAGCCTGTTACAGTTATTTTAACAGATTTTCAAAAAAACAAAATCATTTTTATCTTATAATTTGAGCCAGATACTTTTCTTTTCCCTTTCTGCTTCTAGGTAGACATCTTAATTGCCTATTACAACAAGGACAAATTATTCCATCATAGTCTAAAAATATCTCACAATAATTACATCTTTTTTGTCCAGCTGCATATCTACCGATCTGTGTTGGTTTTAGAGCCTTGTGTTTTTTGCACACACCCATACAATAAGTCATCAAAGAACAGTAAAATTATCAAAAGATAAAACGTTTGATTGCACTGCACTACTTTTGTAATTTCCTTCCTAATGAAATTGAATTTATAACCCCAGTTTCACTTTCTACTATTGTTAGAGTTAGACAAAAAAGTGTTTGGTAAAATCACAACTAAAGAAATCATCGGTGCTGATCCCCCTGAAATTCCTGACACAAAAAATAATCTTGAAAAAGAACTTGCAATTTTACTTGTAGAACTAGAATCACAACCAAAAAAGAATCTTGAAAAGATCTTAGAACAACAAAAAATTACTGAAAAACATGTGAATAGTAGACCTGGTGCTATGGCTTTGGCTCAAAACAAAATTAAACTATTCAATGAATACAATAAAAAATATATTCAAACAATTAAAGAAAAACTAGAATCTTAACGTGATATTGCCGAAGCTGCAAATGTTACTGAAGTAACTATCCGAAATAGATACAAAGGCCTTAAAGATACACTTGATCTATAATTAAAAAAAAATCTAACTTACGCTTGTGCGTAAGTTGAAAATTTATCATTTAATTCAAAACTATTTTCTTCTAATGTCCAGCTTAATCCTTGAATATCTCTCCAAGATAGTTCTGCTTCACAAGAAGACTTTTCTTTTTTTGAAATTGATGTAATTTCTACCATAAAATTAATAACAAAATTTTGCATATAAGGCGCGCGTAGAACTGATAAATTATCCATCTATTCTCTTTGAGAACCCTCAGGTGGTTTTTTGACAAATCCACCTTCAACTGATTCAGGTGGAGGAATCTTTTTTGATTTTCCTAACCCAATTGTTGTGATAATTACTGATGATAAAATGATAAAGAATATGATTTGTGGATATGCATCTGCATTTGGTAAACCCATGGTAATCGGATATGTGGCAAGTACTGCAGCAGCTAACCCTCTAGGGATCATCGAATTTGTTACTGCTCTATCTAATTTAGAGAATCTCTTTGTTAGTGTTATCTTACCAACAAATATTCTTCCAAAGTAAACAGCAACTGTGATCAAAATTCCAAATACAACATATTCTATTTGTCCAAAGCTTGCCATTAATCCAACAAACACAAAGAAAAATGATCTTACCAAAAATGTAAGTTGATTATGTGTTGGATCATCTAACTCAATCTTTGGCAGTTTAAATTTGAGTATTCGTGAGAGGTGTTGTTTGTTTCCAAGCATTAAACCAAATACCAGTGCTGTCAAAGCTCCTGATTCTCCAAATGAGTTTGCTAAGAAGAATAGAACAAACAAGATTCCTAATGTAAGCATGTATGCGTGTTGAGCATTTCCAAGCTTTGTTGAAATAAACATCCAAGGAATTCCTACCCCAAACCCAAGAACTAAACCTACAATAATTGCTCTTCCAAGCGTTTCTTCCAATGTTTGTAGATCAAAATGTCCTACAAGTACTGCTTCAAATAATATGAATGCAACAATCATGGCTAAAATATCAGTTAATGCAGATTCAAAACTTAGCATTGATTTGGTTTCTTCTGAAATTTTGATATTTCTGACAAGGCCAAAAACAATTGCTGAACTACTTCCACCTACAATTGAAGCTAACAATATGCTCTCTAACCACATCCATCCCAATGCAAAATGAGCTGCAAGTGTAATGATAACAACTGATAAAATAAAACCAAGAACAGCTAGTGTTACTGAAAAGTGTGCAGTTTTTACAATATGTTTGATGTCTAGATGTAATCCACCATCAAACATGATAATTATCAATGCAAGTGCTGCAAAATATGGCACTACTTTGATAACAGCTTCTGGTTGAATAATACCAAAGACTGGTCCTACAATTACTCCAAAAACCATCAAAAATGCTACATCTGGTATCCCTGTTTTTTTGAAGAATGCTTCTCCTGCAACTCCCAGAAAAATTACTACTCCTGCTGCAAGTAATATTACATGAGCTGAAGCAATTGGTCCATCTTGAATAGATAATGTTCCTATAGAATTTTGCAACTCTGTAATTTTATCTAAAATTAAACTTGGATCAAAATCAGATAATGTAAACGCCTCACCAAATTGCCCTCTAATCAAATTCAAAATAGATAAAATTATGGGACTCATTAATGACTGAATGTAAATATGTGTGGATAAAAGTTAAACTAGATCTGTTTGATTATTTTAGGCTCTATAGTTAATTTTTAGATACACATTAAATCAACCTTGATAATACTTTTCTTACTTGAGTGGAACAGAAGCATTACGTGAAGATCACAAGCAGATTAAACGCTTGGAGAAGGTGATCATAAAATGTTATACCGAACTTTATGCAGGAAAAAATATTCCTTTATCTGATATAGGTAAAATTACATTGATTATAGAGGAATTCTTAGACTCTATTCACTATTCAAGAGAAGAAGATTCCTATTTTCCTTGCGTTGCCACTTATGATCATCTTAAACAAGAAATTAGAGCCTTGTTAATAGAACATGAATTTTCTAGAAGAATTGCACTACAAATTAAAAAACATCTTAAAAGATGGAAAGAAGGAGAAGATGCAAGAGAACCTGTTGCTAGATTTCTTAAAACATATTCCATATATCTAATGGATCATATGACAAAAGAAGAAAACTTTTTTGATAAAGCTGAATCAGAAGTTCTCTCAAAAGAAGAAGAATATGATATGTATGAGCAATTTAAATCAGTTATGACAATTTCAAAAAAAATGGAAGATATGATTAAAGAAATCAAGTATCTAGAAGATCAATCTTGGTTTCAAAATTAACGTAAGCTCTTTATGTGCTATTTAAATAATTTTTTTCTATGAAACCTTTTGTTCTTTGGATGACTGGTCTTCCTTGTTCAGGAAAGACTACCATTGTAAAAGATTTACAAAAAGATATACCAAATTTGGCAATGCTTGATGGTGATGAACTAAGAGAATGGTTCTCCCCAAAAGACTTTTCAAAAGCAGGACGAGATGAACACAACAAAAAAGTTGCTCATTTGGCAAAGCTTTTGCTGAATCATGGTGTTCCAAGTGTAGTATCTCTTGTATCTCCATATGTTGAGAACAGAGAAAATGCTAGAGAGATTGTTGGTGCAGGTGATCAGTTTGCAGAATGTTATGTAAAATGTTCACTTGAAAAATGTGAGGAAAGAGATGTCAAAGGCATGTATGCCAAGGCAAGAAAAGGAGAAATCAAAGGATTTACAGGAATTGATGATCCTTATGAAGCTCCAGAAAAAGCAGATTTAGTAATTGATACAGAACATGAACCACTTTCAGAGAGTGCAAACAAAGTAAAGGACTTTCTTAAAGGAAGAAACCTACTCTAATTTTTTAAATTCTTCTACAATTTTATCATGAATTAATCCATTTGTTACTAGAATTCCATTTTGATGGTGAACTTCTTTGTTATTGTATGTGATATCATTTCCTAACATATCAGTCATTTTTCCTCCGGCTTCTGAAATAATACAATATGATGCAGCCGAGTCCCACTCCTTCATTTTATTTGTAGTTGTGATATATGCTTCAGCTTCTCCTGAGCTAATCTTTCCAACCTTTAATGAACTTCCAATACTTGTAAAATCCTCAATACCTAATTTTTTGATAAATGCTTTCTCTTTCTCTGATAGATGATGTCTTGAGCCAACTGTTCTGCATTTTGGAAGTTCTGTTACTGTAGTTACAGATATTTTCTTCCATTCACCATTTGAATATCTAAACGCCCCACTTCCTTTTTGTGCAACAAAGAATGTTTTTTCTGTAGGCCAACCAATAACTCCAAGAATTGGTTTTCTGTTTTTTATTAATGCAATCATAACTGTAAATTCACCTGTTTTATCAATAAAATCAGAAGTTCCATCTAATGGATCTACTATCCATATCATATCCTTTGATAATCTACTTTGATCATCATGGTCTTCTTCAGATAATATTGTATATTCAGTTTGTGAGAGAATCCCTTTGATGATTTCATTACTCTTAAGATCTGCATCCGTAATTGGAGAATCATCACTTTTTTTAGATGTTTTAAAATCTCCTTGATAGATCTCCAAAATTGCATTTCCTGCCTCATTTACAGCCTTGATAGCAATATCTAATTCAGGAATCTTATCAACTATGGGGATATCTTGCAATTAAAATTACCTAAGTTGTAAGTTCTGGCTTTAATGTCCATACAACTCCTAGAACAATAAATGGAATTGACAAAACTCCTATGATGCTAAGTATTGTGTTAAACTGTGTTTCTGAAACCAGTGGATTATTTACTATCCATGGTAGTGGTAATGTAATAATTATCCAAATAATTCCTAAAAGTATTATCAACTTTGCCTTTGCCTTTCTATCTTTCATCATATTTTGTGCTCCTGAGTTCTATTAAATTCATGTGAATTCATTTTATTGATTCTCCTCCATCTACTGCAAGTATTGCACCAGTAGTCCAAGATGCATCATCTGATGCAAAATACATTACTGCTTTTGCTACTTCCTCAGGTTGACCAATTCTACCTAGTGGGTGCTCACTATCCATGAATTCTCTATCTTTCCGAGTTTCCAAAAATGGCTTTGTCATATCTGTATCTACTACCCCAGGACAAATACAGTTAACCCTAATCTTGTCTTTAGCATATTCAAGTGCCCAACATTTTGTTAGCAGAATCAGTGCCGCTTTTGAAGCAGAATATGCATCAGCATTAAAGCCTTGATATGCCTTTAATCCTGCATCAGATGAAATGTTAATTATTGAACCATTTGTTTTTTTCAAATGAGGAATTGCTTCCTTAGTAAATCTAAACTGTCCTGTAAGATTTACATCTAATACTTCATTCCATTCATCCTCATCAATCTCATGCAATTGTTTGATCTTTGGAAATATTCCTGCATTATTTACAAGAATATCTAATTTACCAAATTTCTCAATTGTTTTGTTTACAACATTTTTTACATCATTTGTATTTCTAATGTCAGCTGCAATACCAATTGCATTATGAATCTCTAATGTTGATTTTTCCAATCTTTCTTGGTTCTTTGCTGTTATTACTACTGTTGCTCCATTTTCTGATAAAATTTTAGCTGTGGCAAATCCTATTCCACGACTTCCACCAGTTACTAATGCAACTTTTCCAGATAATCTCAATATCTTTTACATTAAAATTCGTAATTTATAGCTCAATTATCACTCTAAATAGGCACAAAATATATCATAAAATATCATTAAATTTTATAATTTTTTATATGAAATTTTAAATAGTTAAAGTTACTATAGTAATTAATGCCGAAGGATATAATTCCTATCGACTGAAACTGCGAAGCCCCGCAGAACGAAAAAGGCAATCAGACGTTATGACGTACTGACAACGAGAGGAAATCTCTCAAAGTTCTGCAGTAAAGGGGTTCCGCCTCTTAATTTTCTAAAATATCCACAGATACTGAACCCAATATGTTTCCATTTGGATTAATAATTATTGAAACTTGTTGCATCTCAGAAATCAGAATGATTTTCTGTCCATTATATTCCCATGTAAAATACTCAGAGATTCCAGTTTGATGTGACGTACTTTTAAGCTCAAAATCCTCAGAAAAATCAAAATTTTCTCCATTTAACATTATTGATAAGATATTTGGACTACTTCCATTTGGAACAAATCTAAAAGAATATTCTCCCTTATCAACAGTAAATGTATCAGTATAGACTCCATTAGTGTATAAATTAGGATCTGCAAGAGTTGCATGAAATACTAAACTTTCTTCTTCAGATGAATCAAATGAAAAATTTACTACAAAAACTGTAATTATCACAACTATGGGAATTACTACTATTTTTTTATTCATTTAAACGAGTTCTAAATTCCTTACTAAAATATCCACTTTGTGGAGAATTATTGTATAATGAATTATCTCTAGTGCCTAGTTTTGTTAGCTAAATTTTACGTACTGTTAACCAATCTTTACACCTGAAATTAAGTACATATTCTAAGATCAAATTCATGCCTAATTTACATAGTAAATGGTCAAAACAACCACAACCAAGTATTACTGAAAAAATTAATGATACTATCAAGCCTAAAGGCCCACTAAAACCAAGGGTTCAGGATGGAATTAAGAAACTACAATTACAAATTAAAAAATTAGATTCAATGTTAACAAACTTACAAGAACGTGATGCAAAATTATTTCAAAGAATTGTAACTGCAACACAAAAACATGATACTCAAACTAGTAAAGTTCTTGGTAATGAGTTAGCAGAAGTAAGAAAAGTTACAAAAATTTTGAGTAGTGCTAGAATAGCATTAGAACAAATCGAATTACGATTAACTACCTGTAGTGATCTTGGGGATACTGTAGTAGCAATTATGCCAACTATGGGACTGATGAAGAATCTAAAATCATCACTTGGAAAAATAATGCCTGGGGCTGAACAAGAAATTAGTCAAATGGCAGAAATGCTTGGAGGATTTATGACAGAAAGTTTCTCAGGGGATGCAGCATTTGGAATGAATGAAACAACTAATGCCGAATCTGAAAGTATTCTAAAAGAAGCTGCTGCTGTAGCAGAAAGTTCTGCAGGTCAAATGTTCCCTTCAGTTCCATCAAATATTCAAGAGGCAACTACTTCTAAATTCTTTTAATTCTAAATTTAATCATCTAGAGAATGATCTCTTGATTCTTTAATTCTCTTAACTCTGCTACCTTCATCATCAATAATTCTGTCAACTCCTGCAAGTCTGTCTCTTAAAGTATTGATAATTGAGCCAACCTCATCAGCTTCACTTTCTACCCGCCTTCTCTTATTTGCAAGCTCGTTAATTCCTCTATTTTCCTCTTCTATGTATTCACTAACTTTCTGTAATTTTTCTTTGAGATTCTTAATATCTACTGATTCATCTTCAATATCTTTCTCAAGCGAAGTTCTCTTGTCTTTGAGATTCTTAATCATTAAACCCACATAATCAATTGCCTCTTCTAATTTTGCCCGTTTTCCCATCAATTCTACAATTCCAATCTCACTTGCAGATTCAATTGTTGAAGTGGATTCTACAGATTCTTCTGTATTAGCATTTTCTTCATTTCTTTCTTCTACCATCTCTTCTACCTCTTCTTTTCTGAATTTATCAAACATTTTATGATTTTCTTTCCAATCTAGGAATAAAAAGTTACTATAAATCTCAAAGCTGACCTTGTGAATGATTTTTAGTCAATTAAAGAAAAAAAGTAGTGATTATATCACCAATATTGAATTTCTGAATTCTTGGTTACATTCATCTGGTTTTTCTGAATTAATCACTAATTCTTCAATCTGCAGAAATTTGATGTTTTTACCCATTTCAGGATTTAGACTATAATTCATAAAGGAAATGTATTTGTCGTTTCCTTCATCATCATCTGAAAAATCAGCTACCAAAGCATAATGTAGAACTTGCAACCTCCCATTAACTAGTTTTTCAGTAATAATTATTCTCAGTTTACTATTTGGAATATCTTTTGTAGCATCTTGATTGTTGTCCTTCTCATCTTGATAATCAATAAGATCTGCAAATGAATCGGTTATGGATAATGCTGAAGTACTAAGCATCAATAGGATTACAATTATCCCAATAGATCTATCTTGTAATCTTATCATGCACAAGATCTGTCTAAATGATAGATTAGGGACGGCGAGGAATCATCCTGTTCCTTATATGCTAAATTTCTTGAAAATGATAAAAAAACGCCTATGATTAAGTTGTTTTTATAAAAATATCCAGAATAGATATTTTTATAAAAAATATTTTTTTCTAGCTAAATTTTTAGGCACAACTTTTCTTGAGATTTCTCCCCTGCATCAATTTTATGAAAAATCATGGTATTTTTTTAGCTACAACATCTGTTCCGCTTTGCGTTCCGCTTTAGTGTTTCAAAATGTTCCTCATAAACTAAGTAGTTGTATACTATAGCATGTCAAAACAACAATACAGGTCCGAAATGGGCATAATGGGTGATATCTTAGACGTTACCGCCGATGGCGGTCGTGATGGAATCATTGTATCTGCAATCTCTCGCAAAGCTAACTTGTCTCACTATGCAGTATTAGACAAATGTGAAAAACTGGTAGAAGCAGGCTTAGTCGAGTCCGTCAAAAATGATAGGAATAGAGTCTTTCAAATTACTGAAAAAGGACTTCAATTTTTTCAGGAATTTAAAAAATTTCAGGGATTAGTAGAAAGCATGAATCTAAGGTATTGAGCCAATGAACCAACAAATCGTACCAATTCATAGGAAAGAGTCTCTTGGAGAAGATGGAATGCTTTTTGTAAGGACTGATAGTATCTTCGATACAATGGTCAAAATACCTCTCTTGGTAGCTAGCATGATTATTGTAGCAGCTGTAATGCCAATTCAGTCCTCATTCAGTTCTCCTAGAGTACTAGATCTAATTATTTATCCAGATGGATCTACTCATGTTTCTACAGAAATTGATGTAGATCCACTTGCTACTGATTATGAACTTGATCTATTTGGAAGTACTATTGATAATTTTGTTGCCGTAGGTGAAAATGGATTTTTACTTACTACTGATGTTATAGGTAATTCTGCATTAATCGAAACTTTTGGGTCATCTGCTATTACTGTAGAATATGATATACATGATTTAGTATCTAAACAAGGTAGAGTTTGGACATTTTCTTTAGACGCTCCTTCAGATTTTACATTACTTTTACCAAAAAATTCTGCAATAGTTGGTATGACAAAACTCCCAATTAATATGGAAATAATCAATGATCAAGATCAATTAACTCTATCTAGTGGCGATACTGAAATTGATTATCTTTTCAGTACAATTACTAATCCTATAATTCCAGTTGATCCTACACCTCAATCTGATTATCTTATGTATGCAACAATTGGTGGGGTTGTAGCAGCTGCTGTAACAGGGGCAATAATTATTCGTGCAAAACAAAAAACTGTCAAACCAATACAAGATCAACAACTAACTCAAACAATACAAAAAAATGAAACAATTGATGCTGAAACAATTTTCAAACTAAAGCCAGATATCCGCGAAGATGATAAAGAGATAGTGAAGTTTATCTCTGATAATGGAGGACAAGCACTTGAAAGTGAATTGCGTAAGAAATTCCTACAACCAAGAACTACTATGTGGCGTGCAGTAAAGAGATTGGAGCGTACTGGTATTATAGAAATTCAAAAGAAAGATTTGCAAAACCTGGTAAAACTACGAAAGAATATGGAGGAAGAGGAATGAAAACACTAGCATTATTTACAATATTTGTATTAATTTTTGGAACAGTATCTACATCGTTAGTTAATGATGCATACGCACAAAAAGATCCTAATATTTTATTACATATTGCTACACAAGCAGACAAACAAATCCTAAATCAATTAGATAGAGCTTATGGTGATTCAGTACCTTCTGATATACAAGCTCTATATGAGAAAGGACATACAGCAGTAGAATCATTAGAAAGTTCTCTACCTGACGATATGGAACAAGCAAGAGAAAATTTCCTTACAGCAATGAAATCATTTAAACAAATTACTAGAATGATTTCTGAACCTATAACAGAAGCAAGATTAACTACATCATCTGATGTATCTGATAGAGATCTCAAAAGTGAATTAAACAGATTACACAAATATTTCCAGAGCTTAAAGACAGTATCTGATAACCATAATACCGGAATTGACTTTTCTGAAATTAAAGAACTATTTGCTCAAGCACGTGAACAGATAAACTCTGGTGAAATTGAAACAGCAACTGAAACAATTCAACAATTAGAATCTCTTATTGATACAACCAAAAATAATATCCGTGAACATTCATCTAATTCTGCATCAGATAGAATTATAGAATTTGCTTTAAAACAATTAAACAAAATTAAAGATATTCTAGATAAAGCTACATCTGTAGACCCTGATATGCCTGAACTTGAAGAGGCAAATTCCATAATTCAAGAAATTGAAACTTTGATCTCAGAAGATAATATTTCTGATGTAAAGAAAAAATTTGGAGAATTGAACAAAATAGTGAAAATGATCAAAAAATCAATCCGTTAGATAGGATAAACTTCATATACATTTTCTAAACAGAACTGAGCATGACCTCTAAAGCAATTACAGTTGGGGTAGGAATTCCAATGATTGTAGTTGGTGCTTTGATGGCATGGTTATGGGCCCCAATGGAAAGTTATTTTCAAAATCAAATAGAACTTGTTGGAAGCACTATTGGAATCTTGGGAATAGTGTTCTTTATCTCTGGATTGTTCTATTCAAAAGAGCCTGTAATGCATTAGTGAAAACTCATTGAATAAATAATGAAAAAAATTACCATTATTACTTGAAAGTAAGACTATTTGAGATATTTACATCAGTTGAAGGTGAAGGTATTCTTTATGGAACAAAGACTCTCTTTGTGAGACTCGCAGGATGCCCTTTTACCTGTTTTTATTGTGACACTATAGAATCACTTCCACTTGATTCTGGCACAGAATATACAATTGAAGAGGCAAATCAACTAATTGATTCTAATCTTAAAAACCAAACTTACAAAGTAAATTTTACTGGTGGTGATCCGTTAATTCAGCATGAAGCTGTAGCATTACTTGCAAAGCACATCCAGGACAAAAAAATTCCTACATATCTTGAATCATCATGTTTTGATATTGATAGGTTCAATCATGTTTTACCCTTTATTGATATTGTCAAAATTGAATTCAAAACAAAAGACTCTGATTTTGTTGACTCTAAACATTATGGAAAATTAATTGTTCATGCAATGAAATGTCTTGAATCCTCTGTAAAGGCAAAAAAAACAACTTACATCAAAATTGTAGTTAGCTCCAAAACTCAGTTAAATGAATTTGAAGAACTAACAAATCAAATTTTTAATGTTATTTCAAAAGATGATATTGATGGATTTATCATTCAACCTACTTATGGTATTTCTGAACCATCATTAGATCTTTTATTGAATTTGTACGATATAGTATATCCTTACTATATTGATGTCAAGGTAGTTCCTCAGTTACACAAATTCATTGGAGCCCCATAACATTAACACCTGCCTAAAAATCCGATTAGGTTCAAATACTAGAAAAATTCTGTGAGAATATCAAATGGATAAAGAACGTGTAAAAAAACTCATTAGAGAATTAATCATTGAAATTGGTGAGGATCCTACTCGTGAAGGATTACGAGAGACCCCTGAAAGAATTGCAAATATGTACAAAGAAATCTTTTCTGGGTATGATTCTGATTCAGAATTATCTGTACAATTCTCAGAAGACTCTGATGCAGTTATTGCACGTAATATTCAATTTTATTCAATGTGTGAACACCATATGTTGCCATTTTTTGGGAAAATCCACATTGCTTACTCACCAAATGGCAGGGTTTTTGGAATATCAAAACTTGTCAGATTAGTTGAAAAATATTCAAAGAGACTGCAAATTCAGGAACGCCTAACCAAAAATATTGCTGATGAGCTATATGCTCAAGGCGTTAAAGGCGTTGTAGTTTTTGCTGATGCAGAACATCTCTGTATGAAAATGCGTGGTGTTAAAAATGACGTAATGCTTTCGTCATCAGCATTTAGAGGTATTTACGAAAATAAAGAAGAAAAAGAGAGCATAATTACACTCATTAAGAAACGTTCCTCAGATCCATCTTTTTAGGAATACTGAAAAATTAAATAATCTACATTTTTGATTACTACCATGGGAGTTCATCCAAATATTCACATTCCAAAGGAATCATGGCCTCACTGGACATGGTATGCAATAGAATGTGTAATTGTTATTGTGCTCTCTATGGTGGCATCAAGCAAAATCACTGACTCTATTGAAGGACTTTCACCAGAAATACAAAACTATGTGTTTATGGGAATTGTTGGAATAATCTTTTTAGTTTGGTATATTGGAATTAGAGGTTTTATTCTCAAAAAGAAAATTCTTCGAAATAGATACTAGAATTATTTAAGATATTTTGTTTTATCTACAATACCCGCTTTCTGAAATGCTATTTTTCTGTTATTACAAGATTCACAAACTCCACAATGATATTTTTTATTTGCATAACAACTCCAAGTTTTAAAGATAGAATCCCCCAAAACCTTTACACCAGCTTTTAGTAAATCACTTTTTGATAATCCTTCACGATAAGGTGACCAAATCTCAATATTTTTTCGCAGTCCTGAATTAATTCCATCTATCTCTCCTTGATTAAATGCAGATTCTAGTTTTTTTGTAAAAACTGGTCTACAATCAGGGTAATGGTTATCTCCAGTATGAGCACCATATACAACTAGTGAGGCATTAAGTGTAAAAGCCCATGCTGATGCAACTGATAGAAATACTGCATTTCTAATTGGAACTACAATTGAATATTCAAATTTACTAGGAATCTTTCTTTTTGTACTTGTTAAAACGTTAGAATCCCCATACAACTCTTTCATAAAACCAATATCAATTATTTTATGCTGTTTTAATCCTAGTTTCTTTGCAAATACTTTTGCTGCTGTAATCTCATTGTTTGCTTTTTGTCCATATGAAAATGTAATACCATACAACTCATATTTTGATTTTAAAAATGAAACAGCACAAACAGAGTCAACTCCTCCACTAAAGACAATAACTGCTTTTTTCATAAAACTCACTTTAAATTATTTTCTCTTATCAGCAGCACCTTTACTAGGTTTACAGATTATTGTTTGGCATTTTATTTTTTTAGATGCAAATCCTCTTGACATGGCTTGACTAATCTTTTTTAAATTAGCAGAACTTTTTGAAAATGCAATCACAGAAGGTCCTGCACCACTTATTGTAACACCTAATGCACCAGATTTTAGGGCATTTTGTTTGACTTTAGCAAATCCTGGTATCAGGTGTTGTCTTGCAGGTTCAACTATTACATCTTTAATTGAATTCCCAATTAACTCCGAGTCTTTTCTCATAAACCCTGCAACAATTGCTGATGCATTTGATATATTCAAAACACTATCAGTTAGATTGATCTTCTTTGGAATTACACCTCTTGATACTTTGGTCTTCTTTTTTGGAACTTTAATACTTGGAACAGCAATACACATCCTAAGATTTGTTGGAGGCTCTATTCTAATTACCTCTAAAGGATTTGTTTTTACAATTACAAATCCTCCCAAAACAGAAGCTGCAACATTATCATAATGAACTGAGCCTGCACTTGCTTTTTCTCCAAAACCTGCAAATTCTACTAAAGAGTTTCCATCAAGCTTGAGTGAAAATAGTTTATCAAATGCTACTGCAGCTGCAGCGGCTGATGCTGCACTACTTCCCATTCCAAATCCAGCAGGAACTCCTTTTTTAATTTTAATTTCAATACCATTTTTAATTTTAAATCTTTTTTTCATATTTTTTACAACTAATCCTGCAGTGTTGTTTTCAGGATTTGTTGGAATATTATCATCTGTAATTATAGTGATTCCACTTTTTGTTTTAGTTAGTGTCACTTTGTCATAAAATGCATCTATTGCTAATCCAAATACGTCAAATCCTGGTCCTAGATTTGCAGTAGATGATGGTGCCTTTATGGTAATACTTGATGTCAACTAGTCTCCTATCTCTTCACCCAAGTTAAGAATTCTACTAAGCGCCCCATCAAGATTTACTAAACCCTCTCCTGTAACATTTGAAATTGGAATCAATCCTTGTGCAAATCCACCACGATTCAAACCTCGTAAAATATTTGTAGTTAACGTATAGGTATCTCCATCTGCTTCTTTGGCAATTGCATCTTCTAATGTACTCAAACTAGTTGTCCATTGTAGTATGTCTTTTAATTTAGCACCAATAAGATCTGTTTTTGTTAATACATTAACTGTTGGTACATTCAAACGTAATCTTATTGATGTTGCAAGAAGTGCAATTGAAACAAAATTTACTGGTGAAGTTATTAAAGCACCATCAAAAAGAAAGATATTTGTTTTTTCTTCTGATGAAATATTTTCTACAAGAAAACGTCCACTAGAACGATATGCAAACAACTCAATTTGGCCAGGCGTATCAATAATTAGATAATCTGGATTTACTCTGTTTACTTCATTTCTAATATCATCAATTTTTGAAGCAATCAAATCATTTGCCATTATCATAGCACCATTTGGACCAAGATCATACTGTCGCATTATAGATACAATATCAACATAATCTCTAACATCTACATCACAAGTGTATGGTAGATTCTCAACACCTGGATCTAAATTCAAGACAGCAGTAAATACTCCATTTTTTGTGTAAGATTCGTATAATCTTGATGTAAGTAGTGTTTTTCCTGAACCAGCTGTACCTGAAATAAAAATTGATTTCAATCCTGTCTAATTTTTCTTTGCTTATATTTCAAATTAGCTTTACCATCAACTTTCATATTTGATTTATCAATGAAATTATCAAATGAACTGGAGACTCGCAGTAATACCTGTAACCTTAATTCCTATTTTCATTATTGCTATTCAATTTGATATCAAAATAGAAGATGTGTTGGCAATCGGATTCTTTCCGTTTGTTGGCGCAATTCTTGCAATGATGATCAAATTAGGTATTCAAGGAGTCAAATTTGCATACATTGCAAAAAAATATCTTGGAAATTTTGATTCTTTGTGGAAATTAATAGGTGTGAGAGTCGGTAGTGAATTTATCAAATTTACAACTCCTATGTTTGTTGGAGCAGAATTTGTTATAGTTTATTATTTGCACAAAAAAGGAGTAAAACTTTCAAAATCTACATGGATTGCAATTATGGATATTGTAACTGAAGTGTTTGCAGCAGGTTTGTTATCTATAATGGCTGGGATTATTGCATTACTAAATGGAGCATATGTAGTTGCAGCAATTATTTTAGGTACTAGCATTACTGTAACATCTTTGTGGTTGGTGATGTTCTTTTTATCTTCTGTACATATGTTCCAAGTTCCAAAAGCACTAGCAAATCTTGTTAAAAAACTTGGAAAGGAAAAAGGTGTCAAATACATTAACAAAACAAACACTTGGATGGAAGAAGTATGTATTATGAGTAAAGAAAACCTAAAAACTTCTGAATCTAAAAAAATCTTTACAGTATCTTTTCTATTCTCACTTGTGTCTTGGTTATTTTTTGGAATATCATTTATGATTATTTCAATGGGAACAGGATATGTGATTAATGCATTTGATTCTATTATGGCAGTTATGGGTGCAAATGCAATTGGAAACTTGCCAATTACTGTTGGTGGGTCTGGTTTAGCGGAATTTGGAATCGTAGCATATCTTAATAATCTAAATCCATTTGACTTTAGTATCCCTGAGGGGGCAGTTGCTTGGGATACAGTTATTGGCTGGAGAATTGCAACTTATTATGTTCCAATTTTGATTACTTGGCTACTTTTAGTAAAATTGGCCCTGAATAAAATATCAAAACCACAAGCTACATAGAAACCACTTTATCTTTATATGATTTTTTTTGATATGTGGATTTCAAAAATAAGGTAGTTCTAATTACTGGCGCATCATCTGGAATTGGTAGAGAAACTGCAATAGAATTTGCAAAACTAGGTGCTAACATCATTTTGGTTGCAAGAAGAAAAGACAAACTTGAACTAGTTGCAAATGAATTAAAACAATTTGATATATCTACACTAGTATGTCAGTGTGATGTTTCAAAAAAAGATCAGGTAAAAGAAATGTCAAAAACAGTTTTAGAAAAATTTGATTCAGTTGATATCTTGGTAAATAATGCTGGTTTTGCAATCTATGGGTCTGTGTCTGATCTTAGTATTGATGAAATAGAATCACAGATGGAAACAAATTACTTTGGCATGATTTACTGCATCAAAAATTTTCTTCCATCAATGCTTGAGAAGAAATCTGGCCATATAGTAAATGTTGCATCAGTAGCTGCAAGCTTTGGTTTACCTGGAATCGCTTCATATTGTGCATCTAAATTTGCAATGTTAGGATTCTCAGAGGGTCTTAAACATGAGCTAAAAAATACTGGAGTTGGAATTACAGTTGTTAGTCCAATTATGGTTAGAACAGACTTTTTTGATCACCACTCATTTGAAAAAATGCCAAAATACTCACCAACATCACTTAGTTCAAAAACTGTAGCTAAAGCAATTCTCAAGGCAGCAAATTCTCCAAGACTGGAAATTATAGTTCCATCTATAGTACGTGTTGCAGTATGGATGAAAAACACATTTCCTTACTTTATCAATCCAATACTGGGGAAATCTTTCAAAAAGCAGTTAGATTCTACAAAAGACTAAATTTCTTCTGCTGCATCATCATTAGAACCTTCAACTAACAATTCTAATGATTTTAATTCAAATTGGTAAATTGCATCCATATTCATATCCATTTCTTTTTCTAGATATTCTGAAACTTTTTTGCTTAGTGGGGCTTTGTGTTGATCAAAAACAAACTCATAAACGGTTCCTTTCTCTAAATCTCCAATCTTGATCTTTTTTGGCAAGTCCATTGTAACTATGTGTCTTCCATCTTCAACAGGATCATACAACTGTGCATCTATTTTGTTATCTGTATCATAAAATTCAAGAATGTATCCAGTTTTTTTCGTTTCTTCTGGTTTGTTAAATTTTGCATTTTGAATTTCATCAGAAACCCAATCTGGAATCCCATCTTTCTTTTTGACCATACTAAATTCACTCTAGTTTTCTGCTTTTTCTTTTTTACTTTTTGACCACCAATCAAGATAGTCATCATGTTTATCTTCACGTGTTTTTTCTCTTTGATTTAGTTTGTATCTAATATCTGATACTTGTTCTCTTGTTGCGTATAATCCACATCTCTTACAAATGAAATGCTTTGTGGCAGAGTCCATTTTCATTGGGATCTCGATCTCATCAAATAATTTGAATAAATCGTCTCTGCCTCTGTCTTCTTCTGCAGTATCTGCTTCATATTTTGTTTGAATCTTCTTTTTCTCTCTTGATGTACATTCTGGGCAGTTAGGCACTGATGATTTGGCTTAATTTTTTCCATAAAAGCGTTCCCACATTCTTTACAGATCGATATTTTATCTGACACGCGGATTTTTTCATCATCCCTTGCGGTCCGTTCGCCCATCGAAATCCCGCGTGCCAGATGAGCAAAATTCTCAAAATATTGTATTATCTCTTTTCTTCTAAAGTCTGAGCCGCAATCTTTGCTGAGTTTTCTGCTCCATTAGGAACAAAATTCTGTGAAAACTCACTCAAATTTTCTTCAAATTTCTCATAATTCTCTTTAATTTGGGATATTGCTTTAGTTACTTGCTTTGTTTTTGTAGCTAATACACCTAGATTCTTCTCTTGGGCCCATCTGATGTTATTTGTATGCTCATCGTAAATTGGAATTCCAACTATTGGCTTTGATTTTCCACCCATTATTTCCCCCATTACTGTATGAGAACCATTTACAACTGCATATTTGCATAAATTCAGTACTGTATCTTTTTCTTGTTCTGAAAGAAACCCAATATCAATTTGTATCCAATCTATCTTTTTATCCAAAGCCTCTGAGATTGAATATTTCTTACCGTCTTTTCCTATTACAGAATCTATGTTAGATTCGTTTCTTGCATGTGAAATAATTCTTTTTTCATTATTCATCTCGTCTTGATGAAATACCTCTTCAAATCTTTGACCAGTTCCATCATTAGTTGATTTATTTCCAGTTCTCATCCAGTATCCAAATTCATTATTTTTAACTAATTTTTCAAGATCTGTGGTATCTTCTTTTTTGAATCCTTTATTGTTACTAAAATGTCCAACATATGTTACTTTTTCTTCTGCCTCTTTTATGAAATTTAGATTATATTCACACATTGTATATGGTGGCGGTGAATCTGCAACAAGAATTTTTGATGCTTTAACAATTTGTTTTGCAACAAAGATTAATGATGGATAAAGATACGATCTCGAACTGTACAGTCTAGGCCTAAACTGATTTGTTATAAACAAACTTGGAATGTTTCGATTTTTTGCTAAAATATTTGAACCCATGTCTCCATCATTAATTACAAGATCAAATTTTTCTTTGTCGTAGAGTTTTCTTTCTTCTCTTAAATAATTTACAATCTGTCTTACTAATGGGGGATTTTTTGAAATTGGTAATAACAAATTCATCAATGACATTGAAACACTTGGTCCAAATTTTCCATCAATTGGTGTTGGCATTAAGATCTCATGAATTTTTTCTTTTTGGTCGGGAAATTTTTTTAATAATTTTTCATAAACATGATCTTTGCTTGAAAAATGAACCTCAAAGTCTTCTTTTATGTAGTCACCTAACACTTCATTTAGCCTCATCATTCGAGAATAATGGCCACTTCCCCATGGATAGATGAATTCTCCTATTTTGAGCACAATATGAAACCAAATATGCCGTTTAAATTCTCAGTGATTCTCTAGCGAATCTAAAATATCATGAACATTGTTTGGTCCTACCTGAACTGAAATCTTTTTCTTTGTTTTAAGAGCATACTCTACTTCTTTTTTTGAAAAAACAGGAATTTCATTTGAACTAATCATGACTAATTTTTCTAATATTTTGATATTTCTTTCCAAGCCGATCTCTTTTGCTTCATTAAACAAATTATCATCTACTCCTGCAAGTGGAATTATTGGAATCTTCTTTTTTTCAAATACTTTTCTTAATGAATTATCAATAAAGTTTGTAGAAAATATCAATGGCGATAAAGCTAGTGATACATGATTATTTGAATGTCTTAACATTATTTCTAGTATAGAATTTACATAGATCAAATAATTTTTAATTCCATTTGGTTTTATTTTTAACTCAAAGAATTCTAATTCAATCTTATCTTGTACTAGTCTTGGAATTATCTGATTAATTATTTTAGCTAGATTCATCAATTCTGATTTTTGTCTATAACAAACGATAATCTTTGTGTCATACCCTTGTTTTATTGTCTCAAAACAAGAAACTGCAGATATTTCATCATATACTGCACAAATCGTTTTCTGACTTTGTGATTGATTTGGAATACCGCCATTACCTTCATCTGAGAAAATACAGATGTATGCATTGTTTTTTGTTAGATATGTATACAATAATTTATCGTAATCTTCTTCTGTTCCAGGATGAGCTCCAAGATTTGATTTTTTTTCTATTATACTTGATGTTGCTGCAATCTCTACATCTTTTGTGAGAAATCCTTTTGACTCTCCTTCAACTCTTACTAGAAATTTTTCTCCCTTTAAGAGTAGATTGCCACCTACAGAGGTAATCTCTGAAACAACATCTTGAAAATTATTTTTTATATGCCTTGCAATTGCAATTTTTTTAATCCCAAAAAGTAAATTAATAGCAGAAGATGCAAACACAGGATCATTTGCATCAACTAAAACTATATCACCGTCACGTTTTACAGATTTGAATTGCTGATCTTTTAGTTTGAGAATTTTTTTGATATTTGTAATTAATTGCGGAATTTTATTTTTTGTAAATATAGTTGGAAAAACTACAACATATGATATTTCATCCATATTTTCTATTCTGAAATCTACTTGTTTATAATTTAGGACAAAACTCGCGTAATCAATATAAAACAAATATTTCAAATCAATATGTGACAAAATTCACACAAGAGCAAGTAGATGATCTAAACTCAAAAATAAAGACTGCTGAGGAGGCACTTCAATGGGCATCAGATAACCTTCATCCTAAAGTTGCAAAAGCATCAAGCTTTGGTGCTGAAGATTCAGTAATTATGGATATTATGCTAAAGATTAACCCAAAATTTAGATTCTTTACATTAGATACAGGACGACTACCACAAGAAACCTATGACATTATGGATGTTGTGCGAAAAAAATACAATATTTCAATTGAAGTACTATTTCCTGATGCCAAAGAAGTTGAAGATATGGTTAGAGAAAAAGGAATGAATCTCTTCTATGATAGTGTTGAGAATAGAAAACTTTGTTGTGAAATTCGCAAAGTAAATCCAATGAATAAAATATTGAGTACTTTGGATGGTTGGATTACTGGATTAAGACGTGATCAAACTAAAACTCGAGAAAACGCTACAATCTTCCAACTAGACCATGGACATGATGAAATTCTAAAGATTAATCCAATTATTAATTGGACTTGGGAACAAATTCAAGAATATATCAAAAAGAATAATCTACCACAGAATAGTCTCCTTGAGAAAGGCTATCCAAGTGTAGGATGTGAACCATGTACTAGACCAATAAAGCCTGGAGAAGATCTTCGAGCAGGAAGATGGTGGTGGGAAGAAAATGGCAACAAAGAGTGTGGCCTTCATATAGACCATAAGTAGAGGATTTTTACATGTCAGAAAATGATTCAATTAAACCACACGGTGGAGTATTAATTAATAGAATTACTACAATTGATCCTACTGGATTATTCTCAATTACAATTAGTGAAGATCTTGCAAATGATGTTGAAAATATAGCAGACGGAATTTTCAGCCCTCTTGAAGGGTTCTTGGGAGAAAAAGACTTTCAAAGCGTTGTTTTACGAGGAAGATTGTCAAATAATTTAGCTTGGACCATTCCAATTGTACTTGATGTTGATGAGCAGACTGCCTCTAAAATGAAAGAAGCAGGTGATGTGTTACTACAAAATCCTCAAGGAACAGGTGTTGCAGTATTGCATGTTTCAGAAACATATTCTTTTGATAAAGAAAAGACTGCACAAGGAGTCTATGGAACTACTGATTCTACTCATCCAGGTGTTGCAAAGACAATGTCAATGAAGGATTATCTGGTAGGTGGAAAGATTGACTATATCCAAAGACCAGAAGAGAGTGAAATCAGAAGATATAGACTAACTCCTACACAAACAAGAGAAGCATTTGCACAAGCTGGATGGAAGACAATCTGTGCATTTCAAACCAGAAATCCTCCACATGTAGCACACGAAATGCTACAAAAGACATCAATTACAACACGTGATGGAGTATTTGTTAATCCAATTATTGGAACAAAAAAATCTGGTGACTTTGTTGATGAAGTTATTGTAAAATGCTATGAAACCATGATAAAGTTGTACTATCCAGAAAATAGGTGTCGTCTAGGAACTCTACACACTGAGATGAAGTATGCTGGTCCAAAAGAGGCAATTCATCATGCAATTATGAGACAAAACTATGGCTGCACACACATAATCATTGGACGAGACCATGCAGGAGTGGGAAAGTTTTATGATCCGTTTGCTGCACAAAAAATCTTTGATGATTATCCAGAACTAGAGATCTCTCCAATATTTTTTCCGGCATTCTTCTATTGCAAAAAATGCCTTACATATACAACTCCAAAGGCATGTCCACATGGAGATGATGCAAAAGAGCAAATCAGTGGAACTGCACTAAGAGAGATGATTCAAAATGGTCAATCCCCTTCTGAATTTATTTTACGACCAGAAGTTGCCAAAGTAATTTTAGAGCATCCAAAGCCTTTTGTTGATTAGATATTTATTCAATCAAATTTGTTCTAGCTTGTGAAGTATATTTTTACAATAATTTTACTTGCAGTATTTTTTATCACTCCTGCATTTGCTCAAGAAATGAAAAATCCCTCAGTAATTATTGATACTCTAGAAATTCCTGCAGAGGAATTTAATGTAGTTTTACGCGATGCACCAAT
This sequence comes from Thaumarchaeota archaeon casp-thauma3, assembly GCA_001510275.1. Taxonomy (GTDB): domain Archaea; phylum Thermoproteota; class Nitrososphaeria; order Nitrososphaerales; family Nitrosopumilaceae; genus Nitrosopumilus. The sequence continues at coordinate 35,947 of LFEY01000007.1, forward strand.
TATACCACTTGATGATATTCATGGTATTAGCTGGCAAGTAACAATTGATAACAATTTACTTTATGCAAATCCTAATGGAAATGCTGTACTTCGAATATATGATCAGGAATCTTCTGATGAATTTATTGAAATTGGAATGGGATCAAAACCTGACAACAAATTATGGGTTGCAGTTAAAACTCCAAAAGAAGGATACATTGTAATTTTTAGAGATTTAGAAAGAGGTTGGTACCCAGAAGCAAAATTAGCAATGTCTTACACTGATAGAGCAGGGCTAACTGTAAATAATGGAGCAAGAATTGTTGTTACCAATTTAGACATTGATGTATTTGCAATTAATTCTTATTCAGTTTATGGCATGGAGGGCTCTACTGATCCACCTGCAGTAAATTCTGGAAGTATGGTTGTAGAGTTTCTATCCGGGGATCCTGCAAAAAATGTTATTGCTTTGTATCCGTTTTTTCTTGCAGCAGCCATTGGAGGTATAGTTGTGGTGTTATTTCTAACTAAGAAGCGTTCTTAGACTTGTAATATTTGCAACTTTTCTTAATCTTACACACATTACACATTGGTGAAATTGGCTTGCAAATGTTTTGACCATACATAACAAAAGTATCATTTATCTCTAGCCAATATTTTTTTTGAATTTTCTTCATTAATTCTTGTTCTGTTTCTTCTGGATTTTTTGTATTCACTAGTCCTAGTCTATTTGAGATTCTATGAACATGAATATCAACTGGAATTGCTGGCTTTTCATATGCATACACTAAAACACAATTAGCTGTTTTTCTTCCTACTCCAGGTAGCTTAACTAAAGTATCCAAGTCATCTGGAACTTTACCTTTGTATTTTTTATCAATAATTTTTGCAACCTCAATAATTCTTTTAGATTTTACATGATAGAAACCAATTGATCTTATTATTTTTTCTACATCTTTTACTTTGGCATTAGCAAGTTCTCTTGGAGTTTTGTATGTTGAAAACAACGCTTTGACTATTTTTGTTGTAGTTTCATCTTTAGTTCTTGCAGAAAGTATAGTTCCAATTAGAATACTAAATGGACCTGTTTCAGCATCATGAAGTTCTTGAAGTGCTGTTATTCTAGGTGGTTTTACAGAATTCAATGTACTAATCATTCCAGAAAGAATTTTTTTCATGTCCATCTGAAAAACTACGTACAAGTATTATAACTGTAATAACTAAGAAGTCTCAATGGAGCTAACAAGAGAAGAAGAATCTGCATTAAAAGGTGAACAAGGAGAAGTTATGCAGACGGCATACAGGATTTTAGTTGCAACTGGTGAAGCAACAGATGCTGAGAAATTAATACCAATAGAATGGGCACATCTTGCTGGTGTAAACTATAACACTATTGGTGATGCAGGAGAAGAGCTTCTATCTGGCATTAGTAAAGATGCTAGAGTTAAAGTAAAAACAACTCTAAACCCAATGGGATTTGATATTGATAATGTATCAAAGTATGGACTAGATGAGAATTTTATCTCAAAGCAACTATCAATTAAAAATTCATACGAAACTATGGGTGTTATTCCTTCATTCTCATGTATACCATATGAAATCTTTGATATCCCAAAAGATGGAACACAAGTTGCATTTGCAGAAAGTAATGCTGCAATTCATGTAAATTCATATGATAACCTAAAGACAAACAAGGAAAGTGCATTTAGTGCACTAGCTAGTGCACTTACTGGAAAAAGTCCTTATTCTTCCTTACGAAAAGAAGATACTCCTAATGTAACAATTAGAATGAAAGTAAAAGATCCAAATGAATTGACATATGGAATGCTTGGATTTTTTGCTGGTAAAGTTGGAGATACTTCTGTAAATATTTTTGGTCTTGGAGATATGGACAAACGTCAATGCAAAGCAATGTGTGGTGGAATGGGAACATCAGGAACTTGTGCAAAGTTTCTTTTTGGAGAAGGAGATTCTGATTGTGAAAAAGTAGATTTTGATGAAAAAGAGATGCAAACTGTACATGATGAGCTAAATACTGCTGAGAAAGGCGATATCATTACACTTGGTAGTCCTCAATTAGGATTAGAAGAGATCTCTGATCTTGCTGGTAAACTAAAGGGAAGATCTTTTAAAAAGAGATGTATGATATTTACTCCTAGAACTATTAAAGAACAAGCAAAAAAAATTGGGTACACCAATGAACTTGAACGTGCAGGATGTGAAATCCTTTCTGACTGTTGTACTTGTCTTACTCCGTTGATTAACAAAGATGATGTTGATGCAGTTACTACAAATAGTATCAAGGGTGCATTTTATCTTAAAAATTCTACGGGTGTAGATGTAAACCTAAAATCACTATCACAGATAATTGAAGACGAGACAAGATGAAAAAAATTCTAGTTTCAGGAAAAGTGCAAGGTATTGTTTTAAAATCTGAAAAATCAATCAATTTTTTAGGTACAGTTGATAAAAAAACTGGAATTATCAGCGATAAGAACCATGATCTATTTGAAAAGTCAATCAAAGATACTATATTTGTTTTTCCTTCAGGTGTTGGTAGTAGTGTTGGAGCATATACGATTTATTCAATAAAATCAAACAACACTGCACCTCTTGCAATGATTTGTAAAAAAGCAGATCTTACAGTTGCTACTGGTTGTGCATTAGCAAACATTCCATTAATTACTATTTCTGATGAGGAATTCTCTTCTATTAAAAATGGAATGAATCTCTCACTTGATACAGATTCTTCTAATCTAATTCATTATCAGTAAAGTCTTCTTTTTGTGAATCCCCAACACCAACTTCTTTAATCTGACTTTTCCCAGCAGGTAAAACACGAACAAAGTCATCTATGCTTATTTTTCTTGTAATATTTTCAAAAAGTTTTGAAAATTCTATTCTAATTTTTTTAGCAGCATCTACCATCTCTATTCCTTGTGGTTCAATTATTGCATAACAAATAGAATTTTTCTTAATTGTTTCTGTTGGACCACATGTCAAAACATAATCATCTTCTTGAGGAATTATTCCTACAGCTAATTTGAGATTTTCAGTTTTGATAAAATTTCGTTGTCCTAATATTGTAAAAGAACCCTTTGGCAGAAATTCTCCACTTGGTGCTGATTTTTTTACTTGCTCTGGATTTACCCAATAAGCACTAACACCATACATCCCTTCTCTCCATGCACGACTAAAACAAGCTGTAGCATGTGCAACTTCATTCATACTTGCATCTGGTGCATTTTGTGCATCTTTTAAAATAAAAAATGGTGATCCAAAAATATCACCATGAAATATTTTGTCATCTTTTTCTAAATGTTTTCTAACTACAGCTGAATTTGATGCTGCATCTCTTCCACCAATTGCAAGTAATCCATCAGATGTAAAGAACCATCTGTATCTTTCATACCAATTTTTCTTTCTAATCTCTGAAACCACAATCAAATCTTTTTCAGATTCTGTTTTACTTTGAAATTTTTCTAGTTTTTTCTCAGTTTTAGATTTTATTTCTTGAATTGATCTTATTGCACCTGATTGTTTTTTTGCTTCATTAAATAATACTGATGCAATTGATTGAAGTGGAGCTTTAATGTTTATTTTTATTTTTTCATCTTGAACTATAATTAATGAAATTCCTTTCTCACTAGTTAATTTTGCATTATGGCTAGCCAAAATCTCTTGTGCTGATGTATCTTCTATTGATACTATTCCACGGGATACCATCTCAAAAAGGGAATTTGCAACATTTGTAACATTTTTTGATCTCTCTTTGACTGTTTCAATTGCCTTTTCTTGCTCAGAAATCTGAGTTTGTAGATCATGGATTTTTTTATCAGAACCACTAGACTGAATTGATTTTCCTTTTGCAACTATGTTTTCTGTAAATACAGTATCTAATCCTTCAATGAAACTATTAGCACTGGCTATTTCCCCTTCCATTTTTCCTAATTTTAGTGGAAGAACTTCTGTTTTTTCATTTCTAACTATTATTACTTCGTGGTTTCCAGAAATCACATTTGACACAATCTTTTTTGTAGTTTCAAAAATCTTCTTTATTTCTTCACTAGTTAACAGATTTCCAATTTTTTTTGGATCAATATCTGCAATCTCAAAAATTCCCTCAACATATTTTTTTGGTAATCCCAAAGTACGACCAAACCACTTTGCAGAAACTAGATCTGTTGTTTTAAGGTCATCAAAATCTGATTCTGATATGTTAAAAATATCTAATTCATTATTTGGAGGCTGAACATATTCTAATCCTACACCTAGCTTTCTATGCCTAACTTCTATAGAATGCTGTAATGCAAGAATCTTCATCTCTTTACTGCAGAGTAAAATATTTCCATCTCCAAAAAATTCCCCTACTAAGACAAACTCTTTTCCAAATCCTTCAAAAGTAAAATATGCAATTCTTTCTGCACCAATTTGTTCTATTTTTTTTAATTTTAATCTAAGGAGATCACTACGTAATCTCTTGAGTAACCTGTTTGGCTCCATTTGATCAATTTTTACTGCAGTTAACCAAACACCCGATGTTGAAATCATCATGAAGAGATCACTTTTTTCAGTATGATGAAGTTTGAAGAGAATACTGTCTTTTGTAATTCCGTAAATGTTGCTGATATAGTAGTCTTGAACTTGTTTTGAAATTTGATCTACTAAATATCGTAATTCTATTCCTGCTAAAGCCATAACCATATGTTTTTGTGTCTAAAATTATACTCTTGCTATAATATGCTCAATCTTTGACCAAAGGTATTAAACATGGTTTGCTTGAGACACGCTAGAAATTTACTTGGCAAAATTCAAAAAGAAAAAATCCGAGCCTACCATTGAACCTGGTGATTTAAAAGAAAACTCAGTTGATATTCCTGAAATAGAAAAATCTGAGCCTGTTCCAGAAAATCCAGCAGATCCACCAGTAAATACAACTGAAAAGAGTGAAAAAGATAGAAAATTAAATAAATTATTTTGGATGCGAGTTGGTTTAGCTATCATTGCAGGTACTGCAGCAACTTTCATCTTTGAAGACATTGAAGGTGAAGAAAGAAGATGGTCTTCTATTGCATTTATGATAATAGTATTTTTTGGAACAATTATAGTAGCAAAAGGAATGAAAATGCAATTACCATCATCAGATAGAAAGAAAATTGTTACACAGGCTATTGGAAGTTATATCTTCATGTACTTGTTTACTTGGATTCTAACTTATACAATTATTCATTCAGGAAGTGTATCAAGTGGAATACCAACCCCATTTTCCTAATTTAGTTGAGGAAAAAATGTAATGTGGAACTACAAAACACCTGGAATTCCTGATGAATATTTTGAACGAACAGAAAACGTTCCAATTACAAAAGAAGAAGTAAGAACTATTCAAATTAGCAAAGCAAGGCTAAAACCAGGACAAATTGTTTATGATATTGGCTGTGGAAGTGGTTCAATTTCCATTGAGGCGGCATTTCAAGTTGAATCATCAGGTAAAGTATTGGCTGTTGATTATGATGAAAATGCTATAGAATTAACCAAAAAAAATGCAGAAAAATTTCAGATCTCAAACATTACAACTATTTTTGGTAATGCTAAAGAAAAAATTTTAGAATTAGACCAAGCTGATGCAATTTTCATTGGAGGAACTGGGGGAGACACAAAAGAAATAGTTGAACTATCTCAAAATAAACTAAAATCCGGAGGTAGAATTGTTATTGGCACCATACTTATTGAAACACTCTCATCAGTATTGGAAATTTTAGATAAGTTACAGTTTGAATCTGTTGATATTACTCAAGTGACCATATCTAAGAGTAGAAAAACAAGCACAGGAACAATGATGCTTGCAAGAAATCCTGTAACTATAATTTCTGCGACCAAAATCTAATCTAGATTTTTAATTGGGAGAAAAAGCATACATTTTATGCCTGGATTAATTGGAATTGGAGTAGGTCCTGGGGATCCTGATTTACTTACAGTCAAGGCAGTAAAAGCAATCCAAAATGCCGATATCATAATGTGTCCTGCTTCTAATGAAGATAGACCAAGTATTGCTCTATCTGTAATAGAATCTATAATTGATAAATCAAAAAATCAAGAAATCATAAAGTTAATTTTTCCAATGACTAAAGATAAAGATATTCTAGAAGCATCTTGGAAAAGAAATGCCATAATAATGGCTGAAACTGTTTTGAAGGGGAAAAATGTTGTGTATATTACAATAGGTGATCCATATCTCTATAGTACTTGGATATACATGCACAGAGATTTAAAAGAAAAATATCCTGATATGGATATTAGTGTAGTTCCAGGAATTGTTTCAATATTTTCCTTTGCTTCAAAAGTTGGTATTAGTGTTGCAGAGGGTGCAGAAAAAGTTGCAATTATTCCATCATGTTACGATCTATCTAGTGTAAAAGAGATTGCAAAGCATGCCGAATCAATGATATTTCTTAAAGATGGTAGATACTTTGATCAAGTAATTAAAGTTCTAAAAGAATCTGGATTTCCTGATAATTCTCTTTTTGCAATTGGACAAGACTTAGGGACAGAAAATGAAATTATACGAACAATGACTTTGGGCGAAGTAAATGATTCATCATTAACTACAAAATATTTCTCAATCTTGGTGGTAAAACGTGTCTGATGTATTTTTTGTAGGATGCGGTCCAGGAGATCCCGAACTAATTACAATTAAAGCTAAAAAACTAATTCAAAAAGCAGATGTTATAGTTTATTCAGGTTCTTTAATTCCTGAACCAATTTTGAAGCTTTGTAAAAAAGGAAAACTCTATGATGCATCAAAGCTAGTTAGAGAGGAAATTTTTGATTTACTATACAAAAATGCAAAAAAAGACAAACTAGTAGTTAGACTTCATGATGGCGATCCTTCAATTTATGGTGCTATCAAAGAGCAGATTGATAATCTTGAGAAAAAAGGAATAAAATCTACTGTTGTGCCTGGAGTTACTGCATTTCTAGCCTCAGCTGCTGCACTTGGAACTCAATTAACACTTCCAGGAGTTACACAAACAATTATCATAACTAGAGCAGAATCAAGAACCAAAGTTCCAAAACGTGAAAAAATTTCTGAACTAGCTAAACATAAAGCAACTTTGATTTTTTATCTTAGCATTCATTTAATATCTAATCTAGTAACTGAGGCAATTGCAGGTGGATACAAAAAATCAACACCAGTAGCTGTAGTTTATAGAGCAAGTTGGAAAGACCAAAAAATCATCAAGGGAACACTTGGAGATATTGCAAAAAAAATCAAAGAGGAAAAAATTACTAGAACTGCAATTGTAATAATTAGTGATGTAATTAATCCTAAATCATATGAATACTCTAAACTATATGATAAAAAATTTAGTCATGGTTATAGAAAAGCTAAATCGACAAAAAACTAACTTTATTCTTAATACCTATACTATTCAACTTTTTTTGAAATTTATCTACATCCCCTGATGCAAAAATCTTTAATGAATTTCTTTTTGATTGTTTATTTTTAATTTTTGTATAAATCTTTTGTGCAACTGTATCTCCTGAATCAATGAATTGTATATGTGGATATTCTCTTTCTAATAGTGATTTTAAAAATGGCAAGTGTGTACTAGAAAGCATAATTGTATCAATAGATTGTTGGGATAAAATTTTCTGAAAAGTTTTTTTTATAATTTTTTTGCAATATGTTTTATTTGTAAGAAATTTTCCTGACTCTACTAATTCTACAAGATTAGATCCATTAATCTTAAAAATTTTAAAAGATTTTGGAAAATTATTTTTTTTAATAAATTGTGTTAAGCCTTTGCTCTTTATTGCAGATTTTGTTGCTAGAATGACGATTTGTTTTGACTTTGAAATTTTTTGAGCATGTTTTAATGGCGGTTTTACATCAATTATTTTTCTTGTTGCTAAATTTAACATAAGACTAGGAGTGTTAGATGCAACAACTATGATGTCAGGTGAAAACTTTTCTTGTAATAATTTGATTGATTTTTGTATAATTATGCGTAGTTGAGCCTGTGATTTTTTTCCATATGGATAGTTTTGCAGATCTGCAAAATAGATTATCTCAGCCTTGGATATCTTTTGAATTGCACGAATTATAGATAATGAGCCTAATCCAGAATCAAAAACTACAATTCTTGCCACAAATTACAGGTCAAATTCAGCAATAATAGTTTGTTAGCTAAATTTAGTCAAAAGCCGATCTAAATTTACACCTCTCATTAAGAGCCAATTCCAAAAGTAGCAGGCATGCCAAACTTCGACAGTACATGGGCTCGACAAGAGACCCAAAGTGTAACTGGCAAACTACGAGATGCAGTAAAACCTCAAGGTGCATTAAAACCACGAATTCAAACTGCAGTAAACAAACTACAAGTCCAAATCTCAAAAATGGACTCTATGTTAGGTAAACTGCACGAAAGAGACGCGCAACTCTTTCAGAGAGTCGTGACTGCAATGCAGCAACATGATACTAGCACAAGTAGAGTTTTGTCCAACGAATTAGCTGAAATTCGTAAAGTTACAAAGATGCTCGGCAACGCAAGAATGTCATTAGAACAAGTTCAACTAAGACTGACAACTATTCATGATCTTGGTGATGCTATGGTAGCAATTGGACCAGCGATGTCTACAATGAAGGGATTGAAGTCATCACTTGGAAGATTTATGCCAGAAGCAGACGCAGAATTGAATAGCATGACCCAGACACTTAATGGACTTATGATGGATTCACTTGCAGGAGACTCATTTAACATGGAGTCTGATGTTTCAAGTGAAGAAACCGAAAAGATTCTTCAAGAAGCATCTGCAGTAGCTGAGCAACAGATAGGAGACAAATTCCCATCTGTACCATCCTCAATTGGACTTTCGTCTGGAACCTCTACTTCTACTTTTGAGTAGCTAGTTGGGAAAAGACGTTAGCCATTATTTTTATTTTAATTTTAAAAAAACTATCCCAATAATTTTTCTTTAAAGGTCCATTTCTTGTTTAAAACAAAGTTTCCAAATGCTGCAGTCATTACAGCTAGAATTAGTGCTATAGGATACGATACCTCATTACTATCTACTAGGAAATAAACCATTCCTAGCTGTACTAAGGCACCTAATGAACTAAACATTGCAAACTTTCCATACTGGGAAATTGTCTTTTTTACTCTGAAATCACTATCTTCAAACGTCCATGTTTTGTTTAAAATAAAATTAGTAGTAATTGATGCAATTATTCCTATAACGTTTGCATGTAAATACCACATATCAGATATTCCTCCAGTAAATAATAATGAAATCATATAATTTACAATAAATCCTGAAGCACCTACTGTGTAAAATCTTCCAGCCTTGGAAAGGAATTTTACTGATGAGCGTTTTTCTTGTTTTTCTAGTGGCTTACCATAACGATATAATTTCCAAACTGATCTGTAATAATCAAAAATAGTTTTGATACTTAGTTTACTAGAACCAAACTCTCTATTCTGAAAAGTATATGGAATCTCTTTGATTGTAACATCTTTTGTTTTTACTAGAATTTCTAAAAGAAACTTGTAACCTATTGCATCAATGTTTAATTCTTTGATAATACTTCGTTTGAATGCAAAAAATCCTGACATTGGATCCTTTGTATTAATTCCTAATCCTTTTTTTGCAATTAAAGTTGCAAATTTGCTCATGAGTTTTCTTTTTAATGACCACCCTTGAATTTTTCCACCTTTAATGTATCGTGATGCCACTGCAATATCATATTGATATTTTTTTATTGTTTCAATTAGTTTTGGAATAATTTGTGGTGGATGAGAGAAATCACTATCCATCACTACAATTGTATCACCTTTTGCTTGCTGAATTCCTTTAAGAATTGCAGAACCTAGACCATCTTTGGCTTTTCTATGAATTATTTCTATTGTGTAATCAGCTATTTTTTTAACACTTTTCAAATAATCTTCTACTAACCTTCCAGTTCCATCTGGAGAATTATCATCTACTACAATAGCTTCTGTAAGAATATTTTTTGGTAAATTCCGTGAAATTGTCTCTAAAACTCTGATGATATTTTTAGATTCATTGTATGTTGGAATAATTATAGAAACTTGACTAGTAGAATTATTTACTCTCATTTACTGACCAACAAATTCAGTCTATATTAAAATTTTAATTCAATTAATCGTTCAAACATAGTTGATACATTTTGACCATTTAAAACAGGCATTTATACCTCATATTCGTTTTTAATCAACTAACGATCAATATCTTGAAAAACCAATTTTTCTTGTTATTCCAACCACTGAAATCAATAATACTGATAAAATTACTAGTGGTACAGGCATTTCTGGTATAGATCTATCTGGTGAAATAACATCACCCCATTTTGATGGACTTGGAATAATGTTTGGGTTTTCAAAATTAATACTAGGCCATGAATAAACTGTTTCAGAATTATAATCAAACACTGATGCATAAAATCCATAATTATCAGATCTTCCAATTAATTCAGTTGGAATTTTAAACTCATAGCTTGCATGAGGTATGTCACTGTATCTATCATTTTCATCTGAAAATCCACCAATTGCAATCATGTCTTGATGATTTTTAATATTTTTTAAATAATTGTTTCTTGGTATCTTAGAATCACCTTGTAAAGTAATTCCAGTTTGTTTTCCTACTGCTGCAATGAAACAATAGTCATCAACATCTGGAATTTCTGATTTATTATTTTTAGTATCAAAACATATAATTGCTTTATCAACAATTCTTTCCATTTGTTTATCAGGTAATACATCAAGAAATATAAATACAAATTCATCTTGGTGGGAAATTCTAAGATAAACATTATCTTCTTCTGTGTGAATTTCTTTTAAACTTGATTGCTTCCATTCTCTTTCAAAAGTCCACTTGCCATCGAAAATTATATTATTCATTTCATTACTTTGGGTAATGAATATTGGTTCTGGAGAAGAGTGTTCAGTACAAGACAGTACCAAATTAGGTAGAGGTGGATTATCAAGTGTACAGTATGATGACCAAACATTAAGAATCAAGTATAGCGGTCCTGATAGTTCATTTGAAAGATTCTCTATCACCTCAATTGATCCAATTGTAGGTAATTGGATAGTTACATTAGAGACTGAAGAAGGATTTATCCCAATGGCTCAAGCAGTTAAGGACTTGACTGTTAAAGTTAAACATAGAATAAACTCTGAGACAATAACTGTCTATTCAGATTAAGGAAAAGCAACAGATTCAGAAAGAACTGAATCTATTTCAGATATACTAATTCTAGTCTGTTCCATGGAATCTCTTTTTCTAATTGTTACAGTATTATCTTCTAATGTCTGATGATCAACTGTAACTGCAAATGGGGCACCAATCTCATCTAGTCTACGATATCTTCTACCTATTGCACCTGAATGATCCAAAAATGCATCAAACTTTCTTTTAATGTTTAGAAATATCTCATCTGTTTTTTCTTTTAATCCATCCTTTTTGACTAGTGAAAGAATTCCTACATGAATTGGTGACAAATATGGCTTTAATGATAAAACTATTCTTTCATGCTCTTTGTCATTTTTTAATGAATGCTCCAAAATTGTATAAAGACTCCTATCAATTCCCATTGAAATCTCAAATACGTGTGGTAAAACCTTCTCATCATTATCCATTACTTCAAATTTTTCTTTACTCTTGTCTGCGTGACTAGATAAATCATAGTCTGCTCTATAGTTACATGCTACTAGCTCTAGCCATCCAATTGTAGTCTCTACTTCAAAATCAAATGCAACTTTTGCATAAAATGCCCTTTCTTTATCTCCAAGCTTTCTGAATCTACTTTTTGAAATATCAATTCCTGTCTTTTCATAAAATTCAGTTAATATCCCCAAATAATATGCCACAAACTTGTTTGGAATAACTCCAGACTCTACTGCCTCTTTGCAAGTCATAGCAACTAGTTGAGAATCGGTTTGTACTCTAATTACAGTATCTGCAATTTCTGCAAATTTTTCAACCTCATCTAGTTTTGAAGGATTGCAAAATACCTCAATTTCTGCTTGGTAAAATTCACGTAGTCTAAGAAGACTCTGTCTTGGTGAAATTTCATTTCTAAAACTCTTTCCAACTTGACCGATTCCCAAAGGAAGTTTTCCTCGCATGGTCTTGTAGAGTCTAGGAAAATCTACAAAGATTGATTGACATGTCTCTGGCCTAAGGTATGCTTCTTCTTCTTCAGGTCCAATACCAACTTTAAACATCATGTTGAATTTCTTTGTCTTTTCAAAGTCTCCTTTACACTTTGGACACTTTATGTTATTTTGTGAAATAGCATTATCAAATTCATCTAAACCTGCACTTTCAGGAATCTCAATTTGTGCAATCTCTGCAATTGTTTTATCTGCTCTAAATGTTGAATTACATTTTGTACATTTTATTATTGGATCAGCAAAGTTACTCAAGTGACCTGATGCCTCAAAAACTGATTTGGACATTATTTGAGAGCCATCAATCTCAAGCATCCCATCTCTTCTGATAAGCTCCCTTCTCCATAATTCAAGGAATTTATTTTTCAAACTAACTCCAGATGGGCCATACTCCCAAAATCCAGCTTGCGCATCTCCGTAAACCTCACAGCTAGGAAAGTAAAATCCACGCTCAAGTGCTAATTTCATAACTGTTTCATAGTCCATTGTTATATTCCCTTAATCATTGCATAAATTTCTACGCAAATTCCTTTGCCTTTTTAACATTCTCAAAGTCATCTCTGTCATCATCAATTGGAGTCTCTAAAATTATAGGAATTTTCTGCTTGTTGGCAAACTTTACAATAGATGCAATGCCTTTTTCTCCAATCCCTCCTAATCCTAAATGATAGTGTCTATCAAGATTACATCCAATATCCCCTCGGGCATCATTTAGGTGAAGAATTTTTAAATTTTTTATTCCTACGTATTTATCAAATTCCTTAAAAGTCTCCTTTACTTTTGCTTCAGTTCTCAAATCATATCCTGCAACAAATGCATGACATGAATCAATACATATACCAAATTTTTTTGCAGGTTTTAATTGATTAAAAATTTCTCCCAACTGTTTGAAATTAGAACCAACAGAGTTTTTCTGACCTGCAGTATTCTCTAATAGAATTATTACATCATTTTTTGTTTGTGCAGCTTTTGTCAAACCTTCTATTAGTTTCTTAATTCCAGCTTCATCACCTGTTCCCAAATGACTGCCAAGATGTGTTACAAGGTATGGTATTCCTAACTGTGCACATCTTTTAGTTTCATCAATCAAAGTCTTTACAGATTTTTCAAATCCTTCTTCTTTTGGAGTAGCAAGGTTTGGCAAATATGGCATATGTGCACAAGTTGCAAGTCTATCAATTTTACTTGCTTTTAGTTTTAATTTAAAATTAGAAATATCATCTTTATTGAGTTCTTTTGCATGCCAACCTCTTGGATTTCTTGTAAATATCTGAAATGCAGAGCATTTTCTTTCAACAGCATTATCTACTGCTTTATCAATTGATCCTGCTATTGAGACATGACAGCCGATCTGCATATTTGTCCATTTTCTTAAAACATAATTTAAACCAGCGTCCAAACTTCAAAACCAGATTTTTAAGTAAATTATGTGAACCACTATTATGCTTGAACTTGGACAAGACGAAATTGCAAAGTATCCATTCTTAGCAGATGCTGGTCAATACCTCAAAGATAAGGGATTCACGCTTGAACAGTTTGGAGTAGATCCTGATCTAAAACAGCTAGTTGAGAAGGCATTTGAGAGAATTCAGGTTGCAGCAGATGGAAAAATATACAAATCTGATCTAATTGGAGACCAAGTCTCAAAAGAGGCAGCGCTTCCCAGAGAAGTTTTCTCGTTTCTTTTGGCAATAGTATTATTGAAACTAAGTGGTATGCATACTCTAATCAAACGATTTGCACTTGCAGAGGCAAGGCGTGCAGAAAAATATCTTGAAAAAGATCTGGCAAACATTTCAGATGTGTCAAAAAAAGAATTAGCAATTAAAGTAATTAATGATCTCTTTTCAGTTCAAGTTGAGAAACTTGATGACTACTTTGTTATTTCTATATCTGATTATCTAAAACATTCAATTAATTTTCATGAAAGAGAATGGAAACTAATCAACAGACATGTAGAAAATGGACAAGTCTTTCTTACTCCACACGAAACAGTTCGATTGATAAGAAAAGAATTGGGAACATACATCAATTCAAAAATTATTAATGCAAAAACACCTACAATGATTCCTGGTTTTGAAGATTCTGTAAACAAACTTGTTTCACTGTCAAAAAAATTTGTAACTTTTACTGTAACTACTGGAGAATATCCACCATGTATTAAACATGCAATTGAAGTACTTGAAAAAGGTGAAAACCTTCCACATTCTGGAAGATTCATGTTAGCCACATTTCTGCTCTCACGGGGCCAATCCGTAGAACAAGTTGCACCATTGTTTAAAAATGCCCCTGATTATAACGAACGAGTTACACTTTATCAACTAAATCACTTGGATGGAACTTCTGGAAGTGGTATAAAATACTCTTGTCCTTCTTGTGAGAAATTAAAAACACAAGATCTATGTTTTGCTATACCAGAATGTGATAACATCATTAACCCACTACAATTTGGAAAGAAGAGAAAGTAATGCAAGAAGCTGACATTAAATTCCTAGAGGATTCATTCAAAAAATATTATTTTGAGCATTTTGATCTAATTAAAGTGCCTGAACGTACTTTTGAAAGAGAATTTGGTTATCAAAAATTCAATTCTGGAATGACTCGCCATATCTCAGTAAAAGATGACAAGGAATTACATCTATTATTAATGAAAAATGTTCCCTCTGATGTCTATTGTTCCAATGCATATTATTCATTTCCTAATTTACCAATGAACGAAAAAGACTGGAAAGAAGCAGATTTAATTTTTGATATAGATGCAAAAGATCTTAATTTATCCTGCAGAGAAAGTCATACAGTATCAATATGTAGTGAATGCAATCAAGTTTCCAAGAATTCTAAACATTGTTTAAAATGTAATTCTACAAAAATAGAAAAAAAATCACTACCCTGCAAAAATTGCATTGACTCCTCAAAAACTGAAGTATCTAAACTATCTGAGATTTTAATTAATGATCTAGCAGTATCTCAAGAAAACATTCATGTCTATTTTTCTGGCAATGAAGGATTTCATGTTTATGTGTATGATTCACAATTCCAACAAATTGGTTCTAGAGAAAGATCAGAACTTACAGATTATATTATGTTTAATGGAATTATTCCTGAAACATTTGGAATGAAAAAATTCAAACCAAATCGTTCATCTTTTCCAGATTTTAATGAAAAGGGATGGAGAGGAAGATTCTCTAAACAAGTATTTGGTTCTAAATCAAAACGCCCAAAAATTATCTCAGAATTATTTGCAAATGGTTATCCTTCTTTCCAAAAAACTCTTGATGATGTCTCAGAAAAAATTGGGGTAAAAATTGATCCTAATGTAACTATGGATATTCATAGAATTTTTAGATTACCTGGTTCTATTAACAGTAAAAGTGGTCTGACAAAAATTCTCTGTAAAAATTTAACTAAATTTGATCCATATTCTGAAGCATCTTTTCTTAGTGATGAATCTGTAGAAGTTTTTGCAAACTGTCCAATAGAATTTTCTCTTAAAAACAAAAAATTTGGTCCATTTATCAACGAAAAAGTGACTCTTCCAACATTTGCAGCAGTCTATATGATTTGTAAAAAACTAGCAATAATAGCTTGATTTTGCTGGTAAGACATTAATTTACCAAATCACAACGAAATTTGATTTTGTATAGCGCCTCTACTGATAAGCCGACTCCACCTCCTGATACTGGAAAATTTATCCGGTTAGGCATTGTTGTCATTATAGGAATTGTAATTTTTGCCCTAGTTGGAAATCAGGCAGTAATTTTATCAATGAATTTCACTGAATTTGGCGATCAATTCACCAAACCTCTCTATTACACTCTAGTCTCTACATTAATTCTATCTGCAATTGCTCTTGTACGTGTAAATATTGTTGGGAGATCTTCAATTTTTTGGTATGCCATTAGTACTGCGATTGGATTTCTTGGCAAAGGAGGACAACAACCTCTCGCAAGTGATATCGCAAGTTTTAGAGATTACAAAATAACTACTCCACAATTTGTTATCTGGCAAATTACCAAGATTTTGCTTTTTGGAGCATTCTTTGCAAATATCATGTTTGGATTTGCAGCAATATCATTTATTGATGGAAATACTCTTGGAATTGAAAACCTACCAAAATTATTCTCTCTGCCATTTGTAACTCCTGAAACTGATCCAAGTTATGCAGTTGAAAATGTTGTTCCAATGATTCCTGCATTAGTAATATTACTTCCACCACTTCTTGCAGCAATTGGGGTACGTCTAGTTTTGTATGTTGGAATTCATAGAATTATTAATGTTATAACTTCATTTATTCAAGACTCTAATAACGGAAAACCTAGATATCTAAATTATGTTTCAACTATTGAAGGAATAATTGGTATTGGTATAATCTGGGTAGGCTTTAATCTATTCTTTACAGATCAAATTGATTACAATACAAGATATGTGATTGGTGGTATACTTGTCATAGGTTTTGCACTAATTGCATTTTCAGTAGCTGATAGAATTCGAGCTCGTGTTTTAACTCATATGTTTAAGAGAGATGTATACATTAGAATTTTAACAATTATTGCAATTGCAATTATTGTAGCAGGGGTTGTTTCTGTTAACAACAGTATTGCTGATGCAAAGAAGATTGAATATTTGGGACCATACACAGCTCAACAAATTGGAGTAAATCGATATCTTGGCGAATTAAATAATATACAAGAAAATATTCATGATGTACAACTAACATCAGTTTCTGCAAATAATATCAAAAACTATGTACAACAAAACAGTGATGTTCTTGATGTAATTCGCGTTTGGGATTGGGAAGCAGCTTTTGCTAAATTAAAGCCTGAAATTGGACTTATTCCATATGTTGACTTTGAAGATAATGATATTCTTCGCTTTAACAATACTTTGTATTGGACGGCATCTATGAAACCAATTCTACCATCATCTGTTAGCCTTGAAAATAGATGGTATAACGAGCATCTTGTTTATACTCATGTTCCAAATGGATTCCTTACTCTTGAAGCAACTGATGGTCAGATTGTTGATAGTGGTGAATTTTTCAAACAACGAGAGATTTACTATGGAGAAGGTGGATTATTTGAACAAACCTGGTCTGCTTATCCTAATTCACGAGGTTCAGAAAGTGCTGAACTTGGAGGAGTGTTTTATTCAGGTTCAGGCGGATTAGATATTTCGCCACCACTAAGTTGGACCTTTGAGCCAAACTTTTTGCTTTCATTTCCAGCTGAATCAGTCCACATTATGAGATACAAAGACGTTCATGATAGAATGGAAATTCTATATCCTTACTTCCTTTATGATCTATTTGGAAAAGAATTAGATTCACTTCCTGTTACTGATGGAAAAAATTCCTATTGGCTAATTCCATTAATTATTGGATTTGATACAGGTGATGTTCCTTGGTCTGTTGGAAACCCATACTTACGTTTAGTAGGTTATGCACTTGTAGATTCATACAATGGTGATATTCAATTACTAAAAACTGGAGATGATTTCTTTTCAGAAATGTTTGCTAGTCAATATTCTGAACAATTTCAACCAATACCAACTTGGTTAGAAGAACAAATCAGATATCCTGTTGAGTTATTTAATTGGAAAACAGAGATGTATAATATTTACCATGTAAATAATGTTGAGACATTTATTCAAGCAAATGAATTCTATGAAATTCCACGAGGCCTTGATACTTATTATGTTCAAGCAAAGCCACCTGGTTTTGAACAAACTGAATTTATAGGATTACTCTCATTGGAATTAAAGGGCTCCCAAGGCAGAAACCTTGCAGGATACATGATAGTTGAAAATGATCTTGCTAACCTAGGAAATTTGCAGTTCTATGAAGTTCCACTAAATTCTACAACTAAATTGATTGGTCCTACGGCAGTTAGAGAAGCACTTGATAGAGATCCAGAATTTGCTCAACTCAAGACGCTCTTGAGAAATCCAAGAGTTGGTGATAACATCTTGTATCGTGTAGGTAATCATGATGTCTACTTTATTCCAATATACACTGCAGGTGCAGGTGGGGTAGTTGCCCAATTAGGTACTATTGCAGCAGTAGGTGCAGCATTTAATGGAGAATATTTTGTTGGACTGGGTGATACTCAAGAAAAAGCATTTGAAGCATACTTGAAGAAAGTTTCTGGTGTAGCCTCAACTGCAACATCTGCTAATGTAGATTATATTGAATTAGACAAAATTAATAGAATTGATATTATAAAATCTATTTTTAAAGAAAATAATATTGTAATTGCTGAACCAACATCTGTTCAGGTTCCATTATCATTTAATGAAGGAGAACTATTCTTCTTTACTGAAAATGATCGTGCAGACACTGAAGAGTTCTTATCTAAATTCATTGATAACTTTGTAAAGCCACGTAGTGATAGAGTGTTAATGTGGCAAGAAGAAACAAATCTCAATATTGGAACAATATTAGTTAAAGACGGAATACCTGAGATGCATTATATCTCAATTGAGGTAGGCAACTAATTGCTTCTTGTTGTCGATAATGGTTCTATTTACACAAAAAATTTAACTGATTTTCTAAATGAAAAAAATATTTCATTTAAAAAACAAACTCCTCAACTTTTAAACCTAAACTCACTTGAAAATTATGATGGTATAATTTTGTCTGGAAGAAAAAAAAATGAAAAAAAGATTAATGAAATTAACTCCAAAGTAATAACTTATTCAATTAAAAATAATATAAAATTACTTGGAATTTGTTATGGTGCAGAAATCTTAGCTCTTACTTTAGGAGGAACAATTAGAAAGATTTCATCACTTCAAAAAGGAAATGAAACAATCAAAATTCTCAAAGAAAATCCAATCTCTGATAATTCTTTAGATGTCTTTGAAAGTCATGGCTTTGAGATATCTAAATTACCTAGTGTGTTAGTTGCACTGGCAGAGTCAGAGCATTGTCAATACGAAATCATTCAATATGAAAAAAAACCAATTTTTGGAACTCAATTTCATCCAGAAATGAGTCAAGATGGTCACGATTTGATTGAAAAATTCTGTTCTCTCTGATTGATTTTAATAACTCTCAAAATTTCTTCAGTTTATGGAACAAGAAGACCATGAATTGTTTCTACCTCTTGTTGATGAAGAAAATATTTGTCTTCCGTTACCCATTAATGTTGTTTCAAAATATTGGAATATTGAATTACCTATGGCTGAAGCCATAGAAACTGCAAAAAAATATCCAGAATTTAATGGTAGTATCATAATTGAAGGAATAGAATCAGCAGAAAGACATGGTCTAATATGCAAAATAGTAAATTCATCTTTATCTGAGTTAAAAAAAATTATTGATTCTGGAATACCTCCGATTGTTTTTCTTCCAGGGATTCCCGAAATCACACAACATGCATCTGTAATTACTGGTTATAATGATGAAGAAAAGACAATTCTTCATTATATTCAGAAAGGTAATCAAGAAGGGGAACAACAAGAAGGAGCTATACCACAGGACATTTTTGACAAGGAATGGTCAGAAGAAGGAAGATTATTGATAATACTGGCTACATCAGAAGCCTTATCCTCTGTAAGACTCGAAAACGATTCTACTGACAAATCAAATCGTCTGTGTTTTATCTCTGAAAGATCAAATATTCTAAAGAATTCTTCTGAAACACTTGAATCATTAAAACAAGCCATAGAACTTGATCCAAACAACTCTACTGCTTTACATCTATTGGGGTCTGTAATGAATGAACAAAATTCTCCTGAGTGTATCAAGTTTTATGAAAAATGCTTAGAGATCAACAAAAGATCATATCTAACTTACAACGGTTTAGGAAATTTTTATCTTAAAACAAATCAATTTGAAAAGGCAGAGAGTTATTACACTAAAGCTATTGAAACCAATCCAAAAAGATCTGCTAAAATTTACAAAAACCGTGCTTATCTTAGAGAAAAACAAAACAAAAATTCTGATGCAAAAGAGGATCTCAAAAGTTATTTGAAATATTTTCCACGTGCTCCAGATAGAGGAGTAATAGAACAAGCAATTAGAGAATTATGATGCGGAGTGCGGGATTTGAACCCGCGGCCTTCAACTTGGGAAGCTGACGTCATACCAGACTAAACTAACTCCGCTTAGGTCATATTCAATAATTATGATTAAATATCTTGATTAGGAAACTAATACATGGATGCAAAATGTCCAGAGTGTGAAAAAGTTGCAATTTTAGATGATGAAATTACGAATGTAAAATGTCCTCACTGTAACTTTGAAGCAGACTATGATACCTATCTTGAAATCATGAAAGATCAAGCAATCAATATGGCATCTGATTATATTCCAGATAGGTCAGGAATATAATTACCAATAATTTCCTTTATCTGAGCAATCTAAATGAGCTCCACAGTTGGGGCAAAACATATGACATGCTTGCATGTCCACCATCTTGTTATCACACTTTGGACATCTAATGTCTTCTCCCATGACCATCTATGTGAATCTTGATTTAAAAATAATGTCCAAAGGTTAATTAGTCGTTGAACTTTTTTTTCGAATACTTGACAAACTTCAAAGTCACAATTTCAGACATAAAGGGAAAATCTGTCTCAAAGGAACTCAAAGATAGTGATGCAGCTCCTTTGTTAGGATTACAACTAGGAAACGAAACTGATGCTACAATTGTAGGACTAAGCGGAAAATTAAAACTTACTGGAGGAAGTGACAAGTCTGGTGTTCCTATGAGAAATGATATTCATGGTGCAGCAAGAAAACGTGTTCTACTTTCTAAAGGAGTAGGTTTGCAAGATGCAGAAACTGGACAAAGAGCAAGAAAATTAATGCGTGGAAATACAATATCAGAAGAAATCTATCAAGTAAATTGTAAATTTGATGGAGAATTACCAGTTGAAGCACCTGCTGAAGATACAGCAGAGTCTACAGAAGAAAAAACTAAAGATAAAAAAGAATAGCTTAACATATACCGATTCTACATTTTGACTCATGCATTGGAGAGAGACACTTCCTGATTGGTACATTAAAAAATATGGATATCAACCATGTGTTAACATTGGAACTGCTGGTCATGTAGATCATGGAAAAACTACTCTTATTCAGGCATTAACTGGTTCATGGACTAGTGTACATAGCCAGGAATTAAAACGTGGAATTACTATTCGTGTAGGCTATTCTGATGCTGCATTCTACAAATGCAAAAGTTGTGAGGAACCTTTAGGATATTCTACAACTCCAAAATGTAATAATTGTGGAAAAGAAAGTGAATTATCTAGAGTTGTTAGTTTTGTAGATAGCCCAGGACACGAAAGTTTGATGGCAAATATGCTTTCAGGGTCTGCAGTAATGGATGGTGCATTACTACTAGTTGCTGCAAATGAGAAAGTTCCTAAACCACAAACAAAAGAACATCTTTTAGCTCTACAAACTCTTGGAATTCAACAAATAGTTGTAGTCCAAAACAAAGTTGATCTACTCTCTTACACAGAAGTCTTAGCAAACTATAAAGAAATAACAAAATTTGTAAAAGGAACTTATGCTGACAAATCACCTATAATTCCTATTTCTGCACAATCTGGTTTGAATATTGATGCATTAATTGGCTCTATAGAATCAACAATCAAAACACCCCAAAGAGATGAAAAAAAAGATACTGTTATGCATGTTTTACGTTCTTTTGATGTAAACAAACCTGGTACAAAATTAAAAAATATCAAAGGCGGTGTTATTGGAGGAAGTTTAACTCAAGGAATTTTCAATGTTGGCGATGAAATTGAGATTAAACCTGGTATTATGAATGAGAAAAATAAGTTATACGAACCTTTACTAACAGAAATTACTTCTTTAGGAACTGCTGCAGGAATTGTTGAATCAGTAAAGCCTGGTGGTTTGGTTGCTATTGGCACAAAATTAGATCCTTCTATGACTAGAAGTGATTCATTTATCGGATCAGTTATTGGAAAACCTGGCACACTTCCTGAAAATTCTACTCAATTAAAATTAGAAGTGAATTTGTTTGATTCTGCAGTAGGAATAGTTGAAGATACTAAAGTTCAACCAATTCAATCAGGTGAATTACTTCGACTAAATATTGGAACTGCTCCTATATTAGGTAAGGTTAGCAAAATTAAATCAAAAAATATTGAGATTGAACTTAGAAGACCCGCATGCATCTTTGAAGGTGGAAATGTAGCAATTAGTAGAAGAATTACTGAAAGATGGAGACTAATTGGTGCAGGTATAATTGGTTGAAGTAATCTGTGACACAAATTTTCTAATTCATCTAGCAACTAGGAGAATCAAAAATATTGATAATCTTAATGTAGAAATTGGTCAAATCACTTTTGTTGTACCTCAAGTTGTAAAAAATGAACTATCTGAATTAGCAAAAAAACCAGAAAAAACCCAAGATATTCAATCAACTCTTAATTACATAAAAAATTTCAAAACAATTCCTATTATTGGTACATTTGCTGACAAAGAATTACTTGATTATATTTCAAACAACAAATCTATTGTTGCTACAATGGATAAAGAACTAAAAAAACAGATCAAGAATAATGGAAGTTCTATAATGTCTTTTTCAAATGATAAAATAGTTCTAGAATCTTAGAAAAATTTAACTCTGAGTATTTCTAAATTCTGATATGAGTAATTTTACTTTAGAAAGTAGTGCATTTGATAATGGAGGAGTAATTCCTAGAAAATATGGCTATAAAAATGGAAATCTAAGTCCTCCTCTAAAGATTAGCGGCGTTCCTGAAAATACATTGTCGCTAGCTCTCATAATGGATGATCCTGATGCTATGGGTGCTGTTGGAAAAGTTTGGGTACACTGGGTTTTATGGAATATTGAATCTAATGTTGTAGAATTAAAAGAAAATTCTATTCCATCAGATTGTCTTGAAGGTGAAACTGATTTTGGAGAAATTGGTTATGGTGGACCAGCTCCTCCAGATAAAGAACATACATACATCTTCAAATTATATGCATTAGATCAAAAATTAAATGCCAATAAAGGCTCAACTAAAAAGCAAATAGAAGAAGCTATGAAGAATCATATAATTGTAGAAACTAAACTTGAAGGAAAATATTCTCCGTAAACGTGATTTTTTATACAAAGAGTAATAAGCAAAGTTTTTTGAGAAAAAACAATTGTTAGCAAACACAAAACTTGTTTCTATAGGTAATTTTGATTTAAAATTAAATCACCTTCTAATAATTTCAATTCTTGCTCTATCATTTACTGTTTCTTTTCTACTTCGTTCACAAGCAGCTGATTTTGGGTTTGAATTAAACGAGTTTGATCCTTTTTTTAATTATAGAGCCACTCAGTATGTTGTAGATAATGGAATTGGAGCATATTTTGAATGGAATGATACTCTAAGTTGGTATCCAACAGGTAGAGATGTATCTGCAACCTCTCAAGTGATGCTTCATCTAACTGCTGCTGCAACTTATTGGATATTTGGGGGAGGTTCAGACCTTTATGATTTTACTATAATGTTTCCAGCAGTTTTTGGTTCTCTATCTGCAATTGTTCTTTTTGCCTTAGTTAGAGTCATAGGTGGTAGTACTGCTGGCTTGTTTTCTGCTCTACTATTTTCTATTTCATTACCGATATTAATTCGAGGCCCAATTGGATGGTTCAAATCAGAACCTCTAGGATTATTTTTTGGTCTTTTGGCAGTCTATTTACTGTTAAGTGGGATAAATTCTCAAAACAAAAAAGTAGCACTTTTCAAACTTTTAGGGGCAGGAATTTTTACAACATTTTCTATCTCAGCTTGGGGTGGAAATCAATTCTTTATTATTCCATTAGGAATTTTTTTCCTTGCACTACCATTTTTGAGAACTGATCATAAATTCATCGTATGGGCTATTCCTCTTTATACCATTACTACAGTTTTGACTTCGTTAGGATTTGAACGAGTAAGTTCTAATTTTATTTTTGGATTGGGAGGAATTTCATTAATAGTTCCAAGTATAGTTTTGATATGTATTATTTTCATTCAAAAGAGATCAATTCACAAAACAAGAACTGGTCTATTGTTTTTAATGGCATTTTTAATAATTGCCTCATTTTTATTATACATTTATTTTAATTCTGAATTAGAACAGCCATTCTATCGATATCTAAATACCTTGAATCCTTTCATGACTACTAACCACCCATTAGTAGATTCTGTATCAGAGCATGCAACAACAACACTTGAACAATCATTTTTGTTTCATTCAGTTTTAATGATTTTTTCAGGAATTGGAATATGGCTACTTGTTAAAAATATTCAAAATAAAAATTCCAGTTTTGTGAAAAATGACATGTTGTTGTTTGCATTAATTTTAGGAATTGTTGGAGTATACGTAGGTTCTACTTTTGTTAGACTAGAAGTATTTGGATCAGTTGCTGTAATTGTTTTAGCGTCTTTAGGCTTGACTGCTTTAACAAAAGAATTTTTTAAAAATAAACCTGAACCCATAAATGTTGTAGAACCTGAAGAAACTGAATCTATCTCAGAATTTATGCCTATGATAGAACAAAAACCTAAAGTTAAAAAACCAATTAGTAAATTGATTAAACTATCATATGTTACAGGAATCATAATTCTATTAATAATTTCTATGATTTTTCCGGTAGGTGCTAATGTATTTTCTGCATCTAAAATCCCACCTACGATTCTTAATGGCGGAAGCACATTTTCAATAACTACTACTGATTGGCTAGATTCAATGGAGTGGATAAAAAATAATACTTCAGAAGATGCAGTAATTGCTGCTTGGTGGGATTATGGATATTGGATTCAAACTAAAGCAGAAAGAGCTTCATTAGCTGACAATTCCACTATTCATACTCATATCATCGAAAATATTGCAAAAATGTTTTCTAGTACTCCTGATGATGCATGGGTTTCTCTTAATGAAATGCAGGCTGACTATATTTTGGTATTTGTTACAGGTCAAAAACTAGGAATTGAATCAGAAGAACCATTCTATATTTTGGAAGGTGGAGGAGATGAATCAAAGAAGCAATGGTTTATGAGAATCGCTGGTGAAGATCTTCCCAAATATCTGCATTCTGATGGTATTAGTGGCACTGATTATTTCTGGAATGATACTATACTTGGAAAAATGATCCCATTTACACCTGTAACGTATATTCATTTTGAAACTATGCAAGAATTTCCAACTTATCAGCCTGGATTAGATCCTGTATATGTAAAGGAAATAAAATACCCATCTGATGGAAATGGACCTTTACGTTTAGTTTATGCATCTCCAAGTTTTACTGAAGAAAAATTTGGACCTATGATTGGTGTTTTTATTTATGAAGTTAACAAGGAATACAATTCAACTTCCTGAAACTTTAGTTATATCTTTCAGCTAATCTGTATCTCATGTATTTATCATCTGGTGAGAATTTCGCTGGATGTACAGAAATTGTTTCTTCACTACATACGGGACATTTTTCTTTTAATGTATAATGATTACATTTTGAACACTTTCTTAGTTGAAACTTCATCTTAATTATCTCTGGTTTTCTTTGATTCTTCTCTAGTAAATTTGAATGATCCTTTTTTCTTTTCTATATTAGTTTGAATTTCAACAATGATTGGTTTTAGTAATTTTTCAGCAGACTTGAAATTATCTGAAGTTATTGACAGTCTATATTTTGGTGCTCCTAAATATGTAATATCAAGAGTAGGATCTTTTTTTAATACATCTAATAACGTTTTTTTAATAATTTCTACACCATCTGATTTTTCATTTATAATTTCCATAATTCCTCTAATTTCAACTGATGGGAGTTTTATTTTAGAACAAATTCCTTCAATTACCACTGCAGTTTTTTTTGCAAGTTTAAGTTCCTTTACAGACTCAATTCCATTTCTTCCAATCTCTATGAATGCATCATAAACTGAATCAAATTTAGAATAAATAGTATCTTCTAATTTTTCAACTTCTTCATCTGATAATTTTGCTTTATCCTTAACATTTTGTAATAACGTTTTACCTTTTTCAAATTTTTTAACTTCCTTTAGTTTTTGTTTTTTCTGATCTTTTGAGATTTGTTTTAATGACAGATCAATATCTCTTCGGTTGGAATTTACTTTCTTTACAAGTAGAACTTTTTTCTCTCCATCTTTGACAAATCTACTTACTGATCTAATCCATCCTGGAGCAATCTCTGAAATATGTAAAAATCCCTGGATATTGTCATATTCATCTAATGTCACATAAGCCCCATGATCCATTACTTTAGTGACCGTAGCAAGAACAATTTCTCCTTGTTCAGGCATCTCTTGAATTTCAGTAGACATTTCTTCTAAAACCTCTAAATGTGTAATTTAATGTTGCTGGTTAGAAATCAATCCCTTTCTTAGCTTTAATGCCACGTTGAAATGGATGTTTTATCTCTTTCATCTCTGTAACTAGATCTGCTACTTCGATAACTTCGTCTCTAGCATAGTTTCCTGTTAATACTAAATCCATTTCTGGTGGTTTTGATGTGATTAAATTTAGAACATCATCAACTGAAATTAATTCGAGATTTACTGCATAGTTAATTTCATCTAAAATGATGATATCATAGTTTCCTGATTGGATTTTTTCGTTACTAATTCTGATTGCCTCTTTAGCAATTTTTTTATGATCTTCTTTTGAACTCTTATCGTCTATAATTCCTACAAATCCTTTACCTATAGCAACCATCTCAAATTCAGGCTCAAGTCTTTTTGATGAATCCATTTCACCATAATGCCATGAACCCTTGATGAACTGAATCATACAAATCTTCTTTTTATAACCTGTAGCTCTTAATGCTATTCCTAACGCTGCTGTTGTCTTTCCTTTACCTTTTCCAGTAAAAACAATGGTTAAACCGTCTTTTTCCATAGATATTATTCAAATAATCTTACTAAAAACATTGAGCATTTCTCAAAAATAAACTAATTTAAACAAAAAATGATTCTAATCATGCAAATTGAAAATTCCGAGAATAATATTAGCAGGTGCTACAAGTGGTGTTGGAAAAACATCCATAACATGTTCTATTATTCATGCCTTACAAAGTCGAGGTTATTCAGTTCAACCATTTAAGGTTGGTCCTGATTACATTGACCCTAGTTATCTATCAAGTATTTCAAAACATGAGACATACAACTTGGATGTTTGGTTGATGGGAAAGAATCAACTTTTGAATAGTTTTGTCTCTAATTCAAAATCTGATGTATCTGTTATTGAAGGTGTAATGGGCTACTATGATGGTTTTTGTGGAGATTCTAATTATGCAAGCACTCATCATGTAGCTTCCATAACAAAATCTCCAGTGCTCTTAGTTTTAGATGCAAGCAAAACTGCTCGCTCTATTGCTGCTACTGCTTTAGGTTTTCAAAAATTTCATAGAAATTCTCGAATTTCTGGAATAATTCTTAATAAAATTGGTAGTAAAAAGCATGAAATTTTATGTAAAAATGCATTAAAGAAAATCAAAATACCAATTATTGGTGTGATCCCAAAAAATCCACTACTAACTTTAGAATCACGACATCTTGGGTTAATTTCAACATTAGATAATAAAACTCTAAAAAATAAGATTGAAAAAATTTCAAAAATAATTTCAAAATCTTTAGATATCTATCAAATTATTAAAATTTTAAAAAATACAACTGATCTTCCAAAAAAATCTAAACCTATTCACAAAAAAACAAAAACTACAATTGCAGTTGCTCTTGATACTTCATTTAATTTTTACTACCAAGATAATCTAGAAGCATTACAACGTGAAGGAGCAACTCTAAAATTTTTTAGTCCCATTAAAGATAAAAAAATTCCAAAATGTGATGGACTTTACATTGGTGGCGGCTTTCCAGAAGTTTTAGGCAATTTGCTTGAAAAAAATCAAACCATGAAAAAAACTATTAAGAAATTAGCTGAAGATAATCTTCCAATTTATGCTGAATGTGGTGGATTGATGTATCTTACAAAATCTATTGTTAATGATAACAAAAAACACAAAATGGTTGGTCTATTTGATGCTGAAACTAAAATGACAAATAAAATGAAACTTAATTATACAAAAGGTAAGATTACTGCTAAAACTACCATCTCAGAAAAATCACATAATATTCAAGGTCATGAATTTCATTATTCACAATTAGATTCAGTATCTTCTGATTCTAAATTTGCTTATGACTTGGAAATTGGAGAGGGAATCAAAAAACATCAGGATGGAATGATGGAGTACAATACACTTGCTTCCTATGGCCATCTCTATTTTGATAGTTCAAACTATGCTGAAATTTTTGTTAAAAATTGCTTAAAGTTCTCAAGAAGATGATTCTACTCTAATTAGCTTGAAAATTGCATTTATTGTAGCAGAGGCTGACGAACTACCTCCTTTTCTACCTATATTGGTGATAAATGGAACCTCTTCTAACTTTGATAATTCCTCTTTTGACTCTGCAGCACAGATGAATCCTACTGGAATTCCAACAATCAGTGCAGGCTTGACAATGCCTTCTTTAACCATCTGAATTACTTCTAGAAGAGCAGTAGGCGCATTTCCAATGACTACCACCCCCCCATCAATATCTGATATGGCGGCTCTCATAGAGACTTGAGAACGTGTTTTTCCTTCCTTTTTTGCCAATTCCATAATTTCTGGATTTGAAATATTACAAACTATATTGTTTCTAAAATCTTTAGGATTCTGTTTATTCAATCCTCCAATTACTCCATTAACATCAACTACTATACTACAACCATTTCTCAAAGCATTCATACCGCTCTCAATTGCATCTTTATGAAAAATTATTTTATTTTTATCTGCAAAATCAAAATCTGCTGTTGAATGAATGATTCTTCTAACAATAGGCCACTCTTTTTCATTATATTGATGTGTACCAATTTCATCTTCAATCATCTGCATACTTGAATCTTCAATTGATTGACCTTTTTTAGTTTGCATCTTCTACCTCTTTTGCTCTCTCCATTACCAAATCTATCATTTTTTGATCTGTCCCTAAATGTTTTGTAATGTATGTTTTTTTCAAATTAGAATTTTTAAGTGCTGGTATCAAGTCATTATTGATGTCAGTTTTTACATGCGCTCCTTCATGAAGGAAATAAAAAACAATTATTAGAACTTCGGGATTATCTTTTTCACATTTTTTTATCCCTTCAAAAATGTCTGGTTGTTCTATTTCTAACCAACATCTACTCACATTTCTATAGGAATCTTCTAGTTCATTTACTATGTAGTTTAGTGACATTTGTGCATTAGGATCTTTGCTACCATGTCCAATAATCATTACATCTACATCTTTTTTTGGAAGAGTTATTTGATTTTCTTTGAGTGTTGTAGATATTCTATTTTCAACTATATCCACTAATGTTTTGTGCATGCTCATTGGTTTTGTAACAACAAATTTTACCTTGGTATCTTTTTGGAACTTCATTACATCTGTGACTGCGTTTTTTACTTTTTTACCCGGATACAAAAAGTAAGGAACTATAGTTAACGAATCAATATCTTCTTTGAGACATTTAGTAATCCCATCTTCAATATATGGTGGTTCTACCTCTAGAAAACAAAAATCAGTGAATACATAGTCTCCTTTTGCCTTAATTCCCTCACAAATAGTCTCTAATTCTTCAGAGGCCTCTCTTTCTCTACTTCCTCTGTCAATAAGTAATAATCCCCGCTTCAATTCATAATCCTCGCTATGGCTATAGTCAAATTTGGTGGGAATTTTTGCTTTTCTACAATCAATTCTCCTCCAGAAACCTTGATGGCTGCAGCTTCAGATACACTTGCAGTTCCTTCAAATGCTTTTACAGTCTCTGATGGATTTGGAGTAGAAATCTCAGCTAAATCCTCTTTGTTTACATATTCTACAGGAATTCCCATTTCATTTCCAATGTCTATTAATCCTTGAACATCTTGTGGTTTTTTTATTGATACTAGTTTTGCAATAGATTTTGAGCTAAGTTTGAATTTTTCTAAACAACTTTCAATTCCATCTTTGATTGTTTCTTTTGAAGTATCCCAATGTAATCCAATACCAATTACTAAA
The DNA here is from genome assembly GCA_001510275.1 of Thaumarchaeota archaeon casp-thauma3. GTDB lineage: Archaea > Thermoproteota > Nitrososphaeria > Nitrososphaerales > Nitrosopumilaceae > Nitrosopumilus. The sequence goes on from LFEY01000007.1 coordinate 66,177, forward strand.
CTTGGAGGACGATATATTACAGATTCTTTATTCAAATCCTCATCAATAATTCTATCAGAAATTATAAGACATGCTTTAGAACTTGATTTTTTTAAATCATCTAAACTATCATAAATTGATACATTTTTTGGTAATTCCTTATACCAATTTTTTTTACCTATTTCTTGAAAAATACCAATGGGTTCTTCATTTATCATATGTGCACTAATTTTAGTTACAGTAGAATCATCATCAATTTTCCAATTAAATTCTCTTCCTACGAGATCTACTGCAATAGTTTTGTTAACATCAGCTGCAGTAGTTATTACTGCTACAGCACCCAATTTTTCTGCAATTTCTCGAGTCAGCTCATTAGCTCCCCCAATATGTCCTGATAATACACTTATTACAAAATTTGTTTTATCATCAATTACAATTACAGCTGGATCTGTCTTTTTGTCTTTCAAATATGGTGCAATTAATCGAATTACTGCACCTAAAGAAAATAAGCACACTAATGCATTACTATTTTTAAAAAGTTCAATAATTTTCTCTGATGTAGGCTCAGAGTACCATGTTATGTTGTTACCCTCATTTGAGAATTTAGCGGGTGCAAAAATACTCCAATCAGGAAATAACTCCTTTAGATTTTGTCCTATTTTGACTCCATTTTTGGTAATTGCAAGTACTACAGTTTTTTCCATAATCAAACCCTTCTAAATTTAATAAAATACCTTACTCTTCTGATTTTCTACCCAGAATCTTTCCATCAAAATCAAACAATATTACATCAATTGGAACTTTTTCCTCACAGTGTTTTCTCATGTGTTTATAGGTTTCACTACAAATTAAATCAAAAAATCCCTTTACATTATTTTCTTGAATTATTTCAGAAACATGTCTTGCTGTATTTGCTTTTTTAATACTTTCAATTACTGTTTCTTCTGCATTAGAATTTCTTGCCAATTCTGCTAAAAAACTCATGTCTACTTTTGAACCTTTTACATGAGTTTGTTTTACACCTACGGCCATCTTTGCAAGTTTTCCAATAAAACCAACGACATATGCTTTTCTGATATTTTTTTTACCACACTGTTGAATTGTATATCCTGAAAAATCACCCATCTGCACAAAACAATGCTCTGGCAAATCAACTATCTTCTTTGCAAAATCCTCACTTCTTCCACCTGTTGTTAGTACCACTGTATCGTTTCCCATTGCAATTGCTACATCCAAATTCTGTCTAATTGAGGCTGCATAAGATGCTGTAGAAAATGGAATAACAATTCCACTAGTTCCTAAAATAGAAATTCCATTCTTAATTCCTAATCTTGGATTATCTGTTTTTGGTCCTAGTTCTCTTCCCTTAGGAACTGAGATCACAACTCTAATTCCATTTTTTACGAGAATTTTTTCTCCAACCACTCTTAAATTCTCAACAATCATTTTTTTGGGAACTGGATTAATTGCGGCTTTGTTAATTTCTAAACCTAAACCCGGCTTAGTAACTATACCCACTCCTTCTCCACCATCAATATCAATCTCATTTACTTTTTCTGTAAATGATAGTTCAACTATAATTTCTGCACCATGAGTAACATCAGGATCATCCCCCCCATCTTTAATTACAGAGCATTTTGCTTTGTTTGATTCAAATTCACAAGAATGTACTGGAATCTGAATTAAAGTTCCTTTAGGTAATACAATATCTACATTTTCTGTTTTTTGCTGATTAATTATTGATAATAATGCAGCTTTAGCTGCAGCAGTTGCTGAGCTTCCAGTAGTATAACCTGTTCTTAGATTTGTCTTTTTTTCTTCCACATCTGCTATATTCGTTTTACTGTATTAATTCTTGTTTGCTTGATGTTTAAAATCTTCTAAATAGATTTAAAATTAAAAATAACTTGAGATTTCTATGGTTAAAAGTAATCAGATTGTTGTTATTGGAGCAAGTGGATTTGTTGCAAGAAATCTCAGAAAATATTTGTCTGAAAAAAACATCAAGCTAATTTCAATATCACGAAATGACTTTAAACAATTTAAAAATGAGCTAAAAATTGTTTCAAAAAATTATGATGAAAAAATCATTCTTCCAAAAATTAAAAATTCAGATGCATTGATTCATCTTGTTGGAATCGGAAAACAATCTATCACAGCTAATTATGATATGGTAAATGTTGAATTTACAAAACATATTGTAAATTTAAGTAAAAAAGCAAAAATTAATAAATTTATTTTTATAAGTGGTCTTGGCGTTTCTTTAAATACTTCATTAGGATATTTTATTTCTAAATATAGAGCAGAACAACTAATTGTAAATTCTGGATTAAATTATACAATTTTTAGACCTTCCTATATTGTTGGAAAAAATGATCTATTTACAAAATACCTAAAAAAACAAATTAAGAAAGGTAAAATTGAAATTCCAGGATCTGGAACTTATTCAATTCAACCAATCTACATTAATGATGTCGTGCAAATTCTTCTTCAATCAACTCTTCAAATAAAATTTAAAAATAAAATTATTGATCTTGTTGGTCCGGATTACATTACTTTTGAACAATATGTTAAACTTTTTTTTAAAGGAACTAAAACAAACATCAAAAAAATTAATCTAGAAGATGTTTATCATACTGCAATAACTAATTCAAAATCTGATTTTGGAGTTGATGATCTCAACATCTTAATTGGTAATTTTAAAGGAAATCATAATAAATTAAGAAAAATTACTGAAATGAAATTTCAATCAATTATTGAATTGTTAAAGTCCGGCAGATTGCTTTAATATTTCTGCCTTGTCTGTTTTTTCCCAAGTAAATTCTGGTTCATTTCTTCCAAAATGACCATATGATGCGGTTTTTTTGTAAATTGGTCTCTTCAAATCTAATTGTGAGATTATTCCTGATGGTTTCATATCAAAATTCTTTCTAACTAGATCTTCAATCTGATTTTCTGGAATTTTATTTGTTCCAAATGTATTAACATAAAGTGATACTGGTTCAGCTACTCCTATTGCATATGCAAGTTGTACCTCACATCTATCAGCTAATCCAGATGCAACAAGATTTTTTGCAATGTATCTGCACATATAACTTGCAGATCTATCTACCTTGGAAGGATCTTTTCCTGAGAAAGCTCCACCCCCATGTCTTCCAAACCCACCATAAGTATCAACAATAATTTTTCTTCCTGTCAAACCGGCATCTCCATGTGGACCACCAATTACAAATTTTCCAGTAGGATTTATGTGAATTTTAATTTCATCATTCCAAAGATTTCCTAAAACTGGTTTGATTACTTTATCAATAATTTCTCTTGAAATCTCCTCTTGAGATATCTCTGGTGCATGTTGTGTTGAAACTACAACTGTTTCAATCTTAGTTGGTCTATTATCTTCATATCTTATAGAAACTTGTGTTTTTCCATCAGGTCTTACCCAAGAAAGAATATTATTTTTTCTCACTTCAGTTAGTTTTTGTGCAAGTTTCTGTGCAAGTAAAATTGGCATTGGCATAAGCTCTTCTGTTTCATTTGATGCATATCCAAACATTAATCCTTGATCACCTGCACCTTGTTCTTTCTCTTCAGTAGCTGTAACACCTTGACTGATATCTGGACTTTGAGCATGAAGACGTAATGTTACCTCACAAGATTCCGTATCAAACATCAAATCTTTATCATTATATCCAATGTCTCGAATAGTTTTTCTAACAAGTTCTTCTTGATCTTTTTTATCAAAATTTGCTTTAGATGTAACTTCACCTGCAACTGCTACAAAATCTGTGGTAACCATTGTTTCAACTGCTACTCTTGATTCTGGATCTTGTCTGAGAAATTCATCTAAGAATGCATCAGAAATATTATCACATATCTTATCTGGGTGTCCTTCTGTTACTGATTCTGATGTAAATAGAAAATTACTAGTCATAAGACCACTACTAACTAGAGATCATTTTCTAGTTTGATAAATAACACATTATTGCCTCTTACAATCACTCTTCCGTAATTTGCAATTGTTTTACCATCATGTAGTTCTTCAGCATCAGTCATAATCAAATTCATGTATGAATCAACATTATCCATTTTTCCTTTGTATTCTACTTCGTTTTTCAGTCTTACAGTAACTTTCTTTTTGGTACTTTTTTGAAGAGTTGTTAAAGGTCTTTTTGCACTATTTGGTTGAGACACTAATTGTTCACTTGTCTTGCAACCTTTTTCTCTGGAATAAAAGCCTTGCCTCCTTTGTAAAAATTGAAATTCCTTAAATTTTTTCTTTTTTTTCTAATAATTATACAAATGATCTTTACTGGCTTACAAAAATTGGATGAATTCTTGTCAGGAGGAATTCCTAATGGTGTGATTGTAGATATTTTTGGTGCAAATGGTACAGGCAAAACTCAGCTATTACTACAATTGTCAGTAAATTCAATTAAAAATGGTGGGAAAGTTCTGTATTTAGATACAACAGGTGAATTCAGACCTGAACGAATACTGGAAATTCAAAAACAATCTGAAAAACAGTTCAATTTTTTAGAACAAATTACAGTATCTAGAATAACAAACACCTCAGAACAAATAAAATCTATAAAAAATTTTGAAAGTAGTAATTTTTCTTTAATTGTAATTGATAATATAACTGATTTATTTTCTTATGAATATAAAAGAGATGAATCTACTTTTGAAAAAAATTCATTATTTATGAAATACATGTATGAATTATCAAAATTTGCAATTACAAAAAAAATTCCTATTGTTGTTACTAATATGATTCGAACTATAGAAGGTAAAGAAGTAGAAAACATGAAAAGTGCTATTGATCCTTTCACTCATATCAAAATTCAACTTTCTAAAAACTCATCAAAATTTAAAGGAACAATTTACTGGGCTCAAAACAAAGAATACTTTTCTTACAAAATACTTGTTTCAGGATTATCTGATTATACTGAAGATATTTAACGGTCAATCATGAAGTTTACCAATGGCAGCAATTTATGATTTAATTCCAATAATTACTTTAGTTTTATTTGCACTTGGATTAGTAGGTATAATGATTTATGAAAGATCAAGATCAAAAGACAAATCAGATTCTTGAATCGCTATTTGAGAAATTTGGATTTTCTAAACTAACTGAAATTCAGAAAAAAGCTTCACCAATTATTTTACAAAAAAAAGATTGTCTTGTAATTGCTCCTACAGGTTCAGGAAAAACTGAATGTTCTGTAATTCCAATTTTTTCTCTTTTAAAAAATTCAAAGAAGAATGGAAAAATTAAAATTATCTACATCACTCCTTTACGGGCATTAAACCGTGATGTATTTCGAAGAATTACAAAATATGCACATGAAAACCAACTATCTATTGAAATTAGGCATGGAGATACTTCTCAAAAAGATAGAAAAAAAATTAGAGATAATCCTCCAGATATTCTAATTACAACACCTGAAACTCTTGTAATTCTATTAACACAAATCAAAATGTTAGATGCATTATCTGATTTAGAATGGGTTGTAATTGATGAGGTTCATGAGTTACTATCTAGTGAAAGAGGCTCTCAATTATCATTAAGTATTGAAAGATTAGAATTTAATTCAAAATACACTCTTACAAAAATAGGATTATCTGCTACTGTTGGAAATTTTGAAGAAGCAGGAAAATTTGTTGTAGGCACCAAAAGAAAATGTGAGATTATTAGAGATAAGTCAGTAAGAAAATATGATGTAGAAATAAAGTATGTTGAAGGAACAATTTCTGATGTTGCAGAGAAAATTATTGAATATGTCTTAGAACTTGACTTAGACTCTCCAATACTTCTATTTACTAATACTAGAGGTGAAGCAGAATTTTTAGCTTCAATTTTAAAAGAAAAATCTTCTATAGAAATTGAATTACATCACGGATCTCTATCAAAAGAGGTTAGAGAAGAAACTGAACTTACTCTACGAGAAGGAAAACGAGGTATTGTTGTATGTACCTCTTCGTTAGAATTAGGATTGGATATTGGTTCAATTGAACTAGTAATTCATTATGGTTCTCCTAGACAAGTATCAAAATTAATTCAAAGAATAGGAAGAAGCAAACATAATCGAGATGCATCAGCTAAGGGACTTATTATAACAAATAATTTTGATGATGAATTCGAAGCACGAGCTATACTTGAGCGTATTCAAGAAGGTTCAATCGAAGAGCAAAAAATTCATGATAGCTCTCTTGATGTTTTGGCTCATCATTTAGTTGGATTATCAATGCAGATTGGAGAAATTCAAGTTGAGAAAGCTTTTGAATTGATAACAAAAGCTTACCCATTTCGGAATTTACAACTAGAAGAATTGATTGCAGTATTGGATTTACTTGATTCAAACTATCTGATTTTTTTTGATAGAACAAAAATGACTTTTTGGAAGAAAGGACGTGCTTTCAAGTATTATTTTGAGAATCTTTCAACAATTCCGGATATTCTCAAATTCAAAGTCTTTGATAGTGTTGGAAAAAAAATCATCGGTTCATTAGATCAAAGGTTTGTTGGTGATTTTGGAGATTCTGGCAATATCTTTGTGCTAAAAGGCTCACAATGGAGAATACTAAATGTAGATGAAAAATCATTTACTGTAAATGTTGAACCATTTAGAGGAGGAGGAATTACTGTTCCATATTGGGAAGGTGAAAGTATTCCAATTGATTACAATACTGCACAAAAAGTAGGGGCTTTTCGCACACGAGTAAAAAATGGTTCCCTAAAACTAATCAATAAAACAATTGAAAAATTAAATTTTGATGTTCCAAATGAAAATCATATTGTTATTGAATCAAGTAAATCACAAGGCTCAATTGTAATTCATTCATGTTTCGGCACAAAAATTAATTCTACTCTATCAACTTTACTTTCTTCTATGTTATCTTCTCTATTGGGATCCATTGTTGATTCTCGTTCAGATGGCTATCGAATTGTTTTATCTTCTAGATCACGGATTTCTGAAAAACTTTGTATTGAAGTTCTAAATGACAATTATGATCTTTATTCAATAGTTACTGCTTCTTTAACAGGAACTCATAATGTTAACTGGAGAACATGGTGTGTCGCAAAGAAATTTGGAATTGTAGGACGTGGAGCAATTTATGAGAGAAAATCTGCCAGATTTTTATACGAACGTTATTCAAAAACTCCACTTGTACATGAAGCACTACGAGAATTATTTCATGATAAATATGATTTAAAAAATTCTGAAATAATACTCAACAAAATAAGTAGAAATGAAATTTCTGTTAAATGGTTAGAAGTTGATACCTTTTCAAAATTAGCAGAACCAATTTTAGATCATACTGCAAAATATTATGCAGCTCCAGCAAATCTTGATAAAGGAATTATTGATCTTGTTAAAACAAGACTCGCAAAGACTAAACATCGTTTAATTTGTGCAAGATGCGGAAGATGGGAACGTGTAGTAGAAACTAATGAAGTTAAAAATACTTTGATATGTCCATATTGTAAGGCCAGACAAATTACTGCTACTTTTTATTCTGATTATGATTTACAAAAAATCATTCAAAAAAAACATATAGGAAAAAAATTATCATCAGATGAAAAACACAAATTTGAGCGTGCATGGAAAGTTTCCTCTTTAATAGAAAATTTTGGTAAGACTGCCATTACTGTATTATCTGGTTATGGAGTAGGGGCAGACACTGCTGCAAGAATATTGAGAAATATGGTAGATGAAGAATACTTATTCAAACAAATCTATGAAGCTGAAAGGCAATATGTTGTAACAAGAGGGTTTTGGGATTCTTAATTTTTCTTTGTAATTTTAGAAAAGGCTGTTAGAAATAGCTCTATTCTACCTTCAAGTCCTGCTTTAGCATTTAATCCTGTAATTGATACTATTTCTCCTAACTCACATTTGTCAATTATCCTTGCCTGATTTCTCCAACCTTTTACCCAAATTTGACCTGTGTCATCTTCAACAAACATTTCTGATAGTGCTATTGATTCTCCAGATTTAGTTTGAACTTCACGTCTTTCAGGAACTTTCAATATTATAGATTCAATACAATAATTTTCATTTATTTTAACATCATTAATTTTTGTTCTAAGTTGAGATAATGATGGAATGGATTCATCATTATCTAGTTTTCTTACAAAAGAATTTTCATCAAGTGTAATTGAATTCCCATATGCTTTTGATGGCATGCATTCTATTACATCTCCTTCTACACAAACGCTAGTAGAGTTTGCAAAATCACTAATGTTGTATATGTTCTTTTTATTATCAACAGCTAAAATCATTTTTTTACCATTCTCTGTTTCTGATATTGTAAGAACTCTTGCAATTACTAGTTCTGCTTCTTTTCCTCCTTCAATCTCAATTATAGTTGCATCATTACCATGAATTTCTAATCCTTGATTTCCTGATTTTACTTTGACTCCAAGTAATCTTACTTTGGCTGACTGAGAAATCATGTTTGGAATAGATGATTCATCTTTTCCCCATAGAACAACTCTCATGGCACTGTCATCTTTTCCTTTTAGCCTCATTCTAAGGGCTTTTCCAGGTTTACCACGCGAATTAGTAAATTCCATTCCACTAATTACACCATCAATCATTCCTGAAATTACAAGATCTTTTTGTCCTTCTTGTAGTTCACTAACATCTTTTGTGATAGTATCTATGGTTGGGATCTCACTTTTTGTATCTGTAGTTTCAATATTTGATCCAGAACCAATGTTTATTGTTGGTGAACCATCAAGATCAGATTTAACATATGCCTTGATAATTTTAATTAAATCTCCTGGTTTCAGGTTTTCAATTCCAGGTAAATTTGCTTTTTCATCCCATAATTTTACACTAGCAGTAGAATTTGTGTCATATACTGTCATTGTTCTTAGAAAAAATGGTGAACCGTCTTTTCTTGAAAATTCTTTTGCAGGTGAAAGATTCAAAACTCTTGTTTCTAATGAAATTTCTTTTGCCCCTGCATATAGATCCTTTAATTCCATTTCAATTTTTAGTGGCTCTGATAAGGTAACATCATAATCAGATGCTATCAAAAATAATGCTCCTTGATCTGTCAAGTATCCTGCACCAATTTTTTCTTTTTTCTGTTTAATCAGCTCTTCTATAGATTCTCTAGTTAATTCAGATTTTTGTTCGAGTAATTTAGCAATCAGATTTTCAAATTCAGACAATTCATTGTTGCTAAACTTGTTCTATTAATAAAAATTTCATTAATTCTTAAAATTTATTTCTTACAAAAATGATCGCTCTATCATATCTTCTTTCAAGATCAGAATTCTGAAATCTATATTTTTCTGAATTTCCTACATGTTTTATCCGAATTGATTCAAATCTTCTAAAAATTATCTTAATTTACCTCATTAACTAAATTAATAGGAAGATCGCAGTTGTGTTATGTCTTGCATTAATGTTAATCATCTGTCAAAATCATATGGATCAATTAAAGCTGTGGATGATCTTGTCTTGTCTGTTAAATCAGGTCAGGTTTTTGGATTTTTAGGTCCTAATGGTGCTGGAAAATCAACTACAATCAAACTACTAACAACATTAATTCCACCTTCAAGTGGCTCTCTTTCTATTTTGGGCGTGGATGCTGTCAAAAACCCTCTTGAAGTACGCCATAAAATCGGTGTTGTCTTACAGCAGCCAAGTTATGAGCCTACACTATCTGTTGAAAAATCACTCGATAAATATGGAATGATGTGGAATATTCCAAGAACTGAACGTAAAACTAGAATGGAACAACTTTTGAAAGATTTTGATCTAGTTGAAATTCGTAAAAAAAGAAATGAAGATCTTTCAATTGGTCAACGAAGAAGAGTCCAAGTTGCACGTGAATTTATGCATGATATGGAATTGTTATTTTTAGATGAACCTACTGCTGGTTTAGATCCAAGTGCCAGAAGAAAATTATTAGATTATTTAAAAAATAAAGTAAAAACAGGATTAACAATTTTTTATACAACACATATTCTAACTGAAGCTGAATATCTTTGTGATGAAATAGCGATAATTGATAAGGGAAAAATAATTACTGTTGATTCTCCTGATGCCTTGAAGAATAGATTTGGAAAAGAAAAAACTATAAAAATTCATTTGTTAGAAAAACAATCTAAAATTACTTCTCTTTTATCTGGAATTTTAGACTGTAAAATTGATTTTGAGAGTGGAACTAATATAATAATTCATTCAGAACAATCAGAATTAGTATTATTACAAATATTAAAAATACTCAATGATAACGCTATAGATATTGAAGATCTATCTGCAGTTCCAACAAATCTTGAAGAGATCTTTTTGAATATGGTGAAAGAAAATGCATCCAATAATTAGATTAGTTAATAGAAACCTAACAATTTCCCTTAACCCTGGATTTTTAATTTGGCAAGTAATTTTTCCTTTAATCTATATTTTTGTTGCAGGTTTTGCATATGCACCATTAATTCATGAAGTTCCTTTTGGTACTAAAGATCTTGACTATCCAGCATTTTTGGCATCGGGTATGATTGGATTTAACATTATGAATAGTACACTAATTTCTGGTATCCTTATTTGGAATGATAGAAGGCATGGTATGTTTGAACAAATTATGTCAGGACCATTTACTAGAAGTCATTATATTCTCAGCAATATCTGCACTATAGGCATAATTGGATTAGTAAGCGCATCTTTGATAGCTGTAGTTGGCTATCCAGTATTTTTTGAATCTGTAGAATTTTCGTTTATTACAATTCCAATAATCATTTTTGGTGCAATTACAGGATCTGTGTTATTTGGATCATTGGCATCAATAATCTCTACCAGATTACGCTCAAGTGAGGGATTTAATGTAATTATTAATACTGTTTTTCTATTCTTTGCTTTTGTCAGTACTGCATTTTATCCAGCTGATGGAGTCCCAGAGCCATTACGTACTGCATTTTATCTAAATCCATTAACTTATCTTGTAGATGTAATTAGAGCGGGAATTTTTGGAACCTTCACAGAATTTGTAATTTATGAAATGATAATTCTTGTAGGAATTGCAGCTGTTCTCTTTGTAATTGCATCAAAATTATTAACAAAACTAGACTTTTAGAAATTAGAACTTTTTTTGAATTTTTCATACGTCTCATTAATTTTTTTAATTATGTCTAGATTTTCATTTTCTATTAAACTTAGATTTGGAATTACACAATGTCCTCCAATAATACCTGGATACATTTTTGGTCTGTTACCTAAATTTTCATGGATTTCATCAGCAAATTTCCACATTTCATCAAAATCAATACCTTCTTTTTCACAAATCATTTTTGTGATCTGAGCATAATTAATTAACCATCCATAATATGTTGTATCAACTAATATTTTTGCTAGCTCTGCTGTTTTAGTATTTGACATCCATTCTACTTTTTGAAATCTTTTTTCTAAATCTGACTTTATTTCTGGAACTAATTCTTTATCTTCTGTTGCAATAAATTTAGTGTATTTTTTAATGTCTTCGGAAAATCTACTATGTACTCCACGTACTGGTGAAAATAAAACTGGAGTTTTAGATTTTTCTTGTATTTTTTTTGTTGTTCCTGGTTTAACAGTTGAATGTATTACGATTACTTTCAAACCCTCAATCTTACTAATCCAATTTGATGTGATATCGACAAATTCTGTTAATTCACCTGGAAGACATACATGAAGATATTCTGGATTTTCTATTGTAGAATTTTCTGAATAGTTTTTACATTTTGAGTTATCAATGTCAATTCCAATACAATCAAACCCTCTTTCAATAAGTAAATCAAATATAGTCTCTCCTACCTCGCCCATACCCAAAACAATATCTGTCATTGTACCTAATTCCTCATTCTATCCATATTTTAAATAAAGTAGCCCGGGCCAGACTCGAACTGGCGTCACGGGCTTCAAAGGCCCATATGCTTGACCGCTACACTACCGGGCTGTTAAACCGAGCACGCCACTTCCCTTAATGAACTTTTTATTTCAATTTGTCCCTAACGGTATAATTAGAAATTATTGTTTTATTACATTCATTAATTTTTGAATAGGATCTTCCATCTTAACTACGATTTTCCTTACTCTTTTTTGATGTTCTCTATTGGATGTCGTAACAATTTTTTTAATATAATTACAAATTTTTACTGGATTTGTTTCTCTTTTTACTAGATGTTTTTTTACTAGATAGTTCTCTATGATGTTTGGAACTGCATTGTAAGAAATAGTAGGAATTCCTAATAATGCAGATTCTGCAGTCATAGTTCCTCCAGATCCAATAAAAATATCAGTATTGTTTAACAAATGCTTTCCATCAAATGACATTTTAACAATTTTGGTTTTTTTACCAAACTTTTTTTGAAGATTTTGAATTTGTTTAGTGTATCTACCTAAAATTACAATATTTTCTTTACTACACTCCTTTACAATTTGTTTAATGATTGGAATTATTTTGCTTGATTTTGATGCATATGATGCCTCTTTTTCTTCTACCCTAATCAAAATATTTTTTCTTTTATTATCTTTAAATGGTAATGATGCTTCTTGATTTATTTTTCTTTTGATGGTAACAACTGCATCTATTGCTTTGTATGAAATAATATTTTTCTTATCTATTCCATATTTAGAAAATTCATTTTTTGGAATAACATTTGGAATAAGCAATTTTTGAATTAAGGGTAATGTTAATCGCATAACTGCATCAGCATGTGGTGAATCCCCAAATGCTACGTGTTTTATTCCCAAACCAAATGAAATCCTTGCTGCTTCAGGAGAACAAAAACTAATTGTCATATCTGGTGAAAATGCCTTAATTTTTCCATAAATCTTTCCCATTCTGTCAATACTGGCTTCAAGTTTAGCTTTCTTGTCATTGCCTCCATGTTTTCCGACAAAAATAAGGTCAAAATTACGTATTTTTGCCAATTTCGTAACTTCTCTGTATTCTCTAGAAGTACACAAAAAATCGTGTTTTTTCCCTAATTTTTTAATTATTTGTTCAGAAAACAATAATTGTTTTGGTGTAAGAATGTCTATCCATATTTTCAAGTAATTTCTATCATTGTACTAAGTTCAATAAGTTTTTCTTAGTCTATTATGCAGCTGTAAGTGTAATGGGGGGAGTAAAAGTTGTTGTTTATGGACTTAGTACAGAAGGATATGCTATTGCATCTCAAATGGCAATCAAAGGAGCTGATGTTTCCATCATCGATGAATCAACTCCTTCCGCAATTTCACTTACTGCAGAAATAGCTAAAACTTACCCAAATGTGTCTTCTCTAAAAGAAGATGAACCATTATTGGCTATGGAACCTATCGATGTAGCCATTTCAAAAGCTCAATATCTTTTCTTTACCCCAAGAATTAGAAAAACAGGACAAGATATCAAAACTGAAATCCATTCTAAATTTAAGGATGCAGTGAAATCATTAAAGAAAAATAGTTCAGTTGTTTTCACTCTTCCAACAGGATTTGGAGGTAACAACGAAACTATTTCATTACTGGAACATATAACCGGGTTTGAAGTTGGAAAACATATTTCATATTTTTATTATCCATTAGAAGATCTAAATCCACAACCAAATGTTATTGGTTCTTTTAATGGAAAGGAAGATTCTAAATTATTTGATCTACTTACTGTAGGTAAAAAAGAGAAAAGATTTGTTGCTATTTCATCGTCAGAACATTTTCATGCTATTAAAATTTTATCTAGATTTTCTAGTTTGTGTAGTGTTTTAGAGGTGTGTAAATACGCACAAGATGAAATTACTAAAAATGATTTATCCTCAGATGATTTTCAGGAAATATTTCTTGATAATATGGTTAGTGGGCTATTTGATATAAAATCTCTAGGTTCCTCATTTGAGGGTGCAAATACTCTCATGTATCTAATTAATGGAAGTGTAAAAGGAATTGATGGATACGTCAAGCGATTAATTGATGAAATTAGAACAACATTAAAGAAAAATGATCTTAAAGCTAGTAGAACAAAAATTGCATTATCTTGGACTCTTGATCAACATGCAATGCGTGGGGATAAGATTGAGATGCTTCAAAATTTGACCTTAAAATTACGTGATTATATAGGTGATGTAGAAGCTTATGAAGATCCAAACTTTGATCTTTTCCATAGTGACAAAACTACAATTGTTGTAGCATGTTCAAAAACTGATTTTGAACATATTAAAAAGACCAAAGAAAATTCTGATCTAATTGTTGTTAAGGCTAATCCTTTATGTGAAACAATTCAATAACACTTTAAATTACCTAAATTATTATTTTGTTTGCTTTGTCAACTGAAAATAATTCTGACGAAATCCCTGTTAATGTAGTATCTGAAAATGAACCTGAATCTAATGATTTTCTAGAAGATTTGAAACCTGCAGAAATAAGTGTTGAAGAACTATCAAAATTATTAGAATCAGAAAAACAAAAAACATCAGAGTATGAAGAAAAATTAAAACATGTTTTGGCAGACTTTCAGAATCTTAATCGAAAAACACAATCTGATATAGAAAATGGTGTTAATACTAAAGTTGATGAATTTGTATTAGATTTTTTAAAAATATATGATGATTTCATTAGAGCTAAAGAAGTTTTTTCTGAAAATAAAATTAATACTGATGGTCTAGACTCTATTTTGAAAAATATGGACTCATTATTGAAAAAATATCATGTTGTTCCAATTGATGCATTAGGCGAAATTTTTGATCCAAACTTTCATGAAGCAATATCCATTATTACTGATTCTGATTTAGATGATAACACAATTACAAAAGAGATCAGGAAGGGATATATTTCTCATGCGAGGGTCATAAGACCTACACTCGTAGAAATTTCAAAAAAGGATGATGATAAAATATGACTAAAATTATTGGGATTGATTTAGGAACAAGTAACTCTGCTGCTGCTGTTGTTATGGGTGGAAAACCAACAATTATTCCTGCTGCAGAAGGAGCTACTGTAGGAGGAAAAGCATTTCCATCAGTTGTAGCATTTTCTAAAGATGGTGAACTTTTAGTTGGTGAACCTGCACGAAGACAAGCAATAACAAATCCTGACAGAACTATTGTTGCTGCTAAAAGAAAAATGGGTTCTGATCATATTTTTAAAATTCTTGATAAAGATTACAAACCTCAACAAATTTCTGCATTTATTCTACAAAAAATTAAAAAAGATGCTGAGGCATTTATTGGCGAACCTGTGGTGAAAGTAGTGATTACGGTTCCTGCATATTTTGATGATAATCAACGTCAAGCAACTAAAGACGCAGGAACAATTGCTGGTCTTGATGTTGTTAGAATAATTAATGAACCAACAGCAGCAGCATTAGCATTTGGATTAGATAAAACAAAAGAAGACATGAAAATCCTTGTCTTTGATTTTGGTGGTGGTACATTAGATGTTACCATAATGGAAATGGGAGGAGGTGTTTTTGAAGTAATGAGTACATCTGGAGATACTCAGCTAGGTGGTACAGATATGGATAAAGTTCTAATTGATTACATTACTGATGAATTTAAGAAAAAAGAAGGCATTGATCTTTCACAAGATTCAACTGCAATGGCAAGAATTAGAGAAGCTGCTGAAAAAGCTAAAATTGAATTATCAACAGTTATGGAAACAGATGTTAATTTACCATTTATTGCACAAGATCCATCAACAGGTGCCAAAAATCTTGAATTAAGAATTACTAGAGCTAAACTAGATGAATTAATTGGACCAATTGTTCAACGATGTAGACCTTCTTTAGAAAAAGCACTTGAAGATGCAAAACTTGCCAAGTCTGATATTAGTAAAATTGTCATGGTTGGGGGACCAACAAGAATTCCATTAGTTAGAAAATTTGTAAGTGAAATTGTTGGTAAAGAGTCTGAATCAGGTGTAGATCCTATGGAAGCAGTAGCAATGGGAGCAGCAATACAGGCAGGAATTATCGCAGGAGATGTTGCTAGTGATATAGTATTACTTGATGTTACTCCATTAACATTAGGAATTGAAACTTTGGGTGGAGTTCGAGAACCATTAATTGAGAGAAATACAACAATTCCAACTTCCAAGAGTAAAGTTTTCACAACTGCAGCTGATAATCAAACAGCTGTAACCATTCATGTTGTTCAAGGTGAACGACCCATGGCAACCGACAATGTTTCCTTAGGGAGCTTTAATCTCACTGATTTACTACCAGCTCCAAGAGGAGTTCCTCAAATCGAAGTGAAATTTGATATTGATGCTAATGGAATAATTAATGTCACAGCAAAAGATCTTGGAACACAAAAAGAAGCAAAAATTACTATTGAATCTACATCAAAGCTATCTAAAGAAGAAATTGAAAAATTAAAAGAAGATGCAGAAAAATTCTCTGATGAAGATAAAAAGAAGAAAGAAAAAATTGATCTTAAGAATGAAGCAGAGAGTTACATTTACACTACAGAAAAATTAGTTAATCATGATCTTAAGGATAAAATTTCTCAAGAACAAGGAATCAAAATTACTGATGCTGTAAAAGAAGTTAGAGAAGTTCTAGATAAAGAACCTGATGAATTAAAACCTAAACTTGAAGCATTACAATCTTTAGTTAATGAAGTAACAACCGAACTTTACAAAAATGCTTCACCTCCACCTGGCGCTGAAGGACAACAAGGTACTGGAGCTGAAGGACAACAAGGTACTGGAGCTGAAGGACAACAAGGTACTGATGATCAAAAAACAGAATCCTCTTCAACTGATGAAACAAAAACTAACTAATTTTTCAAATTCAATCATTTATACAACAATTATGATTAAGGAGTGATCCATGTCTGCAAAACGGGATTACTATGAAGTTTTAGGAGTTTCAAAATCATCACCTGTAGATGAAATCAAAAAACAGTATAGAAAATTAGCATTAAAATTTCATCCAGATCGTAATAATTCTTCAGATGCTCCAGAACATTTCAAAGAAATTTCTGAGGCATATGCTGTTCTTTCAGATACTGAAAAAAGACAACTCTATGATCAACATGGACATGCTGGTGTAGATGGTAGATACAGCAGTGAAGATATTTTTCAAGGTGCACGTGGAGATTTTAGTGACATATTTGGTCGTGGAGGTGGCGGATTTGATTCCATTTTTGAATCAATTTTTGGTCGTGGAGGTGGCGGATTTAGTCAGCAACGTGGTTCTGATATTCTCTTTGAAACTTCAGTAACTTTAGAGGATGTTCTTCATGGAAAAAAAATGGAAATTGATCTACAAAAACAGATTCAGTGTGATATTTGTCATGGTTCTGGTTGTAAACCTGGTACTAACAAGAAAACATGTACTACATGTAATGGTCAAGGACAAGTACGACAAACTCGTACTATGGGATTTGCTTCATTTGTAACAGCTGCACCATGTTCTACTTGTAGAGGTCAAGGTTCTATTATTGAAACTCCTTGTGGAGATTGTAGAGGGCAAGGTAAGAAAAAAGGTTCAAAAAAAGTCACTTTTGAAATTCCACCTGGAATTGATTCAGGTGATTATACTGTTCCAGAAGAAGGAAATGAAGTTGCTGGAGGATCTAATGGTGATTTAATTGTTAGAGTTCGAGTACAACCACATTCTAAATTTAATAGAGATGGGAAAGATATTTTCTATGATCATGATGTATCAATGGTTGATGCTGCATTAGGCTGTGAAATTACTGTTCCAACCTTAGAAGGTATAGAAAAAATCAAAGTTGATTCAGGTAGTCAACCAAATACTATAATCAAATTAAAAGGAAAGGGGGTTTCACATATCAATTCTAGAGGTAAAGGGGATCAATATGTCAGAATTGTAATTAATATTCCTAAAAAACTCAATAAACATCAAAAAAACCTTCTAGATGAATTTCAAAAAGCTAGTGACTGATTGGTAAAAAATGAAAATTGCGTTAGATGTTGATGGTGTACTTGCAGATGTAATAAAATCTTGGTTAAATTATAGCAATACAATCAGACCAAAAATCTCTAAACATGATATAACTGATTGGGATTTTTGGAAAAAATTCGAAATTAATCGCTATGATTTTTATACCGAGTTAAGTTCATGTTGGAAAAATTGGAAGTCAATTCCCCCTACTGAAGAAAATCTATCTTCAGTTACAAAAAACCTCTCAAATATAGGTCAAGTAGATATTGTTACTGCAAGAGAACGTTCTACTGATTCTTTTGTAAAGAACTGGCTTGATCATCACAATATATCCTATGACAATTATGTATCAGTAATTGATGGACCGATGAAAGCTGATTTAGATTATGATATATTTATTGACGATTCACCTCTAAATGCATTAAAAATTCTTCAGCATAACAAAAAAGTAATTTTATATTCACAACCATGGAATCAACATATTTCAGAAAATCAAATACATAGAATTTCAAACCTTTCAGAAGCAATTGAAAAAATAAAACTGAATTAATCTTTTACAAATTTTCTAAGGTTAACATGATGTCCATTTCTTATATGAGTAACATGAGTTGTTTTTAACAATTCTTCAATTTTGCTCTCATTGTAGAATTTAATATTATAACGTCCAAGTACTTTTTTACAATTTGTACAATATACTTCTCTAAATTCCATCTTCTCACTTTGATTAATTGGATGTATTTGTTTCATGTATAATAAAGAAACTTATTCTAGATTTTAAAAATTTACAATGCGGGAGTCGCCCAGCCTGGTCAACGGCGTAAGGTTCAGATCCTTATCTTCTAGGAGTTCGTGGGTTCAAATCCCACTTCCCGCATTACAATCAGATACTTGTTAATTTCTTCTTGATATTTTTTAAAAGAAGACTGTTTATCATTTCACCAGAAGCTTTACCTCTCAATTCCTTCATTGCAATTCCCATAAGTGGCCCAATTGCTCTTTCTTTTTGATTTTTAATGATTTCTTGATTCTTTTCTACTATATTTTTAATAATTTTCTCTAATTCTGACTCATCTACAGCCTCAATTGAAGCATTTTTCATTGCATCTTCTATTGTTTGTGACTTTCCAGCCATGATGTTTTCAAAGATTATCTCAATTGTTTCTTTTGCAATTTTCTCTTCTTCTAATAACTGAAATGATTTTATAATATCCTCATTTCGTAATAAGTTAGAATTTAGCCCACTTCTCTCTAAATTAGTAATTGTAGAACAAAGAACTGATGCAACAAATGTAGGATTAACTTTAGTTGTTTCAACAATTTTTTCAAATAATTCTATATATCGCGAATCAAAAATCTGTTCTGTAAGTTGTGGGTTAATTTCATATTTTGTTTGTAATTCTTTAATAGATTCATCCCATAATTTTGGTATATTTTTTTCTGCATCTTCTAATTCTTCTTTTGAGATTAAGACTGGAGGAATATCTGTTTCAGGATACATTCTTGCAGAACCTGGTCTAGGTCTAAGAAATTTTGTTTCACCTGCTTGAGTAGCTAATCGTGTATCTATTGGTATGCCTTCATTTTTGATGTGTTCAATTCTTAAAATTATTTGATCAACAATGGTATGGATTTTTTCTTCAGGAACAGCTAATATCAAAAACCCATCATTCTCATTAATTTTTAGAAATTCTTTTAGATTTTCTAGATCTGATTCTTCTATTCCATAATTAGGTAATTCATCTGAATGAAAAATACCACCTAATCCAAAAAATCGTACTAATTCTGCTACTTCTTTTCCTAATCTTATATCTTCATATGGTGAATATCCAAATATTCCAGCCATGTTTCTAAAAGATACAGCAAAAATTTTCTGATTTTTCTTTATGGCATTTTGAACAATTTTTGATTTACATTTTAAAAATAATTCTGTAATGTCTTTTCTATCTTCCTTATCGTTATGTGTCCAATTTTTCTTTTGCAATTCTTTTGATATTTTTAGTAATCCATGCTGTCTTTTTGCTTCATATTCTACAACTTTTTCTAATTGTTCTAATTGTTGCACCCCTTTTACTTCAATGACAACTCCTCCTTCTTTGATTGATACGTTAACATCTTGTCGGATTGAACCTAGACCTCTTTTCACTTTTTTGGTACTTCTCAAAATTCTTCCTAAAGATAATGCAATTTTTTTGATTTCCTCTGGTTTTACTTCAAAAGGTTCTGTTGCAATTTCAACTAAAGGTACTCCAAGACGTTCTAAACCATATTTCTTTACCGATCCTTGTTCTCCTAAGATTTTTGCAGCATCTTCTTCAAGACAAATTGATTGAATTCCTATTTTTGTTCCTTCAACATTATAGAATCCTCCCTGTGAAATTAACATCGTACGTTGGAATCCAGTTGTATTAGAACCATCAACAACTGTTTTTCTCATAGGATAGATTTCACTGAAAATGTTAGATTTTAATACAGAAGCAATAATTAACGCAATTTTTTTTGCATCTTCATCTAATTCATGTGGTGGTTCTTCATCTTGTTCTACAAGACAACTGCTTTCTGGGTTAGCATAATACATTATTGTTTTTGATTTAGATTTTTCAAATAGGACAGCAGGATCAAATTCACCTAATTCACTTTTTGATGCTCGTAATTTTCTCTGAAATTTTATAAAATATTCATCTGATTCTGATGGTGTACAATTGCAAAATAATTTCTTGTTAGTTGCTAATTGTTGATGAATTTCGAGTCCTACTTTTACTCCAACATCACTTATAGAAAATTCTGACACTCTGTTTTCCTCCCTAACTTGATAATTCCGATGCAATATTTTCAAGCATATTTTTTTTAATTTCCTCTCCATCCTGAAAGTTTCCCATTACCCACATTGCTTTTACTAATGCCACTTCTGGAATCATATTTTCTAATGGAATTATGCCTAAATCAAGTAAATCTCGTCCACTTTCATATACTGTCATTCTAATTCTGCCATCAATACACTGGGAAGTCATTCCTAGAAAAATTCCTTTTTCATTTGCTTTTTTTACACTTTCATACATTGTATTTCCAATGTGGCCTAATCCAGTTCCTTCAAAAATTATTCCTCTATAACCCATCTCAATAATTTGATCTAATAACTTGGGATTGTATCCTGGATAATATTTTACTAAAGCAACACGTGTATCTAGTTTAATTCTTGATTGAAATTTATTTATTTTAAAAAAATCTTTTTTAATATTTTTCTGAATTTTGTTTTCTGTGATTATGAATGCTGGATTATCTCCAATTGTTTGGAATGCACCTCTTTTACTTGTATGATTTTTTCTTACTCTTGTTCCAACATGACATGCTATAGTATCATCATTTTCATCTTGATGCATAACAATGTAAACTCCTTTAGTATTACTTTCTGTGATAAATTTTGTTGCTCCAATCAAATTTAATGCTGCATCTGATGAAGCGCGATCTGATGATCTTTGAGATCCAACCAATACAATAGGAATTGGAAATCCTGCAAGTGCAAATGAAAGAAAGGATGATGTATAGTGCATTGTATCTGTTCCATGTGCAATAATTATTCCTGAATAATCTGATTTAGAATACTCATTAATTTTTTCAGCAATTTGTAACCAGTGTTCTGGCATTATGTTTTCAGAATATTCTGACAATAGAACCTCTGCATCTATGTTTGCAATTTTAGCAAGTTCTGGAACAGACGAGTTCAATTCTTCAGCTGTTAATACAGGTGTAACTGCTCCTGTTCTGTAGTCAATTTTGCTTGCAATTGTTCCTCCAGTTGATAATAACAAGATTTTTGGCAATCCTACAACTTTTTCTAATTTTTTATCTTGCTCAATGATTTTTTCTACAGATTGGATTTTTTCAACTTTCTCAATCTTTGCAATTTCTAAACCAATATTGTAGCCACTGTTTAATTTCAAAACAATATGTTTATCATCACTATGCTCGTATCTTGGCATAATTATGCCTGAATAAGTGATATCTGCCAATATCTTAACTGAATCTCCCACTGAAACCTGATTTGCCTTTAGAAATTCTAATGAACCTCCTTCATATCCTCTATGTTCTGACATTTACGAGAATTAGATTTGTTATTTTATTAAAACTACCTGTAGTAGGAAGCTACTAGTTTTTCGCCTAACTTGAGGTCTTTTTGGTCTCGTACTTTCTTTACAGCTTCTTCAAAGTGTTTCATTTCTACTTTAGCATCAGCACTATTTTTCTCAAGATCTTTTACATCTGGATTACTATCTAGGAATTTGTGAATAACTATGGAAACTGCAGTGTTTGCAATAGCTGCTGTGTCTGCACCACTAAGCCCATCAGTCATGTCAGCTAGTTTCTCAAAATCAACATGATTAGGATCACTTTCTTCAACAATTGTTGGTATTTTTGCTGCATTAATTTTCAAGATACTCTTTCTACTTTCTCTGTCTGGAAGTGGAATCTGAATAATCTTATCAAATCTTCCTGGTCTTAGTAATGCCGGATCAATCATGTCTGCTCTATTTGTTGCAGCCAAAACTACAACACCATGCATATTTTCCATTCCATCTAATTCTGTCAGCAATTGACTAACCACTCTTTCAGAAACAGCAGTTTCTCCTCCTGCTCCACGTATTGGTGCAATTGAATCAATTTCATCAAAGAATATAACACATGGTGCAGATTGACGTGCTCTTTTGAAAATTTCTCTTATTCCTCTTTCTGACTCACCAACCCATTTTGATAAAAGTTCAGGACCTCTTACTGAGATAAAGTTTGCTTCACTTTCTGTAGCAACTGCTTTTGCAAGTAAAGTTTTTCCTGTGCCACTTGGACCATGAAGTAATATGCCACTTGGCATTTTATGTCCTAGTTTATCATAAAGACCTGGATATTTCATTGGCCATTCAACAGCTTCTTGTAGCTCTTGTTTGACTTCCTTTAAACCTCCAACGTCATCCCACTTTACATCTGGACTTTCAATGAAAACTTCTCTCATTCCTGAAGGTGTTACTTCAACCAATGCTTTTGTAAAGTCGTCTTGATTTACAATTAGTTTATCTAAAGTCTCTGGAGGGAGTTTTTCTTCTGCTAAATCAAGAACAGGTAATAATCTTCTCAAACATTTCATTGCAGCCTCTTTACAAAGATATTCCAAGTCTGCGCCAACATATCCGTGACTTACTGATGAAATTCTATCTATGTCAACGTCATCATTTAATGGCATGTTTCTACTGTGAATTAAAAGGATGTCTTTTCTTCCCTTTTTATCTGGAACTTTGATCTCAATTTCTCTATCAAATCTTCCTGGTCTTCTAAGTGCAGGATCAATTGCATTTGGTCTATTTGTTGCTGCAATGACAATAACTTTTCCTCTTGCCTCTAATCCATCCATCAATGATAACATTTGAGAAACAACTCTTCTTTCAACCTCCCCTGTAACTTCTTCTCTTTTTGGTGCAATTGAATCAATTTCATCAACAAAGATTATTGATGGAGATTTTTCTCTTGCTTCCTTGAAAATTTCTCTTAGTCTTGCTTCACTTTCTCCATAAAACTTGCTCATTATTTCTGGACCAGATATACTGATGAAATGAGCTTGACTTTCATTTGCAACTGCTTTTGCAAGTAGAGTCTTTCCTGTACCTGGAGGTCCATACAGTAAGACACCTTTTGGTGCTTCAATACCTAATTTTTCAAAAATTTCTGGATGTCTTAATGGAAGTTCAATCATTTCTCTAACTTTTTTAATCTCATTTGATATACCGCCAATGTCTTCATAGGTAACTTGTGGAACTCCACGTAATGTCTCTCCTTTTTCTGCAATATGGAAAACAGTTTTTTGAGTAATTAAAACAGCATCAGCTGCTGGTGTTACTCCTATAACTTGAAAAGTTAAACGCCCACCAAAATATGGGACCATTACATTATCTCCTTTAATTAAAGGAACACTTTCTAAAGCATCTGCAAGATATCTTTCATCAATTGGAGGAATTGCTTCTAATGGGGCAACTACAACTTTTTCTGCAGCTACTGCCTTTATTTTTCTAACCGAAATTGTATCTCCAATTGCAATTCCTGAATTATTTCTACCAAGTCCATCAATTCTGATAATCCCTTTCCCTTCATCAGATGGATATAGTGGAAGACATTTTGCAACTGTTCTTCTTTTACCTTTGATTTCTATGACATCACCAGTAGATGCATTTAGAGTGTCCATAGAATCATAATCAATTCTTGCTACTCCTCTTCCAACGTCTCTTGTGTATGCCTCAAGAACTTTGAGAGAAAGTGCATTTTGACTCATACAGAAATGCCCTTTTTCTAATTTTTATATCTTTGTGGCAATTTTCTCAAATAGCAATCACAAGCTTAAAATCCTCTTTGGGTAGGAAACGATTAGCTTGGGTAAAAGACCATTAGTTAGAAGACGTGGCCGTGGAGGGCATCAGTTTAGATCTACATCTACTGGAAAAGTAGGTTCCAAGGCAAATTATCCCCGCTTTCCATTATCAGAACAACATGAAGGCAAAATTATCGATTTAGTTCATGAACGTGGTAGAGAAGCACCATTAGCTAAAGTCCGATTTGAGGACGGTGCTGTTTCATTTGTCCCTGCAGTACTTGGAACTATAGTGGGTACAACTTTACAATTTGGATTAAAATCAAAAATTGAAAAAGGAAATGTCATTAGTGTTCAAAACATTCCTGATGGAACAGTTGTATGTAATATTGAAAAGCACTTTGGAGATGGTGGTGCTATCGTTAAATCCGCAGGTACTAATGCAACTATTTTCTCTCATGGTGATGAAGGTGTTACTGTTAAATTACCTTCTGGAAAATTTGCTACTCTTAATCCAAAAAACAGAGCCATGATTGGTACTCTTGCTGGAGGAGGAGCTAGTGAACGATACTATATGAGTGCAGGTAACAAATGGCGTAGCTTTAAAGCTAAAGGAAAGAAATATCCCATTGTTAGAGGTGTTGCTCAAGCTGCTTATGTTCATCCACATGGTGGTGGGCGCCATCAACACGTTGGACAGAGCTCAACTGTTTCAAGAGATGCTCCTCCTGGTGCAAAGGTAGGTAGTATTGCTGCTAGAAAGACTGGTAGAGCAAGAATTAAAGAAAGAAAGTAGTTTTTCTTTTAACCTAAAATTGATTAATGCCTCCTAGAAATAGACTTTGATTGTCAAATCAACGAATTAGAATTTTTGTGACAGGAAAAGTACAAGGGGTATTTTTTCGTCAGGCACTAAAAGTAATGGCAAAGAAAAATGATGTTTTTGGATGGGTTAAAAATCTCAAAGATGGACGTGTTGAAGCTGTTTTAGAAGGGAATGAAGAAAAAGTTAGTCGACTTGTTGAATGGTCTCATGGGGGACCTGCTAATGCTAGAGTTGAAGATATAGAAATATGTAATGAGAAATTTACTGGTGAATTTTCAAAATTTGATGTTTTATATTAATGAATTTCTTCAAATGCCGCTTTAAGCATTTGACTAAATTCTGAAATTTGCTGGTCTTTTTTGATCTGAATAATTTGTATAGGGTCTTTTCGGCTTTTCTGAATTTTAATGATAACACCTTCTTTTTCAGGTTCTATATCTGCAAACCATCTAAATGTAATTGATTTACAAAAAACTACTCTATGCATTCTAACATCTTCTACTACATTTTCTCCCAAAGAGAAACAAAATTTTCTGATTGAATCAAAAAGAGGTAACACTGAACTTGGAATTTGTTTCTTAAAATCATCATAATTTCTTTTATTTCCAAATGAAATTATTCCTTCCATAATTTTGCAAATTTGATTTTAATTATAAAGGTAGTAGATCTGCTGGTTCCAGTCTAGACAAATAGCCCCATTTCAAGGCATACAAGATCCGCCACGTTGACGAGGAAGCGTGGATGT
This sequence comes from Thaumarchaeota archaeon casp-thauma3, assembly GCA_001510275.1. GTDB lineage: Archaea > Thermoproteota > Nitrososphaeria > Nitrososphaerales > Nitrosopumilaceae > Nitrosopumilus. The sequence goes on from LFEY01000007.1 coordinate 91,950, forward strand.
CCCACCTTAGGATTGCTCCCTCCCGGACCTCATCCCTTTCGATGGTTCGGTCTTAGAAGTTATCCCTTCGGATAATTCTAGTCCTGCAACCACCCGCCTCGGCGTGATTTCATTTCCGCACACCAAGCGGGAATTACCCATCTAGAGATTTACC
>LFEY01000008.1 GCA_001510275.1 Thaumarchaeota archaeon casp-thauma3
TTGGAGGCGGTTTTTCAGGTGTGGAAACAGTTGGAGAAATAAATGATTTTGTTAGAGAGTCAGCTAAAAAGTTTTATCGAAATATTCACGAAGACAGTATCAGAATAATTCTAGTGTCTGCAGGAGATAAGATTTTACCAGAAATAGGAAACTTGGGAAAATATGCTAAACAGTCATTACAAAAAGCAGGAGTTACAATATACACAGACACCAGACTAGAAGATATTTCAAAAGATATTGCAACGTTAAGTAACAAAAAAGAAATTTCAACTTTGACAGTAATATGGGCAGGAGGCAATAGGGTAGAAGAAGTAATACAAAAACTAAGCACTAGCCACCATCAGTCTGGACGAATAATTGTAAATAAACAACTCAAACTGGATGATCATCGGGAAGTTTTTGCATTAGGTGATTGTGCATATTCAGTGGATCCTCGCAGTAAGAAACCATATCCACCAACTGCTCAACATGCAATTAGACAAGCAAAAACAGTTGCAGAAAATCTTGAAAATAAAATCAATGGAGTTGGGGTTCAGAATGATTTTATTTATGATACAAAAGGCTCAATGGCAAAAATTGGCAGAAAGGATGGAGTTGCGTTATTGTTAGGATATGAGATTAGAGGGTTGATTGCGTGGTTAATCTGGAAACAATATTATCTTTCAACACTTCCGACAAATGAGAAAAAAATTCGCGTAGGAGTTGATTGGTTTATTGACATGTTTTTTCCAAGAGATACCACTAGACTATCAAACATATTTGATGAAAAATGATTTAGTTAAACGTTAATCTATTATTAAAATCAACATTGTGTGTTATGACATTTGATTCCTTGTGTAGAAATAAAATTTTCAAAGATGTTCCAGATTATGATGATATTAAGATCGACAAACACATGAATGAACTATTTTCAAAAGTATTTACTGGAATGAGTGGAAGATATACCAGATTAAGAATAATTTGTGCAATTACTGGAGATTCTTTGAATTCTATGGAACTCTCAAAAGTATTAAAATTGGATTATAAAACAATACAGCACAACATAGAGGTTCTAGAAAAAAATAATTTGATAGAACGAAAAGGAGAAGGATATGGAGACATGTTTTTTCCATCAGAACTAATAACTTCTAATCTACCAACATTATATGCAGTAATTAGAAAGGTAGAAGCAAAATTAGACAGAGCTGAAAGAAAATACATAGAGTAATTTTTCATAAAAATCAATTTGGGAATTTCATTAAATACCGTCTATAGACGTATTTTGTAATGTCAACAGTATTTGCGAAACTAAATTCAGAAAATAAATCTGCAGCAAGCCTACTTGTGATAAGAATAGGCATGGCTTTTGCATTTTTCTGGGCAGGTTACGGTAAAGTAATTGATCCCGCAGGATTTGGGATGATGTTACAAAATATGGCAGGCATTCAACCTGAAATGACAACGGGTATGGCCATGATGATAGGCATTTTAGAGATAACATCAGGTGCACTTGTTTTATCAGGATTATTGACAAGACCTGCAGCAATATTTCAAATCCATCACATAATCTTCTACCATTATCTGAAGCTGTTTTGAATCCATTGATGCTAGAGAATCATAATCCTTGAGATGGAAGAATTTAATGAAAATATCAACATAATATCCATATCTTTTCAGAGTTTCTTGACTTTTGATAGAATTTTCAAAGATTAGAAAACTTCTCTGCATAGTACATAGTCATAGAATGACTGATAAATATACCCCGTTTGACAGGGTGTTTTGAATTAAATATCCCCTTTTTGATTAACAAGTATGGAAATTCACGTATATGATACCTATGTCAAAGCAGCAGATGGTCATACCATGCACTTTGATGTCATCACTGGTGAAAAAGATCACGATAAAGCCCTCACATATGGCAAAGAGTGGTTAAAGTCAGTTGGTGAAGAAAATGCAGAAATGACAACAAACGAATGTCAATTCTGCCATTCACAAAACGCACCAGAGCCTGTTGAACAGGCAATTAAGGAAACCGGCTACTTTATCCAAAAAATGGAAGGCTGTCCTTAAACACTTTTTTCCTTTTTCCAAAGGACTATATTTTTTAGATTAATAGATTTAGAGATAGTATGTCAGAACACAAGTATTCAAAATGTACAGTAGAAGGAGATAAGAAAATAAAATGGATTTGTGGATGTTTTCAGACAGTTGATAATTATTTCAAATTCTGTGACAAACACGATGAGACATTAAAAAAAGCAATTCAATCTCAAGTTGATGAATTAGATATGACTTTACTTGTTGAAGATAAAAATTAGATAGCAAGTATTGCGACAAATGCAGATACAAAGACGATTGCAATTGTATTGAGTAGTTTAATGACAGTGTTAAGTGCAGGTCCAGCAGTATCTTTGTAAGGATCACCAATAATATCTCCCACTACTGCAACTTTGTGTATTTCAGAACCTTTTTCACCTTTCATCTCGATTAATTTCTTTGCATTATCCCATGCACCACCTGTGTTTGCCAAGTGATATGCCAATAAGATTCCGGTAACAACTGCACCCATTAATAATCCAGCTACAGCAGTTGGACCTAACAATACTCCCAAAATTATGGGGGCAGTAATTGCAACAATTGCAGGTTTCCAAAGTTCTTTAATCGATGCAGCAGTGGCAATATCCACACATTTAGCATAATCTGGTTTGGATGTTCCAGCAAGAATTCCAGAATCTGCTTTGAATTGTCGTCTGACTTCATCAACCATTTTTCCTGCAGCTCTTGAAACTCCGTTAATGAGCTGACTTGTAATTATAAATGGAATCAAACCACCTATTAGTAAACCAACAATTATTGCAGGATTTGTTAAACTATAATCTAATTCCAACACACCTTCAAAGATATGAGATGCTTCAAATTGAAATGCCTGAATCATAGCTAAAGCAGCTAATGCAGCACTAGCAATAGCAAATCCTTTGGTTACTGCTTTAGTGGTATTTCCAACTGCATCAATTTCATCTGTAACTTTACGATTTTCTTCGCCCATTCCAGTCATCTCAACAATTCCACCGGCATTATCTGCAATTGGACCAAATGCATCAATACTTAGAACAATTCCTGCAAGACTCAACATTGCCATTGCAGTCAAAGCGGTTCCAAAGATTCCATACAGTACGGGGTCTGCACCTTCAGGAGCTGCAGAAGATGCAATACTATAAGATACAATAATTGCAACAACTAGTGTAATCATAAATGGTCCTGTTGATTGCATACCTTTGATAATCCCCATTAATGTTAATGATGCATATCCCCATTTTGCAGAGTCTGCAATTTCCTTTACAGGATTTTCTTTGTAACTTGTGTAATAGTTAGTGATTTTTTGAATTACAGGAACTAAAAGAACACCAATTACTGTACTTCCAAACAAAGCATATGCTGCTGAAGATTCACCGATAAATTGTGTAATAAATACAAAGTTTAATCCAATTGCAATAGCTGCTGAAACATAAAATGAACGGCTAAGTGGCTTCATCACATCTGTAACATTCTTAGAGCCAACTATTACAACACCAATAATGGATGCAATCATTCCAGAAGAACCAATTAGAATTGGATAAAGGAAGAAGTTTGGTGCACCAATTAATGCTGCAATTAACAATGCTGCAAGTACTGTAACAATATAAGATTCATAAACATCAGAGCCCATTCCTGCTGCATCGCCAACGTTATCACCTACGTTATCTGCAATAGTTGCAGGATTTCTAGGATCATCTTCAGGAATGTTTACTTCTACTTTTCCAACCAAGTCAGCACCCATATCTGCTGCCTTTGTAAAAATACCACCACCAATTCTAATGAATAAAGCAATTAGACTAGCGCCAATTCCAACACCTGCAATTGTAATTGGGTCAGGAAAAATGAGATAAAGCCCGGTAATTGCTAAGAGTGCCATTGCTGGAACTGCTAAACCAACTGTTGCTCCACCTCTAAAGGCCATGGCAAATGTCTTTCCAAGACCAGACCCACTTAGATTTGCAGCTCTAACTGCTGCTTTTACTGTAATTTTTAATGAAATAACTCCTGCAACTGCTGAAAGTGTTGCACCTACTGCAAATGCAATTCCGTTTGAGAAATTAAGGAATACCCCAATAATTATTGATAATGCAATGGCAACTGGAATGATAATCTTCATTTCACGTTTTAGAAATGCTGCAGCGCCTTCTTTGACTGCATTTGAAATATCCATCATTTCTTTTGTTCCTGCAGGCTGTTTTGAAATCCATGCAACCAAGCCTCCAGCGACTAAAAATGATGCAATTCCTGCGACAAATGGCAGAATTTCTGGAATTTCCATGTTATACTTGGCTTGCCAAATTCTGGGAAATATAAATCAAATAGCATTGACTTTAATTCTTTTTTGATATGGCAAAAATGTTTTTCCTCGAAGTCCTTGCCTTACTAATTTGTTGAATCTTTTACCATGAGCAAGATATGGGAATCTCATATGGATCAATTCATGGACTATTGTGTTTTCAAGTGTCTTCTCATCTGGGATTTTTCGAATATTAAGAAAAATTAGATTGTGTTGGAGATAAGACACACCATAATATTTGTAGGCAGATGTTCTACATCCTTCAGTCATTTCACGGGGCATGTCAAGTACTTCTTTGGTGACAAACAAAAGTTTGGGTTCAGATATAGAAAACCTATTTGAATAAATTCCAACTTTCTCTAAAACTTGTAATTTAAGGTCAGGATCTAACTTCACATAAAAGCATCATGGAATCTGCGTTTATCAGGACATGTCAATTGTTGTAAGATATTTGGTTTATTTTGATTCTTCAAAATTATGAATTAATAGGGTCAGAGGTTTTAGTAGGGTAATCATCAATCATACAGCCACCGTCTCATCACACCCCGATTATTCCATTGAATCAAGTAATGTTTGTGTTTTATTTCTAATTTCTGGAGTGATTTTGACTAAAACTAACCCTTCATTTGGTTGACCATACAAAACAATAGAATTTTCAGGAGCATAAATGCAAACGGGTATCACTAAAAGATCTTCTTCACCATTAACATTGAGTCTTACAGGGGGTTGCATAGTAAAGGCCTTTTTAATAATGGCGATACTTTGAGGAGTAATTTCTGCTGCAGGATTATCTACAGTCAATTCAGTGGCATTTGCTAGTTTTGGGGGTTCTCTTTTTACTCTTTTTTCCTGGCTATCAATAATTTGAAGAGAAGGAATCAATCCAAACTCAATCATTTTTTCAGTTGTTTTATCACCCACTGTAATTACATAGGAGTTTTCTGAAAGATGTTTTTGGATATTTATTTTATCAGCTTGACTTTCAGGCAATAGTATTCCTAAAGGAATTTTCAATTGGTCTCTTAGAGAATCAGGTAATTTCACAGGAATCGAAACTAGTTAGTACTTGCCTCTGGGGCGGGTTCTGTATCAGAGTTTTCAGATGCCATCTCTTCTTGTAGTTTTGCAGCAATAATGCTACATTGTGCTGCAACATTTTTTGCACTTGTTCTAAAGGCAATTGCACTTGGAGAATCAGGATTTGTAATCATTATTGGTTTACCTAAATCAGAACCAGCCATAATTCCAGCGTTTAGTGGAATTTCACCTAAGAAAGGTATGTTAAATTGTTCACTAATTTTCTTTGCACCACCTTCACCAAAGATATAGTGTTTTTCATCACAGTTTGGACAAATAAAGTGACTCATATTTTCAACAACTCCGATAATTGGAACGTTTAGTTTTTCAAACATTGAAACTGCTTTGACTGCAACACTACTAGCAACATCTTGTGGAGTTGTAACAACAAGAATACCAGTAATTGGAATTGTTTGTGCAAGTGTTAACGGAATATCACCAGTACCTGGTGGAAGATCTACAATAAGATAATCCAAATCAGCCCAATTAGTGTCAACTAGAAATTGTTTTAGGATTCCAGATATGATTGGGCCACGATAAATTGCTGCTTGATTGGATTGGTCTGCAAAGAAACCAAAAGATACAACTTTCAATCCGTTAGAGTCTGCAGGTTGAAGTTTATTATCCTCAACTTCCATGGAGCCACCTTTCATTCCAAGCATCAATGGAATACTAGGACCATAGATATCAGCATCTAATAATCCAACTTTAGCTCCTGTTTGAGATAATGCCAAAGCTAAATTCAATGAAACAGTTGATTTTCCTACACCGCCTTTTCCACTTGCAACACCAATAATGTTCTTGACAGTTGCCATTCCAGTATCGGCATCAAGTGAACGTCCTTCCATAACTTTAGCTGTTACATTCATATCAAAATTTTTCAAGTCAGAGAGTTCAGCAATTACTTTTCGAACATCCTCCTCAATTTCTACATTGAAAGGACACGCAGGAGTTGTTAATTCTAAGGTAAATTTCAGATTGCCATCATTAAGTTCTAGGTTTTTTATCATGCCCATTGATACGATATCTTTTTTCAAATCAGGATCAATGACTGTACTTAGTTTTTCAAGAACTTGATCGATTCCAACCATAGCGTCAAAAAGTTCTTCTACATTATTTAAACATAAGTCAAAGAACAAAAGAAATTGTCAATTATTTGAAAAATTAACAAAATCTTTGGAAATTTAAGCCCAAATTACCCAAAGATTCATAAATTGAAATTCAAAAACACAGCACAGTTGTTTTCTATATCCACTCTAGTTGATGTTGTTAGGATTCCTCCAAGCTTGTTTGGAACTACACTCAAAAAAGCAGGAATGAATATTCTCAAAGAAAAGTACGAGAGTATGATCAGTGCAGACTTGGGTTATATCATTATGATTTTAGATGCTAAAGTTGATGAGATGGGAAAGATGATTGCAGGAGATGGTGGAACATTCCATAAAGTTGAATTTGAAGTATTGACATTTTATCCAAAATTACAAGAAATTGTTTTAGGAGAAATTGTTGATATAACAGACTTTGGTGCATTTGTAAGAATTGGACCAACTGATGCATTACTTCACTTGTCACAAGTGATGGATGATTATCTTAAGAGTGATGTAAAATCTGGAATGATTTTAGCTAATCAAAGTGGAAGAACACTCAAAGTTGGGTCTACACTTCGTGCAAGAATCACTGCAGTTTCATTAGGAAAAGCTGCATCAATGGGAAAGATTGGAATTACATGCAGACAACCATTCCTTGGTGCAGATGCATGGATTGCTGAAGAGATTAAAAAAGCTAGTGTGGATACAATTGAACCAGCAAAAGAAGCTAAAGTAGAGGCAAGTTAAGATGGCACGAGAAATGGCATGTCGAAAATGCAAATTTGTAACAACAGGAAAAGTTTGTCCAGTTTGTAAATCATCAGACTTGACACCAGATTGGAATGGAATTGTACTTGTAGTTGATCCAACAAATTCAGAAATTTCAAAAACTCTTGGCATCACTCAAAAAGGCAAATATGCTATCAAAGTAACATAAAATATTTCTAAATCTTTAAAATTACATTGATATTTTATCATTATATTGTCATTTAATTCTAAAAAACAATTGTCACAATTTCTTGCTGAAGATATAGGAAAAGGAGACATTACAAGTGATCTTTTACCCAAGAGAAAAATTTCGGTTAGAGTTATTTCAAGAGAAAATGCTATTGTTGCAGGCGCAGCATATACAAAAGAAATTTTCAAACTTAAAGGGTGTAATGCCAAAATTTTGAAAAAAGATGGTTCTAGAATAAAACCAAATCAAATCATAATGACCATTACAGGAGATGCAAAAATGATTTTGATGTGTGAAAGAACTGCATTAAATCTTCTTACAAGAATGAGTGGAATTGCAACCCAAACTAACGAACTTGTAAAAAAAATTCCAAATAAAACAAAAGTGTATGCAACAAGAAAGACAGCCCCAGGTCTTCGATACTTTGACAAAGAGGCAGTAGAGATAGGAGGAGGTAAAAAACACAGGCTTAGGTTAGATGAAATGGTGATGATTAAAGATAATCATATTGCTGTAGAGGATTCATTATTATCTATAATTAAAAAAGCAAAAAGAAAGTATAAAAAATTCGAAGTAGAAGTTGAAAGTACTTCAGATGCAGTTCTTGCTGCAAAAGAAGGAGCAACAATAATTATGTTAGATAATTTTTCTCCATCTCAAATCAAGCGAACAATCAAAGTTCTCAAGAATCACAAATTACGAAACAAAGTAATGCTTGAAGCATCAGGAGGGATAAATTCTAAGAACATATCCAAGTATGGGGAGACAGGTGTTGATATTATTTCAGTTGGCAGTATTACAAATTCTGTTAAAGGAATTGACATGAGTTTAGAAATTTAAGAATTCAATTGTTCTAATAATTCAGAAACTGCTTTATTTTTTGGATCAATTTCTCTAATTTTTTCACAACATTGGATTGCTCGTTTGTTTTCACCTAATTTCTGATGGGAATATGCCTTCAAAAGCAAGACATCGATATCATAAGAACCAATTTCAAGGGCTCTATCAAAATAAGAAATTGCAGTCTTGTACTTGTTTTTCAGATAGTAAATTCCACCTACAGTAAATAGTGCATCATGATTATTGGGTACTTGTTTCAAATATTCTGTGCCTGATTTTAGAGCTTCAGTATACTTTTTTTGTCTGGCAAGTTTTTTGAATTCCTTAAGTTTTTCAGCATTCTTTTTTTGATTAGGATCTTTTGGCGTTCTACTAAATAACCCAACCAATGTAATCACTACAGTTTAGCTGATTTCAAGCATTCTATTAATTGCCAAACGAGCTTTGTTGGCAATTTCTTTAGGAACAGTAACAATATTTTTTTCATTAATCAATGCATCATACACTTTTTCAAGTGTAATCATCTTCATGTATTGACATTCAGCTTTGTCTGATGCAGGAATGAATGTCTTATCAGGATTTTGTTGCTTCATTCTATACAAAATTCCAGTTTCAGTGGCAACAACAAAGTTCTTGGATTTTGATTCATTGACATGTTTTAGCATTCCTTCAGTAGAAAGTATTGAAACTTTTTTATCATCAAAACTACCATCTGCAACATCATACATTATTGGAGTAGTACAACCACACTCTGGATGAATAATAAATTCAGTATCTTCCATTGAATCTAATTTTTTAGTAATGTCTTCAGGAGTAATTCCTGCATGAACATGGCATTCACCTGCCCATATGTGCATATTTTTTCTTCCAGTCATTTTTGCAACATAAGATCCAAGAAACATATCAGGTAAAAATAGAATTTCTTTATCTTTAGAGATTGATTTTACAACATTTACAGCATTTGATGATGTACAACAATAATCAAGTTCTGCTTTAATTTCAGCAGAGGTATTAACATAACCTACCACAATAGCATCAGGATGCTGTTTCTTCCAATTTCGTAATTCATTAACAGTAATAGAATCAGACAGTGAACATCCAGCTTCTAAATCAGGAAGTAATATCTTTTTTTCAGGACAAATAATTGCAGCAGTTTCTGCCATAAAGTGCACACCACAAAATAGAATTATTTTTTCTTTAACTTTTGCTGCTTGTCTTGATAGCCCCAAGGAATCCCCTGTAAAATCAGCTACGTCTTGTACATCAGGGATTTGATAATTGTGTGCCAAAATGACCACCCCCTTTTCTTTCTTGAGTTTTAGAATCTCATCTTTGAGTTTTGAAGTCTGTTGTACTAGCATAAGCCATAAAAAATTGAGAATATGGAGATTTAAAGAATAGGAAACAGTCTATAATTTTCTAAAAAACTATCAAGTGTGGCAATTATTGCCATATTAGGTACCAATCTGAATACCATCTGAGCAATATTTTCTCAGGGTTTCAATTGCAGATAAAATTGCCAACCTACTTGTTTTTGGATTATTAATGTCTGGAAAATTTTCAATTGTAAATATCATCTTTCCAAATTTACCTTTAGCTTCAATATGATGAGTGTTTTTGTCAGTATTTGGATCAGCAACAATTTTTACACTTGTTTTTTCACTACCTATTCCTGATAATGATAAAAGTGCAGCAACATTGATGTTAGCAGGAAATAAAGAGACAGCTTCTTTTGCAGTACCTTCAAAGAGGATAGTAGAAGAAGTAATTGCATCTAAATTAATATCACTGTTTTCAAAAAATGGTGCGCCTTTAAGAGAGCATGGGTGTTTTGTAGTAGTAATAGATAATGATTCTAATTCATCTTTGATTGATTTTATTCCATCCAAACCAGCAATTGCACCAGAAGGAAGGTAAATTGTTTTTCCAAAATCCTTACAAGCGTCTGATAAAATATCATAAATGGTTTCATCAAGTAATGCACCAACACTCATAATCATTAAATCACGTTTATTTTGTAAAACACTTAGCGAGATATCTTTAACAGCATCTTGAGAGGCAGCTTCAACTACAATATTTACGGGGTGTGAAGACAATAGATGTGAGTTTTCAACAATTTCTGGTTTGGTTTTTAATTTTGAAACCAGTTCGATGGCAGCATCTTTTGAGATATCATAAACATGAGTTAGAATAGCAGGAATTTTTCCTGAATCAATTGCAAGCGCTATTTGAGTACCTATTGCACCACAACCTAACAACCCAATTTTTTTCATTCATCAATATTAGAAATAGTCTCTTAATTAATTCTAGTCTGACTAATCCTTAGGTAGAACTTTCTGAGATGATGGTTTGGATGGATCAGTTTTGTCAAACTTCAGTGCAACCTAAAGATTTTATTCAAACTAACGAACTATCATTGTGCTCAATACAGTATACAAAGATGCCATTATCAACAGAGAAAAAATGCTATCCATCCTTAAGGGTCCTAAATTTGAGCAAATTTTACAAAAAGCAAGAGAGAGTTGGGTAGAATTTACACCAATAAAAGAAGAAGTAGTAACAGCAGGAATTGACAGTAGTTTTAACAACACTAAATTTCAAGGAATTGAGCTTTGGGCAACAACAGCGGTTTCTATCAAATCAGATGGAGAGATTTTAGTAGATTTACATGATTCAGGGCTAGGTTCTGATACAGACCTTTCAAGAATTGCAAGTAAGATGGAAATAGATGCATGTGAAAAAACAGTAGATCAAGTAGATTTAGTATTAATGGATGGTTCATTACACTCTCAATTTATGACAAGGCAATCATCTCTAGATGCATTAGTTGTAAAAACAATGAAGAAACGAAATAATGTAATATTCATTGCAAAAACATCAAATACAAAAAAACAATTTGAAAGTTTAGGTTCTCTTGCAGGGGATATTTTTTACTACAATCATGTAACGAATAGTTCAGGATTTAGCAAGATCTTTGTTGAAAAAAAATATGGTACAGACAAAGTCATTTCTTCTACATTTGTAAGATTAAGCGATTCCACGCCAATAATCAAATTAGAATTTTTAGGAAATCAGCATGAAGATAATGAAATAAAATCAGTCATGAATAAATTATACAAAACCAGTATTGGAGGATATCCATATGCACTAAAGATTGCACACAATAACTGTAAAATATCAGATAAAGAACTTGCAAAGATGGTTAGTTTGTTAGGATTAAGTAATGAAATTGGTTCACGAGAGGTATTAGGTTGAGTTTAGGTTTTGTAATAGGAGAATCAAAACCTACATTTGTTACAGCAATTACTTCAAGGGCTCTATCAGTAGGAGAATATATCAAAATGAGTTCAGATGAAGGAGAAATTTTGGGATTAGTTGAAAGATCTTCAATATCAAGTGCTGCTTTTACAGATGTCAGAAATTTTGATGAAGCAGTAGAAAGTACTGAAATTGCTGAACTCAATAGAAGAGATAAAACATTTACAGCGCATATTGGTATTTTAGGATTTTTAGAAAACTTGAGAAGGGGAAAATCAATCATACCTGCAATTCCACCAGTCCCAGGCACAGAAATAACTCAACCAAGCAAACAAGACTTGGAAGAAATTTTCAGCCCGAAAAATGAAGGATGGGTAAAGATTGGAAATCTGTTACGAAACAAAACAATTGATGCCAAAGTAAATTTGGACAAGATTGTTTCAAGGCATTTAGGTATTTTAGCAATGACAGGAATGGGGAAAAGTAATCTTGTTTCGCTAGTTACAAAACAAATTTCAAAATTAAAAGGAACAGTAATAATTTTTGATTACCATAATGATTACACACTACTGAATATTCCACGAATCAATGTAATTGATGCAAAAATTAATCCAAGACTGTTAGATGCTGATCAATTATCAGAAGTTTTAGAGATCAGGGATGGAGCAAATGTTCAACAACGTGTTTTAAGAATGGCATTTACAAAACATGTCAAAGAGTCAAAAGAATTTTGGAGTAAATTAGAAAATGAAATAGATTTTATTGTGAATTCAGAAGATAAAAAACTAAAAGAGATTCGAACATCGGCATATAGAGTTCAAGACATCATAGAAGAGTCTCAAAGAAGATTTGAGGATATTTTAGATCCTGATATGGGGGATCCAATAAGTTTCATTAAAGAGGGGCGTACAAATATTCTTAACATTTCAGAATTATCAGAAAAACAAGCCAATGTTGCAGTTGCATTTTACTTGCAGCAGTTACTCAAAGATAGAAAAGATGCCAGTCTTGCAAGACATGGAAGAACTAAGAGAGAGAGAAATTATCAATTTAATTCGCCAATTTTTGTCATCATAGAAGAAGCACATGTATTCATTCCAAAAGATCATGATACTGCTGCAAAATACTGGGCTGCAAAAATTGCAAGAGAAGGAAGAAAATTTGGATTAGGTCTAGGAATTGTATCTCAAAGACCAAGAAGTGTAGATCTTAATGTTCTCAGTCAGTTAGGCTCATTTGCAATAATGAAGATTATTCAAGAAGATGATCAACGCCAAATAGCCTCAGCAACAGAGTCTACTAGCCGTGAATTGATTGCTCAGTTAACTTCGCTTAATGTAGGAGATGCAGTTCTAGTAGGGCAGTGGACAAATCTACCATCATTGGTACATGTTGAGGAAGTAAAAGAGAAGATAATGGGTGCAGACCAAAGTGCAATTAGTGCTTGGGCAAATGCAGATAAGATGAAAGAAGTTGCAATAGAATCAACACAGGGACTTGTTCAAAAAGATTTGTTATTAGACTAATGTTATTTTCTCATATTTCAGACACACATTTAGGATTAGTACAATATGGGTCAGAGGAGCGTGAACAGGATATCTATGATGCATTTAATCAAGCAATTGATACATCAATAAATGATCATGTAGATTTTGTAATATTTGCAGGAGATATTTTTCATGTACCTAATCCAAATGGAACTGCAATTATTCAAATGGCTAATGGATTAAAGCGATTAAAACAAAATAGTATTGATTCATTTTTTATTTTAGGAGAACATGATATTAGTAGAATTAGAACAACACCAATTCCATATGTATATCATAATTTAGAATTTTCAAAATATATTGGTCAAGGAAATCCATTTGAATACAAAGGTACACTCATTGCAGGATTTGATAAAATTAGAAAGACAGAGATTCCACAATATGAAGAAAAATTTATGAAGATAGATAAAATTGCAAAAAATCATTTAGGACATAAAATTTTAGTGTTACATCAAGGAATTACAGAATTCAACAAGTTTGCAGGAGAGATACAATCAACAGATTTACCAAAAAATTTTACATATTATGCAATGGGACATCTTCACGATAAAGATATCAAACAATTTAATCATCTAAATGGGCCAATAGCATACCCAGGCTCTACTGAATTAACAACAAGTGAAGGAATTAAAGAAGCAAAGAAAGGGTTCTTTGAAGTAGATATTTCTGGGAAAGAAGCAATTCCCAACTGGATTGAAGTAGACACAAGGCCTCAATTTTCATATAAAACAGAATATCAAGAATTATCAAAAACAATTGATGAGATTTCTGAAAAGATAGTCAATTCTAGGAAAAAACCAATTGTAGAGCTAAAGATACAAGGGGAAAACATAGAAACAGACCACATACAGGCACAAATTGCAAGACTAAATTCGTCAGCTCTCAGATGCTTTTGGCGGATAAGTACAAAACAAGTTTCTGATTCATCTGTATTTCTAGACAGACCAAATGTCATTGATGATGAAATGTTTAGACTATCAGTGGATGCCTTAGGTTCTGAACAATCTGCAAATTTTGCAATAAAGGAATTGCTTCCAGTTTTAGCATCAGGTGAAATCAAGGAGGCATCTCAAATAATTATTGAGAATTTTGAGAAATTCAAAAAGGAGAAAAAATAATGATCACATCAATAGAACTAGGAGATTTTCTATCACATTCAGACACAAAACTAGAATTTGAAAATGGAGTAACAGTTTTTGTAGGAGATAATGGTGCAGGAAAATCCAGCATAATTGATGCAATAACATTTGCACTGTTTGGTCAACATACAAGAAAGTCAAATAAAAGTTTGATTAAACGCGGTTCAAATCAAGGGTTTGCAAAAATAGGGTTTTCAATTAATGGGAAACAATATGAAGCAGTAAGAAAAATAGATAACAAAGGAAGTCTAGCTGCAAAATTTTCTGAAATAATTAGAGAAGATCGTGTTGAACTAGCAGCAGGAGAAAGAAAACAATTTGGGGAATCAATGACTCACGAAATTGAAAAAACAATCGGTCTTGATTTTGAAAAATTGAAAATAGCATCAATAGTTCAACAAGGTGAATTAAATGCAATCATTAATGCAAAACCAAAAGAATTCAAAGAATTACTTAATGCAATCATAGGAATTGACAAGCTTGATGTTGCATCAGAATCAATGAAAATTGTAAATAAAGAATTTCGTGAAAAAATAAGGAGTGAGATTGGATATGATGATACACATATTGAGATTCTTTCACGAGATTTAGAAATACATCAAAAAGAAATTGAATATGCCTTACCTGAAAAAAACCAATTAAAGTCAAAACAAGAAGAATTACAAAATGAAGTTAATGATCTAAGAAGAAAAGTCGAGATAGAGACTCCAAAAATAGACAAAATCAATCAACTGGAATTAAGAAAGAAAGAACTCTTAGAATACGCAAAAGAAGCAATTCATGAAATTCAGCAGGAAATTAATGAAAATGAGCGTAAAATACGTGATTGTGAAGGTTGTTTTGAGCATGCCAATCTAAAGGAAGATTTAGAGTCAAAAATTCAAAAAGTCGAACAAGCAGTAGAAGACACTCTAAAAAAAATCCAAGAGATGACAAGTCAAACTGCATCATTAAAAGAAAAACAATTGCTAGCATCAAAACTTCAACTAAAAGATAACAGATGTCCAGTATGTGATTCAAACGTTGAAAAACTAAATCCACTTTTCCAAGAAGAGCATATCAAGCAAGAGATGATATCATTAAAAGAAAAAATTATTTCAAAAGAAAAAGAAAAAGAGACGTATAATCTAAAAAGAAAAGAATTTTCAGAGAAATTACAAAATGCAAGAGATGCTCAAATAACACTTAGAGCTTATTCAATTAACAACAAAGAAGAATTGAAGAAAATCCAAGAAGATGTAGAGACAAAGAAACAAAATGTTCAGAGGATTCCTTCAGTTAATAATGGAAATTTATTAGAAATAGCACAGATAGATTCTCATGCAAAGATGATTTTTGAAAATATCTCAAAATTAGAAATTGAAACTAGTGGATTTAATGAACAGGAATTTTTAAATCTTAAAAAAACAGTAAATGAAAAACAGATTAATCTTTCTCAAATAGATCAACAAATTGGTGCAATTTCAGAAAAAATTTTCAAGGGAGAAGCACAAATAATTGTAATTCAAAGTGCAATTTCAAAACTAATGGTTGTTAAAAAATATGTAACAAGTCTTGATGAAATTCAAACAAATATTTTTAGCAGAGATGGCCCTGTTGCAACAAGTCTAAGATCATGGGCATTAAACACAATATCTGCTAAAGCTTCAGAATATCTTTCACTACTTAATACAAAAATTCAGAGAGTTTCGTTATCAGAAAAAACAAGAGATGTTTCCATTACTTGTTATTCAAAAAATGAAGTATTAGAATTGGAGTCTCTTAGCGGAGGGGAGAAAGTAAGTGTAGCGTTGGCTTTACGATTAGGTATGGCAAGTCTTCTAGGAGCATCAAATCTTAATCTCATGATACTTGATGAGCCTACAACCCACCTTGATGCTGAGAGGAAAAAATCTCTAGTAGGAGTATTATCTCAGTTATCGAATATTTCAAATTCAGAAACACCAATGCAGTTTCTAATAATTACTCATGATGCAGAAATCTTTGAGGATTCAACTGTTGAAAAAATTTACAAATTTGAATCATCTGAACAAGGTAGTAAAGTTACATCCATTTAACTAACTTGAACAATTCCAGTCATCCAAGGATGAACCATGCAAAAATAATCATAAGTTCCTGCATCATTAAATGTAAACTCAAAAGATTTACCAGACTGGACTATTTTGGAATCAAATAATCCATCATACCCATCTGAAATGTTTCCACTTGTTACAGTATGTACAGTAGTATCATTATTATTCCAAGTTATCGTTGTACCAATGGCTACATTAATTTCGTAAGGTAAGAAACATTCGTTAGTTTCATCACACCCTCTAACTCCAGAGCCTTTAGGAATTGAAACAGTTAGAGTCATTGGTAATGCTTCAGCAGACATCTCAGGTTCTGATTTTGAGATAGTTATAGATTCTTCAATTTCTACCATATCTGTAGTTTCAGGTTGAACAACCATACATTCACCTTCATAATCTAATTTAACATCAGTGGCATCTAACATACACAAATTACCATAAGTTACACCATCAACACCACACATTGGATCCCATTGTAATGTACAAGCAGTTGGTTTTTCTTCAACAGGGATTATTCTTGGTTCTATAATATCACCAGGATCAGCAGCAATCAAACCTAAAGATATTGCAACTAAAACACCAACTGCAGCTATAACACCATATGAAAAATTCATCTTATCCACCTGTTAACTTAGCAAACTTTTCGTTCTTACTTAACTTTTCCATAAATTCAATATTAGATAATGCAATAACTGCAGATTCAACGACTGGTTTATCAGGATCATTTAATGCCTTTTCCAAAGTTTCTTTTGCATCTTTAGAGCCTACAACACCTAAGGCAATTGCAGCTTCATGTCGTACAAACATACTTGGATCATTAAGTGTTGCATCAGATAAAGAAGGTATTGTACTAGAGTAACACATCTGACCTAATGAGAATGCAGCTTCATGCCGTACCAATTCATTTTCATCATTTTTTAAAACTTTAGCAATATAGGAAACTTTGTCCTCTCCACCAAAATCAACCAAAATACAAGTAGCTCTTGTTCTAATTACATAATCAGGATGTTCTAAAAGAGAAACAAAATACTCTGTATCTTTTTGTTCATATTTTGATTCCATCTCAGCAAAAAGTGCCAATCTATCATCAGTTACTGCTTGCAATTTGTTTTGGAATTTCTAGTGGCCTATATTAGGTTACTCGAAAGAAAATGTAAAATTAGTTGAGGTATGTATTTAATGGAAAAAATACGAGAATATTTTGTGAGTGTAGTAATTGGTGAAAAAGCACCAAATTTTGGGGTTTCAGAGTGGATACAAGGAGCTCCAACTAACTTTGACCAAGAAAAAGACCATGTTGTTTTAGTAGAAGTCTTTCAAGTCAATTGTCCAGGCTGTTTTATGAATGCAATTCCAGAAGCAATTGAGATATACAACAAATACAAAGATGAGGGAGTTAGAGTTCTAGGAATTGCAACTGCTTTTGAAGATTTTGATAAAAATACATTAGAGAATTTGAAAATGCTTGCAGAAACAGGGGAAGTGGTTGGAGAAACAAAGAATGCACTTTCAATGTATGGGAAATTACAAGATGGGAACAAGTTACATTATAAGATTCCATTTCCATTAGGAATGGATAATCTAACAAAGACTACAGGTGAAATCAGTCAAGAAAAAATCATGGAGTTTATCTACCCACAAATTCCTGATTTTGATTCAAAACCAGAGGAGGACAAAAATCAAATTATTCAAAGAGTAAAAGATCATATGAAATCAAAAGAATATTCAGCTGAAACATTTGAAAAATTTTCTCTACAAGGTACACCATCAACCATTTTAGTGGATAGAAAAGGAATTCTTAGAGATGTGTCATTTGGGCAATCAGGGCATGTCGAGGCAATGATTCAGAAATTACTGAATGAAGATTAAATCAATAATCTCTATTTTCTTTTCTTCATCTTTATTATGATAAACGCTGCAACTACAGCAAAAAATCCAACCAAAGCCAACCATCCAAAGGAATCACCTAATGTTTCTCCATTTTGTAATGATATTTGAGATTCTTTTTGTTCGATTTCATCTTTTTCAGTTAATCCATCAAGATAAGTTGTTCCAAAGATCTCAAAGGTATTATTTCCAGAGCCTATAAAATTCAATGTAATAAAAGAAATTTTTTCATTATGATTTATCTTTGGAAGAAATTCTTGATCATTGAGATAAAATGTAAAATTTCCTCCTAAAAGATTAAGTGGGATTATCAACTCACCCAAATTATTTTCCAAGCTACTAGTAATGTAAAGTGTTAATTTTTTCTCGCTACTATCAAAATCAAAATCGTATATATCAAAATTAGCGACGGTTTTAACTTCAAAAGTATGGCCTCCTGTTTGGATATCTAGTCTATTTACTAATCCTGTTGCATCAGATAATGATTGCCCATATACAGGAATCATCACAAAAAGTAATACAAGTGGAATCAAAAATAGTATTTTCAATTTATGCAGTTTGAGATACTCGTTGGTTTAATTCTTTATCTTGTGCAATTCTTGGATGTGCTGGATCTGCTAAGATAACTTCAAACCAATAGTGTTTTCCATCTTTGTAGATAAAGTAAGAACCCAAAAGTTTCATGTTTGGATATCTCTGAAGAACTCGTCTTTCTGCAACAGTCTTCATATTATCATCAGCCTTGATTCTTGTAACACCAAGATGTTTTGGTCTTCTACCACCAGTAGGTCTTTGTTTTCTCATACCACCAGTTCCAACTCTCATTCGGATAACAATAATTCCTTGTTTTGCCTTGTAACCTAATCTTCTAGCTCTTTGTAATCTACTAGGTTTATCAATACGAGTAACTGCGGTTTGTTTACGCCATTTAATTACACGCTCACGTATTTCAGGAGAATTTTCTTTCCAAAGTCTGATCCACGACTGATCTTGATAGCTAGGCATATCGGGAATAGGAAAATCCCCTTTAATAACTGTAAATCGAAGAAAATAGGATTCTAATTAGTAAAAACTTCTTCGAGTGAGGGATATAATCCACACACTCAAAGAGCGTCTCCGCAAAAAACTCGATAAATAATATTCGCTGAAGATCTTAAAAAGGATTTCCCAATATTGCTTTGTGATTTTTATTTGAGTAATTTTGACAAAAAGAAGATGAGATTAAGAAATACCATCTTGACTATAATTTTGACAATAAGTTTTGTATTTTTACCAGCTGCTCATGCAGAATCTTCAGTTTTCATCATAATGGAAAAAACAACATACAGTTATTGTGAAAGATTATTTTACATTATTGAAGTTTCAGAAGTTACAGGAGATCCTGCAATTATTCACATTAGAGATGAATCAGGCAAAGGAAGTAGTGCAATTCCAATTGAAATAACAAATTTACAAAATCCAATTCCATCACTAATTGCTTTTGAAAAAGACATATTTCCACTAGGAAAATATTTTGTAGATGTAGAATATTCAGGTGCAGAATTTACAGCAGAATTTAATTTAATTGATTCAGATAATATTTGTATTCCAGAATCAATCAAACAGTTTTTGATAGAATGGCTTAATGATAAAATATCAGATGGGTATCTAATGGATGCATTTCAGAAATATGTAGATGTAAAATTAATTGATATACCTTTTAAAATTAATGACAAAAATATTCACGAAATAGATATACCAGATTGGGTAAAAAATGTAGGATATTGGTGGATTCAAGGACTAATTTCAGACAAAGACTTTGCTCAAGTGATAAGTTATCTCATTGATGAAAATATCATCTCTTCACCTTCAGAAATAGGAAATGCAATATGAATAAACATTCAGCCATCACAATAATAGCAGTAATTATAATTGTGATTTCAATTGCTTATTCGGGGTTAAGCATCATAGGAGCACAACAATTAGAGTACAGGTGGGATAATCCCGGAGAATTTAATTTCTTTACAATGTTAAATCAAGGTGAAATGGAATTTTGTAATACAGTGCCATTTTGGATTAATATTCAAAAATTTGAGATATCTACATTTTATCAATCAAAACACTTAGGTTCATTTACAGTACAACCACTGACAATCAATCCATATTCGTCAGTAGTACAAGAAGGGATTTTTTCATCTGAAGGGATGTCAGAATCTCAGCATATTTTCATGACATTTGATTTTATGTTTAATGGTGGCAATATCAGACTTGATCCAAACCAATTCATCATTGTAATTAATACAAATACACCAATTCTAGGAGTAATTCCATATTCTACAACAACCCAGATTTCAGGATTTGAATTTGATAAAATAATGAATACAGAAAATTTATCGTGTGATTAATTTTTACTATTGCGGGTTGCCCCACTCACGGAATTGATGTCCAACTTTAGACCCCATTGCAATAATAATTGCAACAGCCCCAGCAACTATTAGTGCTGCAAATAATCCTATACCTAGATCTTTATTTAAATCTCTAGTAACGGTTACAGAGTGTTCGGAGATAGATTCAACAACACATTCTCCATCTTTGAGTACAGTTCCAGGACCACATCGTTCATCTAATACACATTCTCCATTTTTGAGAATCGTGCCAGAACCACATTGAGTTTGTGCTGCTTTGTCTGCTGCTGCATCTGCTGCTGCATCTGCTGCTTTGTCTGCTGCTGCATCTGCTGCTGCATCTGCTGCTGCATCTGCTGCTGCATCTGCTGTTGCTTTGTCTGCTGTTGCTTTGTCTGCTGTTGCTTTGTCTGCTGCTGCATCTGCTGCTGCTTGTGCATCTGCGTCAGAGTCTTCAGTTGATACAGAATCACCAAAGAAAGTACCAATAATTTCTAAATCTTCAGTTCCTGAAGGCACTTGAATGTTCAAAGTTCTACTTTGAGTTGTTGCAGTTTCTGTAAAGGTTGCTTCAAGACCATCTGCTAAAACAAAGAAAGGATCATCTACACCATCAATAGTTGAATCAAAAAAAGATCTATCAAAAACAAAATCCAAAGTTCCAGAACTTCCAGTAACTTTCACATTAATGATTAATACTGCCTCAGGAATACTAGGTTCGTATTCTGCAATTATGCTGTTTACAACAACTTGATTAGCAGTATATTCAAGATCATAAGAATTTCCTTCAATATTTACAGAAATAGAATCAGCATATACAAATACAGAAGATATTATTGTAAATAGTATTAACCCAAGCGAGATTTTCAGTAGAGTATTAACATTAGGTAAATGCTTTAGTCTTTCAGATTGCAATTTATCCATATCAGGATTATTCAACACGATATGTTAACCTCCGAAAGGGTGTTAAAAAGAATGAGACGATAATTAATCACGTACAAGTCAAGCTTTTTTACTTATTTTTAAAGTTCAGGCAGAAATTCTATTGGAAAGTCTAGATGACGCCTCGTAGTATCTGAATAATCTTTTCACCAATTACATTTGCAGCCAAAGACTGAGCCTCTTTTGTTTGAGCACCAATATGAGGAGTTAAAATTACATTATCTAGTTCTGCTAATTTGTTTCCAATAGCAGGTTCTTTTTCAAATACATCCAAAGCCGCACCACCTAAAGTACCATTTTTGAGCGCATCATAAAGAGCATCCTCATCAATTACACCACCTCTAGATGTATTGATAATTTTTGCAGTGTTTTTCATTGTAGACATTTTTTGTGCATCCAGAAGATGATATGTAGAATCCAATAATGGAACATGTATTGAAACGTAATCAGAGCTTTGCAAAAGTGTATTCAAGTCAGATTTCATTAAACCAACTTCTTTTGAGAATTCCTCATCAATAGGAACTACATCATATCCAATAATATTCATGTTAAGTGCACGTGCAAGTCTTCCCAATCTCTTTCCAATGTTTCCTAAACCAATAATTCCAAGATATTTTCCTCTAAGTTCGGTTCCTTTCAATTCTTTTTTGAGCCATTGTTCATTTCTTATTGCTCTATCACCTCTAACAGTTTGTCTTGCCAAAGATAACATAAATCCCAAAACTAATTCAGCTACTGCATTCATTGCTCCTTCTACTGCATTAATGACACGGATGTTTTTTGCCTTAGCAGCTTCTTGATCAACATTATCTAATCCAACTCCAACACGTGCAATGATCTTACAATTGTCGGCCTTTTCGATCATCTCTTTAGTAATAGTTGTTCTGCTTCTAACAATTACAATATTAAAATCAGAAATTTTTTCTAAAATTTGTTCAGGAGTAATGGTTGGTTCGTAAGAAACTTTCAAACCATTATCTTCTAAAATTTTATTCAAAATTGGATCTACTTCATCACAAATTAGTACAGATTCGTCAAATCCCATAAACTAAGAAAAAGAGATACGGAATATAATTCATTAAGATAATAAAAAGAAAAAGAGGTGTTAAAAGATCAAGAGGTGAGCATTGCTGCAACTTTAGGAATTTCTTCCCATAGTGCGACATAATCGCCACTTGCTTGCATTTCAGAAGCTACATCATCAGTGTATAGACCATGAATGTTTATTGCTGGATGTTTGATACTGTTCATTCCCATTGGTGGGACAGCATCACTTGGATTACCAAATGCATATGCATAAGATGCTACTGGTGCAGGAATGACTCCTTTTTCAACTAAAATGGGGTTTAATCCAAATGGATCACCTGCAACGAATAGACCAATACCGCCAGTGTAAATTGCTGCATAGTCGTGGTTTACGAGGGCATAAGCTCCTGGTTCATCAAATACCAAATCAACAATCATGTTCTGTGAACCGCCAAGTAACCATGTTTCAGTTGCTGCGGATTGAACTCTATTGCCTTGTGTAACTCTGTCAAGGATTTCTCCAACAATATGGAAAAACAATGGCTCATTACCGTGGTTCTCAACAAAGAGTCTCACGTGTTGATTATTCTCAACATACAATAGTTGTGATTGGGTCTGCTTATTTTCAAGACCATTCCATGGTTGTGCTACAAAGATGTTTTTGTTTACGTCACCTTTAATGAGTAAATTGTGTGCCATGTTTGGAACATAACCAAATTGGATACCATTAACAACTGTTGCAGTATTATGATGTTGGAACATTGCTCCTGCATCATAGTTACCTTCAGGTGTAAGGTATAACTGGTTGAACTGTAGTTGGAACTCTAATGCGTCTGCATCGTAGAATTGTCTGTCAAGTTCACCACTACCGCTTGTCTTCTCGACCATTAATTTCTTGTATCCATTTGCAGGATCAACAATTGCAATTCCATACATGCCGGAAAATACGTGTTGGTCCATTCCAATTAAGTGGACACCTGAACAGTGGTATTTGAAAACCCCTGCGGATTCAGCGATGTAACAGTATTGACTTGTCTCTCCCGGATTAACGGAATCAAAGGCCAAAGCTGTCATTTGTGATGCGTGCATGTCGTTACCGTGTCCAGTAACTTCATCAGCTGGAATTGAAAGTGTCATTTGAACTACATCACCTTGTGTAACTCTTAGTGTTGGTCCTGGGACTTGTCCACTAAAGGTCATGGCGTTGTAAGTTTTTCCTCCCATAATTGGAAGTTCAACACTTTCACCAGTCAAATTGAACTCAACTACGTTGCGTCCAGTATCTGCAAGTGCACCACAATCAGTTTCTGCGAATGCTTGAGGCATTACAAGCTGTAAACCGCCCATTTGATGGATTTGTTCAATTACATCGATATCCATTTTATTGATATCTAGTGATTGTCCAGCAATCTGGGTTTGTGTGTATGTGCTTCCGAATAAGGTTGCTCCCATTACAGCTACTGCTGCAATTGTAAAGAGCATGCTAATACGCTTATTCATAAAACACGATGACTTAGGATTCCTATATAAAATTACTCTTATCTATTGTTGTAAAAGTATCAGATTATCTAAAAAAGAATGAATAATAGGTAATTGTTGAATTGATTAAATATGAAATTTAGATTAGATGAAGATTCACTTGGAAAAGTCAAAATCCCTGTAGATGCATACTATGGGGCATTTACTGGAAGGGCAATCAAACAGTATCATGTTACAGGAAACAAAAGTCATGAGAATTTGATAAAGTCATTTGTAATGATTAAACGTTCTGCGGCAATTGCAAACATGAAGACAAAGGCCATTGATGCAAAGCGTGGAAAAGCCATAGTTTCAGCATGTGATAAAATTTTGTCTGGAAAATACATTGATCAGTTTGTGGTAGATATG
The DNA here is from genome assembly GCA_001510275.1 of Thaumarchaeota archaeon casp-thauma3. Classification (GTDB taxonomy): domain Archaea; phylum Thermoproteota; class Nitrososphaeria; order Nitrososphaerales; family Nitrosopumilaceae; genus Nitrosopumilus. The sequence goes on from LFEY01000008.1 coordinate 24,454, forward strand.
ATAAATTCTGGTGCAGGAACTGCATTTAACATGAATTCTAATGAAGTAATAGCAAATGTCGCACTAGAAATATTACATAAAAAGAAAGGCCAGTACAAAGTCTTACATCCAAATGATCATGTCAACATGTCACAATCAAGTAATGACACATATCCAACTGCTATGCATGTTGCAATTTTGATGAATCTTAAAGAAACAATTCCAGCTATTGATGTTTTAATAAAGTCACTATCAAAGAAAGCAAAACAATTTTCATCATTTAAGAAAATTGGAAGAACACATCTAATGGATGCATTACCAGTAACATTAGGTAGTGAATTTGCAGCTTATGTAACAGCAATTACCAAAGCAAGAAATGAAATTGTTGCATCACAGAAAGAATTACAAAATATTGCACTTGGAGGAACAGCGGTAGGTACGGGGGCAAATACCCCAAAAGGTTACAGAAAGATTGCAATATTGGAACTTGCAAAAATTTCTAAACTTTCACTAAAACCTGAAAAAGATATGCAATATAGTTTGCAAAGCAAGTTTGCAGTTGCAAATCTATCAGGTTCTTTACGAAACTTGGCAATAGAAATTGGAAAGATCGCAAACGATATCAGACTAATGGCATCAGGTCCAATTGCAGGATTAGCTGAACTTGGAATTCCTGCAGTACATGCAGGTTCATCCATAATGCCTGGAAAAGTGAATCCATCTTTGGCTGAATGCATGAACATGATTTGTTTTAACATAATTGGAAATGATACAGCAGTTGCTTATGCAGCACAAGGTGGACAGTTTGAGCTAAACGTCATGTTACCTGGAATGCTAAAGTGTATGTTAGAATCAACAGATATGCTTAAGAATTTCTTACCAATATTTTCTGCAAATTTAATTGATGGGCTTACAGCAAACAAAAACAAGTTACGTAAAGATATTGAAAATAGTCCAGTGATTGTTACATTACTAACTCCAAAAATTGGATATCTCAAATCTGCAGAACTCTTCAAAGAATCACTAAAGACAGGAAAGACAATTAGGGAATTAGTTGTTTCAAAAAAATTATTGAGTAACAAAGAAATCAATTCATTGTTTGGATAGATTATGGCAAAGATTTTCGTAGAAGCTTACGGATGTTCTGCTAGTTTTGCAGATTCTGAGATGATTTCAGGATTGATTTTAAATGGCGGTCATACTTTAGTTGATAATTCTTCAGAATCTGATCTAAATGTTATAGTCACATGTTCTGTCAAAGATGTAACTGCAAACAAAATGATTCATAGAATAAAATCATTAAAATCAAAACCATTAGTTGTAGCAGGGTGCTTTCCAAAAGCAGAAAAGAATACTGTCGAAAAATTCGTAGAAAATGCTAGTCTGCTTGGGCCTAACTCATTAGGCAAAACACTTCAGGTAATTGATTCAACATTAAATGGTAGAAAACAGATTGCATTAGAAGACTCAGATTTATCAAAAGTAGGACTTCCAAAGGTCAGACTAAACCCAGTAGTTGGAATTGTAGAAATAGCAAGCGGATGTATGAGTGAATGTACATTTTGCCAAACCAAATTATCCAAAGGTGATCTTTCAAGTTATAGATTAGGAGATATTGTAAGACAAGTCCAAACAGAAATCAAGGAAGGATGTAAAGAAGTCTGGTTAACATCTACAGATAACGGATGTTATGGATTTGACATTGGAACAGACCTACCATCATTAGTAAATGCGGTTGTAGAAATTCCAGATGATTTTATGATTAGAGTTGGAATGATGAACCCAATGTACATGCCAAGAATCAAAGAAGACTTGATAAAATCTTTTGATAATGACAAAGTCTTCAAATTTCTTCACATCCCGGTACAAAGTGGAAGTGACAAAGTACTCCACGACATGAAAAGAGGTCATACTGTTAATACGTACAGAGAAATTGTGAAAAATGCAAAAGAAAGATTTGGGGACTTTACCATTTCAACTGACATCATAGTAGGATTTCCTTCAGAAACTGAGAAAGATTTTCAGAAAACTGTATCTTTGCTGGATGAAACAAAACCTGACGTCGTAAATCTATCCAAGTATAGTGCAAGACCAGGTACTGATGCTGCAGAATTGGAACAAATTGATGCTGCAGAAGTTAAACGAAGAAGTAAGATAGTTTTTGAGCAGATCAGTAAATTATCAATGGAGAGTAACCGAAAATGGATCGGTTGGAGAGGCAAAGTACTATTTGATGAAAAGACAGACGAAGGCATCAAAGGTAGAAACTTTGCTTACAAGCCTATATTTGTTAGAGACCAAGTAGAGATAGGTCAATCACATACAGTTGAAATCACAGATGCTACTGTAAAGAGACTTGTTGGAAAGATCGCAAGCTAAATTTTTTCGATCTAAAATTTGATTAAAAAAACGTAAGAAGGTTTTTTATCTAAATCAGGAAATAAGATCAGAAATGAGTTTTCAAGTAAAACAACCAACTTTAGTCATAGGTTTAGGCGGTGTAGGCTCAAAATTAGCAATTAAAGCAAAAGATTCCATTAATTCTGATTGTCTAATAATTAGTAATGATGTAAAAGATTTCTCAGTAGAAACCCCATCTATTCACGTTTCAACAGATTCAGTAGTTAATCCGTCTGTTCAATTAATCAGAGGCTCAACTTACAAAGTTGCTGACGAAATAAAATCAAAGATTGCGGGCTATTCCACAATAATTCTGATGAGTAACTTAGCTGGAAAAGCTGGTTCAGCCATAGCACCTGTAGTATCAGAGATGTGCAAAGAGTCCAATAAAGGATTGATTTCATTTGCAGTTATGCCTTTCAAATATGAAAAAGATAGAATTTTCAATTCTGGAATATCCCTAAAAAGAGTTAGAGATAACTCTGAATGCACTATCGTACTTGATAATGATTCGTTACTTGAGAGTAACCCAGATTTGAGTCCTAAAACATGTTATGATATTGCAAACTCTGCAATTATGCACGTAGTAGAATCACTTGGTTCATCTGAAATATCTTCTGAAACAAACATTCTCACAACAAGTAAAGAAGGACAAAATATTGAAGATTCTCTAAGGGATTCACTAAAAATGCTCTATGAAAACGCCCCACCAAATACTGTAAAACGCTCAATGTTGTACGTGGTAGGAGGAAATAACATTCCCGTAGGAGTACTAAACTCAATTACAAATCTTACAAGTGGAATTCTAAATGAAAGTAATTCACAGGTAGATATGACATCAACTTCTGAGGAATCTAAAGTAGTAATGTTATCTTCTATTCAAGGAATGACAAAGTTTGACAACTATGATCCACTTGGAATGATTCCACAAGAAGACACACTTGATTGGTCTACACCAGATTGTAGTATCGATTGTAAATTAGATCTATATCAATTAGAATAAAATAATTTTTTAAAACTAAAATTTTTTGAAAGAAACTATTTTTTTGATTCTTTCTTTGGTGCTTCTTTCTTTGGTGCTTCTTTCTTTGGTGCTTCTTTCTTTGGTGCTTCTTTCTTTGGTGCTTCTTTCTTTGGTG
>LFEY01000009.1 GCA_001510275.1 Thaumarchaeota archaeon casp-thauma3
ACAAACCTACTACTTTTACCATAAAATTACCTATCTAGTAAATTATCAGGATTTTTTTGACGTTATTCTTCTAATTCTATGTCATTTTGAAATTCTTTTGGTAATCCAATCCACCATTCTTTTTGGTTCTCAGACATTAAAACAAAAAGATCTTAGGTTACTAATAGATCTGTTGGTTAATTCTTCATAGTATCTATTCAAGAAAATCTGACAAAATTCAGTCCTTTGCATATCTGATATCTGAAGTGCTCTCTGACTCCTTAATTTTTACAACCAATGTATCTCCTAGTTTGTTAAAGATTCGCTGGCGCTTTTCATTAGTCAAAAACCATCCTAATGCAACATCAATTGGTAATAGAAATGACTTTCCAAAACTACTAATCATAATACCTGTCAAATCTGGTTTTTTTCCATTGATGTTAACTATTTTTAAATTAAGAATTTTTTCCCCGATTGTTTGACTAATTTTGTACTCTAAAATGGTCCAATATGTAAAGAATACAATACTAGTTGGAATATATCGTATACTTTCTGCCCAAAAAACATCTTCTCCAAAACCATAGTCTATTGTTCCAAATGATGTAAAAATTATTGATGTAGAAATAATTGAAACAATAATGAAATCAATCAACCAAGCAAGGAATCTGTCTGTCCATTTTGCAATAATTATGTTAGATGATATTCCGGAGTCTGAATTGCTCATGATTTAACTAATTATTTTGAATTAATAAAATATGTTAATCATTAGTTAATTACAATTGCAACATAATTGCTTTATTTATGGATTAGAATGAAAATACATGAAAGCAAAATTTGCAACAGCTTGTATATCCTGTGGTGATAAGATCCAACCTGGAAAAGAGATTTCAAAAAACAAAGATGAAAAGTGGGTTCATAAACACTGTGTTGAGGACTCTGAAGGATTACCTTAGAAATTAATAGTCTGCTCTTTCAGATAAATTTGAAATTATTTTGTTATCGATTAATCCACTGGATGTGTTTTTCTGGACATTTCGCAGAAATGAAAAAGATGTTGTGAATCTTTACACTTCCCTTTCTCCTATAATGCAACTTGCTACGGGTGGCTCTATGCTTAATTTTGGTTGTTGGTCTCCAAAACACACAGATCCAATTTCTGCACAAAATAATCTATGCATGATTTTTGGAAATTTAGCAGAACTATCTTCTGGAAAACATGTAGTTGATGTGGGAAGTGGATTATCTGCCCCATCCAAATTATGGAGAGATAATTTTTCTAATCTTCATTTGTATTGTGTTAATATCAATTTTAAACAATTATCTTTTTCTGGAAAACAAAAAAATATAGAATTCATAAATTCAACATCTGTAAAACTCCCCCTTATTAGTAATTCTGTTGATCGTGTATTGGCATTAGAATCTGCACAACACTTCAAACCTTTATCTGATTTTATCTATGAATCAAAAAGAATCTTAACACAATCTGGGTTACTTGTAATGGCAATTCCTATAATTACTGGTGATTCATCCTTTAAAAAATTGGGGCTTTTAAAATTTACTTGGTCTTCTGAACATTATAGATTAGAAACAATCAAGGAATTCATTAAAGCAGCTGGATTTGTAATATCTGAAGAAAAATTTATTGGTAAATCTGTCTATGAACCTTTGGCAAATTATTACATTGAAAACAGAACAAACCTAAAAAAATCTATTTTAGAAAAATATCCAAACTATGTTGAGAAAATTCTTTACAAATCCATTCTTAAAATGAAACAAGCATCCGAACAAAAGATAATTGATTATGTTATTTTGAAATGTATTTTAAAGTCTAAACTATGAGAATTTTTTTACCAATGAGGTATTCTACTGCATTAATGTATTCTGATTCTGACGTTAATCCTTCTGTAAACCACATCGTGCTTGTTTTTAGCCATTTTGGAATCTCCAAATCATGAAGTTGAATTCCTACTGAATAATGGAATACATTAGTATTGAGCAATGATGATTTTTCCCAATCTGTTGTAATTAATGTCTTTTCAAATTTTTCAGAAAGTAAAAATCCCGTCTCTTTATCAATTATTAATAATCTTGTCTTATCAGAATTCTGTGCAACTAATCCAACTCTAATTAAACCCTCTATTGAGAAATCTGTCGTCCCAATTATTTTGTATCCATCTTCAATTGTTTGACCCACTTCGATGGGAGTTTTATAAAGAAACTTTACAGTTTTACAGCATTTTTCTTCAGTAGGAATTTTTGTATTTTCATCAAGATAAAATTGATTTGTTTCTACCTTTTCTTCTGAGATTCTTTTAATGTTAATTAAAATTCCATTTGAATCTATTTTTTCAATTTCAAATTTTTCAGTAGTAGTGTTTTCAAATTTACTAGTATGTGAATAAGTGAAATAATCTGTTTCTTTCATACATAAACCCTCTTCATTGCATACTCTGTTACTGATGTTATCAATTATTGGTGGTGAGAGAACATTATTCTCCAACATTGCTCTTATACCATATGCAAATTGTGAATCTTTACTGTTTCCATCAGTCCACAGTTTTAGATCTACTTTAATCCAATCTGGCATTATAGTAAAATCACTAAGATGTCTTTCTTTGATATGATTAGAGTCTCCTAGATATTTTTCAATCTCATCAATTAACACTCTATCTCTTAATTCATGTGTACTATTCCATGCAACATGCTTGTACAGATTTACACATTCTCTTAAATTCGGAAAATTTGGGTGATGACTAGCTAGACCGTCTGCTCCTAGTATCTTGTATTCTTCATAAAAAAATGCACAAAATTCTAAAATACCTTCTGCTGTATTTGGTATAAAATCTGATTGATGCCCTGAAACACTTTGAATGCTAAAGCTTCCAATTAATATAATTGTCAAAATTCCAATAAATGCTGTTTTCAATATTATTTCATATGCAACTTTAACTTATTAATTCCGTGTCAAAATTTCTTTAACATGATGACCAATTTGGAATTCTATGTCTAAAAATAGGTCCATAATTCTGTATTGAAATTGGCTAGGTTTTTATTTTTGGTATCTTGATTAAGTTTATCATGTCAGATACAAATGTCACTTTGAAATTGTTTGGTGAAAAATGTGATCAATTACTTGGAGAATCTGAGATCAGATTTGCAGGAATTGTTGACAAAGATGGTAAACTCATCGCAGGAGGTTTTAAAGAAGGACTTACCCCTTATGAGGGCGATGAAACTAGATTGCAATCATTTTTGGAGTTTGTTTCAAAAGCATCTATTCGAAAAGAATACGATGAAAGCTTAGGGCCAATTAACTATCTTGCTGCAAGACGAGATAAGGCTGTTTTAGTTAGTTTTCCATTTCCTATTACACAAATTCTTTTACTGATATCTGCAGAGCCAACTGCTAATATTGAAATCTTGGCCAAAAAAGTTATTGAGATATTCACTAATGTTAATTAAATCTAATTAAATGATCTAGCGAATTCTTTAATTATGCTTAAAATTAATTTTTAGAATATAATTCATTACTTTGTGATTTTTTTCTTGTTTTTACTTGTTTCTTTGAGTTTTACATCATCGTTTGGAATTGTAGATGATTTCACAACTAACATGTCTCTTTATCATAAAGATGATCCATTGAATATTTCTGGAAATGTTTCTGGAAATGAAATTCCTAATTGGGTTCGTAATAGTGCCAATTGATGGTCCCAAGATTTGATTTCTGAAGATGAATTTGTAAACTCTTTGAAATTTCTTATCCAAGAAGGAATTATTATTAATTAGTTTTCAATTTTGACAAATCATTTTAATCTGATGTCCTTTTACATTAATTGAGTTGAAAGCAACATTTGGTGCAGGATGCTTCTGGCATGTTGAAGATTTACTTAGTAAAACTAAAGGTGTTACCTCCACTCAAGTTGGATATATTGGTGGTGCCCTACCAAATCCCACCTATGAAGAAGTATGTACAGACAAAACAGGACATGCAGAAGCTGTACAAATAGAATATGATCCTGATGAAATATCTTATGAGGAACTTCTTGATATATTTTGGAATAATCATAATCCGACAACATTGAATCGTCAAGGCCCTGATGTGGGAATCCAATATCGTTCAGCAATTTTTTATCATAGTGATGAACAAAAAGAGATTGCTAAAAAATCAAAACAAACACTTGAGAACTCTAAACAATATGAAAACCCTATTGTGACTGAAATCATGCCTACTCCTACATTCTATAAGGCAGAAGAATACCATCAAAAATATTTCAAAAAACATGGGTTTTCCTGAAATCACTAGTTTAGAAATCTGAAAAAATCATAAATACATTTGATCGCTGAATTAACTAAACCTTATCTAGTGATAATAATTGACGGTAAAATGGTGGAAGAAAAATTCCTTCAGATTGATGGAAACAAGATTCGTTATCTGGAGTCTGGTAATTCTAAAAAAACACTTGTACTAATTCATGGATTAGGTGCATCTGCTGAAAGATGGGATCAGGTAATCCCTCTTTTTGCAGATGAATTTTGTGTTGTTGTTCCTGATCTCATAGGTTTTGGATATAGTGATAAACCTCTTGTAGATTATACTCCTGAATTCTTTTCAGAATTCTTAAAAAATTTTTTGGTTGCATCTGAAATTAAACGACCATATCTAATTGGTTCTTCATTAGGAGGGCAAATAGCTGCTGAATTTGCAGCTTCTTATCCTCAAGACATTGAAAAACTTGTTCTAGTTTCCCCATCTGGAATAATGAAACAATCTACTCCTGCACTTGAGGCATATATTATGGCGGCTTTATATCCGAATGAACAAAATGCAAAAAATGCATTTGAACTAATGGAATGTTCTGGAGAAAAAATTAATGAAACAATTGTTAACGGATTTATAGAAAGAATGCGATTACCTAATGCAAAACTTGCGTTCATGTCTACTTTATTGGGTATTAAAAATTCAGAATTAATTACATCTAAACTTCAAACGATCTCTATTCCTACTATGATAATTTGGGGCGCCATTGATCCTGTTATACCAATTCAATATGCCGATCATTTTGTTTCAACAATTCAGGATTGCCGATTTTTTAGAATGAATGGATGTGGCCATACTCCATATGTTCAAGATCCGCATACTTTTGCATCCAAAGTACTAGAATTCTTGAATGGGGTTTAGATTCATTTAAATACCACTTAATTCCAACTATAACCAATGAGTGGTAATCAAAACCTTTATGATCCTTCTGAGATGTTTAAATCTTGGATTCAAAAAAGTGGACGTGCTCAAGCAGAATTTATGAAAAATTTTGGCTCTTTGATGACAAATCAAACTAGCAAAACCTTCAATCCTTTGGAAATACTAAAAGGAGTTTCTGATAGTGCTAAACAAACTCAATCAAATGTGATGGAAAACATGTCATCAATGCAAAGTAAAAATATGGATGCCATGTTTAACATCGGCCAGATGCTTCCCTCCTTTATGAATTGGGGTGCTTACAAAACTACTATTAGTAGTAATGGAAGAATTTCAATCCCTGAAGCTGAACGTAATGCACTTGGCTTAGGAGACGGTGACTTGGTTCAAGTCATTATCTTGCCAATAGCAAAAAAATCAAAAAATAAGGAGGTGAAACAATGAGTAACGAAACAACAACCAAAAATCCAAAAGATGTATTTTCTGTATATCAGCAAAACGTAGACAAACTATTCAATGGTGTCAAACAATCAGTACCTCAATATCATCAATCAATTACTAATGTACAACAGGAATACCTACAAGCATATGAAAACATAGTAGATTCAACTATCACACTACAAAAAGAATATGCAAAGAAAGCAGGTATTGCAACTAACATTCCTGAAGCAACATTAAAAGTAATTCATGATACAACTGAAGAATTTGTCAAGGCAGCTTCTATACAAAACCAAGTAGCACTAGCAACTATCGATGCAACACAACAAAATATCAAAACATTCAACGATAATGCAAAGTCATTTGCTGACCTAAACAGAAACATTTTACAATCTTGGATTTCTGCATTCACCACAAAAAATAACTAGTGGTAAATTTTTTTATTTTTTCTTATTTTTTTATGATCTTTCAGCTAACCATTTTCCTAGCTCAGGTAATACCTTCTTTTGTGATAATGAACTAGCAATCATTCCAACATGCCCTGTTGGGTACATTTTCAATGTCTTATCTTTACTACCTACTGCATAATGAAGTGGCATGCTGCATTCCGGAGATACTAAATGATCTCCTACTGCAACTTGTGTAAACATTGGCATATCGATTTTTTTCAAATCTATCCGTTCTCCCCCTACATACATCTTATTTTGAATGAGTAAATTATCTTGGTAGATATCTTTAATCCACTGTCTGAACAACTCTCCAGGAATGGGGGGTGTATCTCCTAACCATTTTTCTACCCTGATGAAACTATCGACATATTTTTTATTGTCGATATTTTTGAAAAATTTGACATATTTTTCAATTCCTTGCTCAAATGGTTTAAGGACTGAAAAACAATAGTACATGAATTCAGGAGGCATGTTTCCTATGGTTTCTACCATTTTATCTACATCCATATGTTTTGCAAGATTGCTAATTACTGTTGTATCTCGCTGTCCGTCAATGACTGGGGCTGTTGCAATATAGTTTTTTACATTTTCTGGGTGTAATGTGATGTATGCAGTTGCTATTGTTGCACCAGTACAATACCCTTGTAATGAAATTTTTTCAGAAGATGATTCATTTTTAATATATTCTACATAGGAGTCTAAATACCCATTTACATAATCATCAAAATCAAGATACTTATCCATACTAGTCGGTGTTCCCCAGTCTAGCATGTATACATCAAATCCTTGCTGAAGCAGATTTCTAACCCAACTTTTTTCTGGATGGATATCTAGTATGTGATATCTGTTAATTAATGCATATGAAATTAACAATGGTGTTTTATGTTGTTTTTCTGTAAGAGGTCTGTAGTGCAACAGTCTTGTTTTATCTATCTCTTGTACAACGTCATGTGGTGTCACTTCTAAACTAATTTCATCAGGTGCCACAACTAAATTTGGGGCATCAATGACATTTTTACTAAATTTTAAAATCTCTTCAATTATTTTTGGGTCTATCCTTGATTCACTTTGCATTTTTTTTTATTTCCTTTTTCTTTAATTCCAGCTCTAGTTTTCCAACTCTTTTTTTAAGAGAATGCATTTCTTTGTAAATTTCATCAATCTCTTCTTTACTTGGAAGATTAACTGATTGTAAAATTACATTAGTAATGTTATTCCAATGCTTGGTTAATTCAAGCTCTTTAGAAACTAGTTTACCATAATTGTCCCCAAATTTTCCAGAGTCAAATAATTCTGTAAAATCATTATCAAAAATATCTATCCAAATCCTCTTGAATGCCTCTATTTGTTCAACGTCTTGAGGAACATCAGGTGCCTTTAGGTTGACTTTCTTTTGAGCATCAGTCCAAGTATCTGAAAGTTGTTTATAATATTCTGTGAGATATTGATTAAATCCCATTAACTCATCATTAATCTCAATTAATTCACCAGATATTTTCTTTGAATTTGCTGCAAATGCTCTCATTGGTCCAATTGATGTTAGTGCTTGTGGTTTACTTGACATCAAATGTATGATGTCTGTCCAAAAAAGCGACAAATGTTTGTAATAATCGGTAATATCTTTAGAAGATTCTGGTTGCACAGATATCTTTTAACACAGATCGCAATAAATAGTTCTATTGTTTAATTAGACAAATGGTAGATGTCGAAAAGCTTGAAAAAATCTGTCAAAAAATCATTAAACTAGATCCTAAGATGCGCTCAGCCAGGTTCATCAACAGTAGGGGCCATCAAGTCTCTGGTGGGATGAAGAAGGGATTACTCTCACTTGAAGCTCAAAAACAAGATGAAATGATGTTCATGGAACTAGCTTTGCGTGTGAGAATGAGACATGAATTTGATAATGAATTTGGTGAAGTTCACTTTTCTTTGTCATATCGAGACAAGGTAATTGTGATGAGTTTTCCATTAACTAATGATGATGTATTGTTGGTATCGTGTGAAAAAGAGACTGATTTTGATAAACTTGCCTTCAAAGTTCTAAAAATAATTGAACCTCTTAAAAAAACCCCGATGAAGACATTCTAATCATTGAGCATTTTTCTCAATCCTGCACACCTGTTTCTTATAGTTACTTCTGTAACTCCAGATGCAATTGAGATCTCTTTTTGTGATTTCACTTCCCCTGTACTTATACATGCAAGATAAAGTGCAGCAGCTGCTATTCCCATTGGGTCCTTCCCTGCAGTCATCCCAACTCTCTTTGCTTCATTTAAAATTGCAGTTGCCTTACGCTTTGTTTTTTCACTTAACTCTGCAATACTCGCAATTCGAGAAACTCCTTTTACCGGATCGGCAACTGGCATTTTTAATTCAAGTTCCCTAAAAATTAATCTGTAACATCTGGCAACATCTTTTCTTCTAATATTGATTCCTTTAGCAATGTCATTTAAAGTTCTGGGCGTTTCTGTGTTTCTACATGATGCATAAAGACATGCTGCAACTAGTCCATGAATTGAACGCCCTCTTACTAATTTTTTTTCCATTGCTTTTCTGTAAATATAAGCTGCTTTTTCTATTACTGCATTTGTTAAGGCAAGTTTATCTTTTAACTTGTCCATTTCATTAAGTGCTTGTCTGAGATTTCGGTCTGCAGAAGAATGTGCTTGTGTTCTACTATCCCATGTTCTTAATCTTACAATAGAACTTTTTACACTTGCAGATAATGGCTTTCCTGTTGAATCTTTGTTAACTGCCCCAATCACAGTGGATAAACCCATATCATGCATTGTTAGTGAAGTTCCTGCTCCTACCCTAGTTCTGTTACTTTCATCATTTGCAAAAGATCTCCATTCAGCACCTGTATCTGTAATTTTATCTGTCACTACAAAGCCACATTTTCCACAAAACAATTCACCTGTGTTTTGGTCTGTGACCATTTTTTTATCTCCACAAGATGGACATTTAGGCCCAATAATCATTGTATTTTTAAGCATGATTGCATGAAATTAATAAATTACGCTATTATCTATTTTACATAGTCTCTACAGGTTAATTGTGTGTAGGCTAAGCTAATACTTGTTCTCATTTTTTAGAACATGACTGAGTTTTTTTGAGTTTAACCTAGAAGACAATATGCATATGATGGAGTATAAGATGGATACATGATATAATTTTGATCTGTTACATGCGGCAAGCCAATAGAATGACCTAATTCATGTGTCATGATTGTTTCTACACTTTTAACATCATATAGCTGAAAACTTCCATCACAATTGTAATCTCCTAATGTTACTTCTACAACTCCTTTCCCAAGATGTGCATGTCCCAGAACTCCTTCTCCGATATCTCTAACTACCCATGTTACCCAAACATTTGCTTCATGTCTGAAATTTGTAACTCCAAATTTTATTTTCGCTTTTTGATTGCTAGTTTCCAATTCTTGTTCTTCCCAAAATGAAAAAGAATTTTCTAATGTGCCTACATGATCTAATGGAAGTCCTGGTGGTTGGTCATTAATGAATACTTTATAGTACACGATGACTGTTTCATCTAATATCTCATATGTGGGATCAGGAAAACTTCCTGATGCTGTTTTTACTTCTTCTTCAAAATTCCATTTAACGTAATCTCGAAGGAATTTTTTTATTACATCTTGGCTAGGATTTGGGTATTCGATGTATCGTATCTCTTTGGAAATATTATTTGAAATGGATCTAAGATATTTTCCAAACAAATAAAATTCATGATCTAATTCCTCTTCTGATTCAATTACATCTTGAATATTCACAGTAATTATTCCATTTTCTATCATGTATTGAATGCCTGAAACAAAGGGGTCATCATCAATTTGCCCATTAGCCCACCAACCTGCATTGTTTTTAATCCACTCAGGAATTTTATCTTCAGTATTACTCTGTGTTTCTACTGGTGGAATTTGCATTATTTTATTTTCTATTAGATATAACAAAGCTGAAACAAATTCTACATCTTCAATATTTCCCTCTGACCACCATTTTGCAATTGGTTTTACCCATTCAGGTATTGTTGTAACATACACTTTTTCTAATCCTTCTGGTTTTTCTGTTGGTATGTATGGATATTTTAAAATCACTTTTTCGATATATTCTTCATAATTTTTAATTATAATGCTGTTGGGTTTTTCTTTTAATGCTTTATCAAAATACACTTTGGCTTCTTGATATTCTCCTAGATTTCCAAACCCAACTCCCATACCCGTCAATGAAATAACATCATTTGGTTTGGACTGCAAAACTTTGAAAAATTGCTTTAAAGATTGTGTATGTTCTTCAAGATTACTTTGTACTATTCCTTTCATTTTTAGAGTTGAAATATTATTTGGCGCAAATTCTAAAATATCATCATAAATTTTATTGGCTTCTTTGTATTCCCCATTAACAATATGTTCTTTAGCTTGATTAAACATCAACTCTGCATCTTTTTCTGTTTGTGCAAATACAGTTCCTGTAAAAATGGATAAACTTATCAAACATATGGCCAAAAAATAAGAAATTATCATTGTATATTTTTTCATGTTTTTGATTTTAGATATGTTTATTCCTATTTTGTATCTATTTTAGACTTACATTTACTTTTATTACATAAACAATGTGGACTGTTAGAAAATCTTTAATTTATTCATGATTGTATTTTTTTATATTGAAAAAAACCTCTAAGGAAACGATCTATAATTTACACAAAAAAATTCAACAAATTAAAGCAGATTTGAATCAATTAGGGGACCTGCATCTGAAATGCCAGAATTGATTACTTCTGCTAATCTATTACGCTCAAATGAATACCTATCAAAGGTAAATGACAAGAAAACTGATCTCTTGGTTGCATATGAGCGATATTTTGAGATTATGGAAAAATTACTTTCATCTGTTTTTGACATACAAAACGATCTAAAAGAAATCCTAAAGAAACAATCCTCCATGATTCATTCTCAAAGAAAAAAACAATCAAAGATAAAAACTAAATTCAGAAATCTTAAAAAATAATTTACTTTTATGAATGAATAATATCGCCTGCAATTATTCTAATGTTTTTGTTGTTATTTGTCACTACTAATGCCCCATCGTCATCAATCTTTATTGCTTTTCCTTTTATTTTTCCATCACTAGTATCTAATTCTACATTCTTTCCGATTGTTGATGATCTTTTTGTCCACTCTGAAATGATTTTCTTTGTTTGTTTTGTATTTAGTAAATTATAGATTTTTTCAAATTCTACCAAAAATGTCTGAACTAATTGAATTGGACTAACTTTATTTTTTTGTTCGCTAAGAGATGCAACTCCATAAAAATTTGATGAACCTTTGAATATTTTTTCAATTTGTTTTACATCAACATTAAAATTTATTCCTACTCCTAAAACTAAATTCTCGATTCTATTTGATTCTAGTGATACATCCACAAGCATCCCTGCAATTTTTTTACCTTTGATAGTTAAATCATTTGGCCATCTTAATTCTGGTGAAATTTTAAATGTTTTTTCTAATGTAATTGCTAATGCTAATGCAGATGCAATTGGAAATAAAGTTGTAATAGAAATATCAAATTTTGGATGTAAAATTATTGAAAACCAAATACCGCCTTTAGGTGAAACCCACTTTCTTCCTGATCTTCCTTTTCCCTCTGTTTGTTTTGTCGCAATTATTATGGTACCGTTATTTGTAGGATCATCTGCCATTTTTAATGCCTGATTTTGAGTAGAATCAATTGAATCATAATAGTATGCTTGTTGCCCAATTACCTTTGTTTTAAGCCCCAAAGTAATTTCCCATGGAAACAATGTATCTGAATTTGATGTTAACTTGTAACCTAATTTTTGTTTTGATTCAACAGTGTATCCTAACTCTTGAATTTTTTTGATATGTTTCCATACTGCAACTCTGCTTATCCTTAAGACATCACTCAAATCTTGACCTGATAGATATTCTGTATCATGAGTTTGTAAAAATCTAAGTACTTTTACCAATCCTGGATTATCAAATGAATTATACATCAACTATGGTTTGTTTTTATTATTACTAAAGAATTCTTTGTTTAAAAATTATATTCTTCATGTTTGTATATTTTTTATGGAACAAGATACTCATTCAGATGAACAAATTTATGATATTCTTTCTTTAAAAAAAGTGGCTGTTATAGGAATGTCGAAAAATTCTTCTAAAGCAGCTCATTATGTGCCTAAATATCTGTCTGATAATGGGTATGATATTATTCCTGTGAATCCAACAGCAGAAGAAATTTTGGGTAAAAAATGCTTTGGTTCTATTTTAGAAATAGATGATGAAATTGAAATTGTAGATATATTCAGACCATCAGACCAGGTTTTACCATTTGTTCAAGAAGCCATAAAGAAAAAACCAAAAGTGATTTGGCTGCAAGAAGGAATACATAATTTTGAAGCTGAAGAACTAGCAAGAAAAGAAGGAATCAAAGTTGTTTTTAATAGATGTATGTTAGCAGAACATCAGAGACTGTTAAGATGACAAACTTTGAAAATTTTTACAATGATCTGCTTGATTTAGCAAAAAAATATGAAGAACAAAACACCCCTCTAAAAATTGAAGATGATATTGAAAATGATATCATCAAAGTCTTTGGTGAAAGAATTACCTCTTTGGCAAGAGCAAGAAATGGTCTTAATGATGTAGCCGAACTTGCATACACAACAGCTGAGCATCATCCATATTGGAATTTACTATACAATTGTTCAGAAATTGCAAGTACTGTTTTAGAAAAATGGAAAGAATCTCTATCTGCAGATGATTTATCTGATATTAATTGGGCCATCAAAGAACTTAATCAATCCCTTGAAAAAATCAAAAACAAAAATCCCTCTAGTTCCTAGACAGAGATAAATATTCTGAGATAGCAAATTATTGTATGTCAATCAAGCTTGGATTAATTGGTAAAACTAATACTGGAAAAACAACTTTCTTTAATTCAGCTACGTTGTCTTCTGAAGAGATTTCATCTTATCCATTTACTACTAAAAAACCAGTTTCAGGAAAAGCACATGCAATCACACTTTGTGTTCATCCAGAATTTAAAATTCAAGATAATCCAAATAATTCTAAATGTGTTGAGGGATGGAGATACATTCCAATCGAATTGATCGATTTACCTGGACTAATCAAGGATGCATGGAAAGGTAAAGGCCTTGGAAATCAATTTCTTTCCATTGCTGCCCAATCTGATGCACTACTCCATGTAGTTGATGCTTCTGGTGGGGTTGATTCTACAGGTAAAATCACTGAAGTTGGAACTGGTGATCCTATTTCTGATTTTGCAGATATAGAAGAAGAATTAATCATGTGGTATCATAAAATTTTAGAAGGAAATAGAGACAAAGTATCAAAATTAATCAGAACTGGCTCTGATATTTTAGATGCAATTACCGATCTTTATCGTGGTATTGGTGTAACCAAAACTCATGTTAAAGAAACATTTTTGGCAACTAGACTTGAGGAAAAAGATTTTGATGATTTTGATATGGTTGACAGCAAAAAATTTGCATCACACCTAAGGAAAATTTCAAAACCCACTCTAATTGTTGCAAACAAAATTGATGTTGAAGGGGCAGACAAAAATTTTGTTAGACTAATAGAGAGATATAATGATTTAATAGTAATACCTGTTAGTGGCGATAGTGAATTAAGTCTTAGACGTGCAGAACAAAAAGGACTAATAAAATATTCTCCTGGGTCTGAACAATTTGAAATTATCAAATCATCTGAACTTAATGAAAAACAAACTAATGCTCTGAACTTTATCAAAAAAGGAATAATGGGAGAATACATGCGAACTGGGGTACAATTTGCAATTAATGTTGCAGTTTTCAAATTACTAAAGATGAATTCAATTTACCCTATTGCTGATGAGAAAAATCTTGCTGACAAAAAGGGACGAATTCTTCCTGATTTGATTTTGTTAAAAAATGGGGCTACGATAAATGATCTTGCAAAAGAAATCCATACTGATTTGACTAAAGGACTTTTGTATGGAAAAGATTTGAGATATAATTTGAGACTGCCAGTTGATTATCAGTTAAGAGATAGAGATGTTGTATCTTTAATTAGTGCATCAAAAAAATAATTAATCTCTTAATTAACAACGGTCTAATACTTTTGATCTTTTTACATCCTACATCTACTAATTATCCGAATCTTTGATCATGTGTGTATCTCAAGAAAATACTATTTACTATGGCTAGCTGGACACACAAAGAGTTTAGAATATAACCCTTGTAGAAAATTAAAGAAAAGCCACTATGAATGAAAGAAAATGTGATGAATGTGACAAAAAAGGATTTCTAGAATATGAAGGTAAATTTCGTTGTGAGAAACATCACTTAGAAGCCAAACGGATATCTAATATTAAATTTGAAAAAAGAGAATCTCTCAAAAAATATACTATAGTTATCGTTGGCATAATTGGGGTTGTAATAGGTTCGATAGTAATTTACCAATTCGTTGCAAATTTGTAATAAAAATGAGTTTAGAATCTAATCTTAATGGTAAGTAGTAATGATTTCTAATTTTATGGATTTAGATTTTTGAAATCCAGACATTTTGAATCAAATTCATTTAGGTATTGTTTGACATTAATTTGAGGGTCTTTAATGTATATTTCACAGGTTTCTGAGTCTATTTGTTTACTTCCCCTTGAATCATTACTGTAAAATTGTAATACAAGAACACCTAACAATACAACTATCAAAATAATAGGTAACTTTTTTGAAGAAATATCCATAGATTTTGCTAGATAATTTTGAACTTAAGCGTATTGTTACTTGAATAATTCTAATTCTTGTAGGATTTTACTCATTGAATGTTTCCATCCTCTCATTGCATCGATATCGTGCGGTCTGTTCTTTTCTAATTCTTCTTTTTGTTTTAGTAGTTCCAGATGTCTTTTATCATCAATTCTAACCATTCATTAATTTTGGATTTGGTGTAGACTTAAGCGTATTGTTGGAGTCTAAATCTCATGATCTCTAATATTATGTTTTGAACATATGATGCTTTGTAGACCTTTTTTGTATTAAAAAATAGAATTACAAAAGAAATAGATCCATCCACATGCATTCGCTATGGGATGGCCATTGCTACTAATGGTAGTACTAAACTTCTCTACTGAGAAATTTATCCTCTACCAATTCTGAAAATAGCAGTACTGCATTTTGGGCAAGTGCCCTTGACTGCAGGTTTGCCATTTTTCATGGTGTATGGTCCAGCACCTTCGATTTCGCGTTTATCTCGGCACTTTACACAATATCCTATTGTCATGATTTTACTAGGCTCATGTTCTATTAGCGAGAACTTGTTGAACTTTTTTTACTAAGAAGCAAACCCTCGCTCTTAATTATTGTGTAACGTACTATTTTTCCCCCATATTGCATCTTTTTTGATCAATTTAGGAATAAATTATTCAAGTTTCTTAACTAATTCAAATATTTGTAAACTAAACTATTTTGTCAAAATTTTAAGTGACGTTAATTTGTATTGTGGAGTATTCTGTTAATGCTTTAGAATTCACTGGGAAACCCTCCCAAACAAAAATTTCTGCAGTAAATTCTCCAGATTCCTTTGGAAGCCATGATAGTGACTGATCAAACTTTTGATGTGGATTCAATTCTACCCCCACTACCCATCCCAAAAAGACAACAAAACTTTCTTTATTTTTTATTTGAACAAGATATGCAATTTTTTGGGATTGTTCTTGGTTATTAGTCACTTCAGCTGCAATCTGTACTTGTTGATCCACATTTACATTATTTCCAATTGAACCCCCAAATGCATTTACCAACCTTGGTTCTTCAATTGACACCATTTGTAATTCTGATAAAGCAAATGCTGGCAAAAAATTAATGGAAAATATCAGTAATGCTACTAGTATCCACAAACACTTACTTGACACGCTGTTTTGGATAATTTTTTGTTAATAAATCGTTTCTTCTTTGATATTTTTGATTTGAGTCTAAATTTGTTAAAAACTTTCTAGGTTTTCTATAATTGTACTTTTCTTTGAGATTATTTTGCCGGGGTTGAGCACGTTTTGTGGATCAAAGAATTTCTTGATTTCTTTGAATACTATGTAATTTTTAGATCCATACTGCCTTTTGATAAATTCTGAGCGTGCAAGTCCATCGCCGTGCTCAGCAGTTATGGTTCCCCCAAGTTTGATTACTTCATCAAAGTACTGAGTTGCAATATTTTTGATCATGGCGATTTTTTTTCTATCTGAAACTAAACGTACGTGGATATTTCCATTTCCTGCATGTCCGTAAACAATTGATCTGGTCTTGTATTTTCTGTTTATCCTGTTTAGAACTAAAAATAATTTTGAAAGATTTTCTAAAGGAACTGCAGCATCTTCAATGACATGTGGAATTCTTTTTTCTTTTTTGATTGATTTTAAACTATAATGTAATGATAATTCTCTATATTTCCACCATTGGAGCATATCTGAACCTTTTTTTAGTTTTTTGATAATTCTTCCTGTTACTATTGATTTTATCTTATTTTCATTTGAGATAACATTTTCATCATATTCTACAAATAGTAAACACTTTGTTTTATTATCAAACTTGAATTTTATTTGATCAAGTGTTGTTTTATCTACAAATTCAATTGCAGAAGGTTTAGTTTCATTGATTTTAATGCAGTTTTTTATTGCATCTTTAATTGATTTGTATTCTATTACAAAAAGAGTTCGTTTTTTTGGATTATCTTTAATCTTTAACTTTGCTGATAAGATAATTCCTAATGTTCCTTCTGAACCAATTATTACTTTATGAGAATCGTTAATTGTTTTTACTTTATCAATTCTGTATCCTGAAGAGTTTTTTGTTACATTTGGGAATTTTTCTCTGTCAATCTTCTTTGCAAACTCTAGAATTTTTTTTCCAACTTTTTTGTTTTGTGGAAGTGTAATCTTGTTTCCATTTCCATCAATAAATGTAATTTCTATTACATTATCAATCATACTTCCATACTTTAGACTTCTACTCCCGCTAGAATTATTTCCCAACATCCCTCCAACTGAACAAAAAGAACCAATTGATGGGTTTGGTGGAAAAAACTTTCTCTTCTCTTCGAGTTTCTTGTCTAGTCTGCCTTTGATTGTGCCTGGACCTATAGTGACATGGTTTTTAGCAAGTCTAATTGAATCAAAATTTTTCATTTCAAGTATAATTCCGTTGTTTAATGCACTGCCAACAAGGCCTGTTCCTGCCCCGCGTGCAGTTACTGATGTTTTGTATTTTTTTGCAATCTTCACTGCATTAATTACATCTTTTTCATTTTTTGGTACTACTATTACCTTTGGAATAATTTGGTATAAACTTGCATCGACTGAATAAAATTTCTTAAATTCCTTTTGTGAAAATACATCTCCTTGAATTGTTAACTCTAGTGTTTTTACAATTGATTTTTTCATGTACTGTATCTAAATTTTAATTCTATAGTAATCCCATCTTTCAGGATCAAATAATGTCACAAACTCTGCTCCTTCTTTGGCTACTCTTGCTTTAATGACATCTCGTAATGCAAAACTTGTCAGATATTTGTACTTCATAGAGTATGCTTGCATGATAAACATATGGCGCATCTCACTTCCACCTCTTAGTCCCCAATACCCCATCTTCAGTGCTAATGGCTCTAAAAATATTGTATTTCCTAGACCGTAATTCTCGTCTCTGATCTCTTCACGAAGCTTGTATTTCTCAAGTGGGCCTCCTTTAACAAATCCTACAATTTCACCATTTTTGCCATTTAGTCTAAGTGTGTTAATAATTATCTGAGGATCTTTGATCGATTCATCAAAATTCTCTTTTTGAAATTGTAATGGTGTTGGCAGCTCCAAAAAGATCTCATATAATGTCTTGATGAAATTTGGATCTTTTCTAGTTGTTATAGATTCTATTGTTGGAATTAGCTTAAGATTGTCATAAGCATAATCTGCTTGAATAGTAATCTCTTGTTGTCTGATTTTCATAAATGATATTACCGTATCAAAAAAGTTCTTTCTCATC
This sequence comes from Thaumarchaeota archaeon casp-thauma3, assembly GCA_001510275.1. Taxonomy (GTDB): domain Archaea; phylum Thermoproteota; class Nitrososphaeria; order Nitrososphaerales; family Nitrosopumilaceae; genus Nitrosopumilus. Next base: position 18,133 of record LFEY01000009.1, read on the forward strand.
TCTTTTGAAAGAACTTTGAGAATTCCTCTAACCATATCCGGCTCTTTGTTTAATAATTCCTCAAAATATGCAACTGAGCTTCTAATAATTAATGATGGTCTCCATGCAAGTGCATGTGCATTCATCTTAGCCATGCCCAATGCTTTTGTAAAATCACCTAATGCATAACCACTAATTCTATCTGCTACTGATAGATATTCTCCAATTTTCATAATGTGTTGTTGATATTGTTGATTGTTTCTTGTTAAATCCGAATTTTGAAAACACTCTTTAATTTGTTTTTCTGCATTTTTTTTAAACTCCCCACTCCATGGATATGTTGTTCTTAAAATTAGTACCTTGATAATATCCAAATCTGTTTTTGTAATATTAATTAATTGACGAAGTTTTCTGTCAGTTGAAATAAATTTTATAACATTCTCTTCATGTGGTTTGTCTACATTTTTTTCAGGATCAAAGTCGTGAAACAATGCTGCGATGTATACATATTTTACATCTTCATCCGTAAATTGTACTATATCTTGATTTGTAGCTAAAAGTGAAACATATGTTACTTCTAATTCATGATTGATGTTGTGATATCCATAATAATCAACTCCCAGACCCTGACTTTCAAACAAATCGATAGTATAGTCTAACATCTCAACATAACTGTCATCTTTTAATCCATGTTGTACCATTAGATTGAGAATTTCATTTCTCATTGAATGGGTATTTGCAAATTCTTGCAATAACACTCGATCATAATTCCTGTTTTTAAAGATGCCTTTAGAGACTAGAAATTCTATTTGTTTTTTACATATTTCTTAGAAACACTCAATAGAATTATGATTTGGCTAATTTTAGATGTCAGTGAACCTAGATTTACTTGAAATTTTGATGAAGTTTAATGAAAAAAACTCTCCAGAATACCTGCTTTATCTAAATGACGATACTTATCCACTTACTTGTGTATCAATAACAAACTCCCCTACTCCTGTAAATGAACCAACTACTCGTGGTGGCGTGTACTTTTCAGATAAATTTGCTTACAAAATGAATGGTGTAATAGATGGCCTTTCTGTGGTTCCACTATTGACACAAAAGATGCTTGGCCCAAACACCGAATTTAGTGAACTCAAAATCTCAACTCAAATAGAATCTAATGGAAAATCTATGAATCTTGAAATCTTTACTAATCTTACAAACAGCATACAGACTCCAGATTCAATTGAGCTTAGCATGATAATAGTCAAACTAGAATCTGTCTAGTTAACTTTAAGATATTTGTCATACTTTTCTCTGTGTTTTACATCTGAAAGTACTTCATATGCCTTGTTTAATTCTACCATCTCTTTTTCAGAATTCTCTTTTGTTTTATCTGGATGAGTTTTTTTTGCAAGCTCTCTGAATCTGTTTTTGATTTCTTCTTGTGTTGCATCTCTTGGAACTTCTAGAATTTCATAGTAATTTGGTAGCTCATCATTATTTGCAGCATCACGAAATTCTTTATCTTCTTTTGTGTTTTCTCGCTTCCCTACTTCTTCGTAATCATCCCCCCATCCAGAGTGATATTTTTCATATGTCTTGTCTTTTTTTGATTCAAATTTCTCTTTGTCATATGGTGTCTTTCTTCTGAGTATAGTGTCTCTTGCTAAAAACAAAAAGATTGCAATTACTCCAATTGCAAAACCTGTAAATAATATTGTCTTTTCTTTATCAGATACTTTAAGCTCCATGTTTAATCCCTCATTTTGTGCATATGTTGTTTGTAATGCCCCTGTGATAATTATAGAAATTATAAAAATACTGAATCGTTTCAACTTTTCTTACCTATGTCAATCTGAAATCTTCTTTCACAGTATTTAGAACTACATGTGTAATGGTGTTTTCCACGTTTGGAATGGATGCAAGACCCTTTACAAACTTGCTTAATTCCCTCCGTTCCTTGAATTTTGCTATGATCATTGTATCTGTTGAACCTGTAATATCATAAACTCCACATACATTTTCAAATTTTGATATCTCATTTTCTATATCTTCAATTTTGTCGTTTTTGGCTATGATTTCAATAACTGCAGTAAGTACATATCCTAATTTTTCATGGTCAATAACTGCAGTATACCCACAAATAATCTTCTCTTTTTCTAATTTCTTAATTCTAGATAATACTGTAACAGTTGACATTCCAAGTTTTAATGCAAGCTTTCTGGCAGATGATCTTGCATCAACCATCAAATTTTTAAGAATTTTTTCGTCTGTCTCATCTAGTTTCATACTATATAATGTCGAAAAATTTATTTAAATTTTCGGTTAATAGTTGTAAATCTGTTCCGTTTAATTGAATACATTTAAGAATATATTTTTAGATTTAATACAAATGCTCTCCCATGTAATTTATGGATGAAATTCAAGAACTGGTGTCAAAGGGACAGTCATTTTTGGATGATGGAAAGTTTGATGATGCACTTGGTTTCTTTGAGCAAGCCCTACTTTTGAATCAAAATGATCCTGATCTTTGGAACCACAAGGGAATAGCACTTCGAAGTTTGGGACGATACGCGGAGGCAATGGAGTGCTTTAACAAGTCTTTGAAGATTGATCCACGAGATAAAAATGCATCTTGATTTTGTATTGACAAACTGTGAATCTATATTATTAACAAAATATTATCTATCTTGTGATTAATGATATAGACAAGATGTTAGCACAAGCCTTTGAGTTTGCAGAAGATGAAAATTATTCTGATGCCCTAAGACTCTATGATTTGGTACTCAAAAAAGAACCTGAAAACATTGGTGCCCTTGTTGATAAAGGGGCAACTCTTCAAAACATGGGACGACTAAAACTTGCAATTCGTTCGTATGATAAGGCACTTGTCATCTCACCAGATAATCTTGATGCAATTCTAAACAAGGGTGCTGCATTGCATTCAGATCAAAAATATCAAAAAGCAATAGAATGCTATGATGTCGCTTTGAGTATTGATAAAAAATGTGCAATGGCACTTGCATACAAGGGGCTTTCATTAGGTGAAATGGGGAAACTGCAAGATGCAATAAAGCATTTCAAAAAGGCGTTATCAATTGATCATCAATATGATCTGGCAAGCATCTCCAAGGAAGTTGCTCAAGAATTACTGAAGTCAATCAAAGAAAAGAAAACTAAAACACTGTAACATCGCCAGGTGCTGGCCCTCGACTAATCTGTTTTTCATGTGATTCAAAGAAATCTTTATGTTCTGTATTTTGATGATCTCTGAGTTCTTCTAGGTTCTCAAAACCCTCATGGCACATGTAGCATTTTGGTTTATGTTCATCAACTAGAGGAAGTACCATGATAATATTGGTGTGGCTACCTACTTATTTCTTGAGACTATAAGGAATATATCATGATGGAAAAATCACACAATATGTTAGAACAACTAGTTGGAGATTCTCAAGCACTAGATCGAGCAATTGCCGGCGAAGAACTATCCTATAAAGATGGCCTTGAACTAATGGATTATGATAATTTACATCTACTTGGGGCAGTTGCAGATGCTACACGAAAGAAATTAGTTGGCGACACTGTTACTTTTGCAGCATCTTACTACATGAACTACACAAACGTATGTGCTGCTAGCTGCCAGATGTGTGCATTTTATCGAAAAGAAGGGGCAGATGACGCATATACACTAACTATGCCAGAAATCGAACAAAGAGTTGGTATTGCAAAACAGATGGGTGCAACTGAAGTCCACATTGTTGGTGGATTCCATCCAAAACTCCCGCTAGAATATTATGAGGATATGATGAAAGTCATCAAAAAGAGTCATCCTCAACTTAACATCAAAGCATTGACTGCAGCTGAGATTTTCTATTTATCAAAATTAACAAAAAATTCTACAAAAGAAATTTTATCTCGTTTAAAAGATGCTGGGCTTGATTCCATGCCTGGTGGAGGCGCTGAACTATTTCATCCTGAAATACGAAATAAAATTGTCAGAGGAAAATGTTCAGGGCAAGATTGGCTTGATGTAATTGAAGAGGCACATAACATGGGAATTAAAAGTAATGTTACGATGTTGTATGGACATATAGAAAAACCAGAACACATCATTGATCATCTCATAAAGATTCGTGAACTGCAAAAAAAGACCAATGGGTTTATCACATTGATTCCATTAAAGTTCAGTCTAGATAATACTGAACTTGAACAAGAACATTTAGTAAATAATGAATGTTCTTCTGTGTATGATTTACGAATAATTGAACTATCAAGACTCATGCTTGCAAATGTACTAAACAACATCTCTGTTTATTGGGTGGCATATGGAAAGAAACTGGCGCAAGTTGCACTATCTAACGGTGGAAATGATTTGGTTGGAACCGCATTTTCTGAAGAGATTTACCGTGCTGCAGGCAAGCCAACTGCATCATCTGTTGAAGAACTTGCTACAATGGTAAAAGAGATTGGGCGAATTCCAGCTCAGAGAAATACACACTTTGAAATTTTAAAACAGTTCTAGTTTTTGCACTATGAGATAAAAGTAAATCAATTTGATTTGATATTTTTTTTCTAGTGATCTGTTTAATGTTTATATAAAATAATGTTATTTTTTTATGATTTAATTAAGATTCAGGGTGTGTTATTCACTTTTGAAGATGTTCCCAAAGTATTTAGATATGGTTGCTGTCGAGTAAAAACATGGAAAAATATGAAAAATTACTGAATATGTTAATGGATTTTAATAGCGATATACGATTTACAGCAATTTGTGATAAAAATGGAGAAATTTTGTGGAATAGTACACGTTCTAACATAAAACCCTTGGTGCCAATGGCAGATACAAAAAAAACCCTTCAAAGAGCATTAGGTGCTTGGGATGAACGCGCAAAAATTTCAAAATTGGTCGGAAGAGGAATGTATACAATTGCCGCTTATGAAAAGATAAAACGAATTACCATCCCATTAAATGATAAACACGTTTTGTTTATCAGCGTAGATAATACCCCATTGAAGTCTTCAAATAAGAAAAGCTATGGACATTTGGTAGACATAGGAAAAATAATGTCTATTATAGACTTTGTAGATGCTACAAATTAAACAACAAAAACTCACATTTCTAATTGTTTTTTGATTGAATCTGATAATTAATATCTCACTTAGGTTCTTTTGTAAAAAAACTCAATAAAATATGATAAATTATACGGGATTATTAGTTTGATGGTTAGAAAGTGCCAATAAGATTTCCATATCCTTTAAGAGGATTATAAACTCCAACACGCTTAAGTTCATAGAATCCACAATATGATATTGACATTTCATTATTCTGTAAAATCTGAAAAATAGATGATTCGTTAATTCAATATAGATTTGATGACTGATTGTGTTCTTGTTGATATAATTTGTCAATTCTTTTGTAAGTCAATGGATGTGTTCTAAAAATCTCGCCAAATTTGCTAAAAATACTATTTCTCTCCCAATCCATAGCATTTTTCACTTCACTTTCTGAAATGTTCTGATCCGCGTAATGTGAAGAAAATTTTGTAACCTCATAACTTGATGCAATAGGATCTACTGCATAAAATGAGCGTAATGTGGAGTTATTTGCTTGTTGTTTTTGTAAACTCAGACCATAAGTAATCTTTGCCAAAGCATTTGCAAGTATGGTTGGCTTTACCTGTTGTCCTGCAAAATTATCTGCATAAAATTCTCTAAGACGTGAAAAATATAGTATGAGAAGATTTGTTATGAAATAAACTACAAATGCACCAATTCCAATTAAACCTGCTGCACCACCTTGATTTCTTGATCTTCCTCCAAATATGGTGGATAATGCAATAAAATATGCAATAGTTGGAATTACTGAGATAATCGTCATGACAACCATGTCGTTATGTTTTATGTGACCAATTTCGTGAGCAATTACTCCTCTTACTTCATCTTTTGTTAATGTGCTAAGTAATCCACGAGTTAGTGTTAGTGTTGCAGACTTGCTTGTCCTACCAAATACAAATGCATTAGGCATACTAGTATTTGCTATTGTAATTTTTGGAATCTTGACTTTATTTTTTATGCATATTTCATGAGTTGTTTCTTCAATCCATGGAAATTCATCTTTGTTTAATGGACTCATATTTGTACTCCATCTAACTATTGATGGTCCTATTGCCCACTGGAACAAACCCAAACCTACTGCCATTCCAACTGTTGCAAAAATTCCAAGATCAAAATAAAATGAAAGACCTGCTAGCAATGCAAAGAGCAATCCAAAAACTAAAACCATTGTAAGGCTCATTGAAGCTACAAGTCCTTTAATCATAAACTCAATGTTATATGTTGAGTTATAATTGTTAAAATCACAACCACTATCCAAATAATCATTGAAGATCTATATCGTACAGAGTAGAAAATGAAAACTCCAAAAAACTGCTAAAAATTAGTGTCATTCATGGGTAATCTCAGCATGAATCATTGGTATTCATGATATGATTTGAGATTAAAAGGTTTGAATTACTCTGCAGGCTTTTTTTCTTTTTTTATTACACTACCTTTTCTTCTTCTAGCCCCAAAACTAATTAGTACTAACAAGAATCCAATTCCAATTAGAATTCCAGATAATGTGTTGTAATCTTTGTTTTCTTGCTGCACTATCATTAAATCAATTATTTCTTCTTCAGTCATTCCTGTTTGGCCAGCTGGCATTGAGGCGCTGATGCTTACTGTAAGTATTATCCCTATAACTAACATTGCAAGACCTCCTATCAGTATTTTTTTATTAACAAGAACCAATTCTGACACTATTTGGACTTCATCATATATTATCTATTTTTAATTATCAGTAAAACTCTCAAATATTCCATAATTATGAGATTTTATGGGTAAATTATTGTTCTTCTAGGTGTACTTTGAGTGAAACTATGCTTTGGTTGTCTGAATTAATTATCAGCATTCCTCCAGAGTCAGCTACTTTACATATCCCCATCTTTGAGGATTTATCTAATCCGAGACAGTTAATGTCTGAATAATAACTAAATGACTTTCCTGAATCCACTTTATATTTTTCTTCAATTGATGGAACAAAGAAAATATCTACCTTCTTTGAATCCTTTACCTCAACTTGATACTTGTATGATGGGTCTGCACTAAATGAGCAACCTTTGATGAATATTGAACTATCTTGTGGAATAGTAAATGTTTGCTCAACTGGCGCAAATTTTGCATCATGAATCATTGGATACATAATATTTGATTTATCAACTGCATGATCTAATCCTACAGTGTGACCTAATTCATGAATTAAAATATTTTTTACTGATTCTGAGCTGTATGGTCTCCAATTACTATCACAGTCACTACTTCCTAATCCAATTGATACATTTGTTTGACCTAGTACATATCCGTCATAGCCATTTCGCAACTCTTTTTCCCATCCAATTGAAATAATTCCAAATGATGGGGCATTAACAATTTCAAATTGTACACCAGCTACTTCTTTCCAATACTCTAGTGCTTTATCTACTTCAGATGATGTCTCTTTTGACCATTTTGGTGTAGGTTCTATGTATACTAAATATTCTTTAGAATTACTGACTTTTGCAATCCAATCCGCTGGTAAGCCTTGCTCCATTCCAGTTATTCTATACATAACAACTCCCTGAATCTTTTCATCATTCATTGAATCATAGTTTACATTATCAATTCCTGTAACTGTGTCTTTTCCATTCTTTAGAAGATTAAGTAATACTCTGTATTCTTCATTTTCTCCTCTTAGTGTTTCAATTTCTTCGTCATTAACTAGATTCTTTGCTTTGAGATAGTTTAACTCTACTAGATAAACATCGTTTTGGTTTGACACATTATCTATCTCATCTAGGTTGTTTTCTGGCTCTGAAAATTGTGATTTTTGTGACTGAATTTGTGAGATTTCAGCATCTTTTTGCATTTGGATGTTCTTTAAAGTATCAATTTGTTCATGCTTTTGTTTTATCTCTGATTGTAATAATTCAACTTGCTTTCGCATCTCTTCATTTTCAGACTCAATTTCAGTCATCATGATAAGATTGTCTGCATTTTTATTTGTTGTAAAACTAGTCAACTTTTCTAATTGCTTATTTTCTTCTTTAAGTTCATTAATTGTATATTGATGTCTTTCATTTTCTTCATTTAATAATTTTATCATACTATCATTTTGCGTCACTGCATTGTTTACATTACTAAATGAATCTTGTTGATTATTGTTTTGTAGCTTTAATGCACTAATTTCATTTTTGTATTGTGAACTTTCTTGCTCAACTAAACTGATTTGTTTTTCATAAGATACAATCTTTGAATTAAGTGTGTTTATTAGTTGATTTGATTCTTCAATTTCTACTTTCATTGAAGTAATAGTCTTTTCTTGATTGCTTTTTTCTCCTTGAAGCTGTCTTATGAGTGATTCATGCTCTGTTATGTTTTTGTCTTGTACTGACATCATGTCATTTTTGAATAGGCTGTTTTCATTTACTAAAACTTGGATTGTATTTTCATAGTTTGCAACCTTTGAGTTTAGTTGTGTAACTAGACCATTTAGATCATCTAAATCATTTTTCATTGTGATAAGTGATGTGATTTTCTCTACATTTTCTCTTTCTAATTTGACAATTGTGTCTTTGTACTGTGAGTTTTCTTCTTCTAGGTTATCTACTATTTCTTGAAAATTTGTTAGTCTAGAGTTTAATGCAGATGCAAACTCGTTTGATTCTTGTGCATCATTCATTATTCCAATCAACGTCTTTCGTTGTTCTGTGTTTTCTAGTTCTAACTGTGAGATTCTATCTTGGT
>LFEY01000010.1 GCA_001510275.1 Thaumarchaeota archaeon casp-thauma3
CAATTATGGCAGGTATAGACAAAGCAGCAATTGCATTTACAATTGCAATTATAGCTGTAGGTGTAGGAACCGCATCTTATCTGGGTGCAGTTCAAGATGCCGGTCCTGTGATCTCTACTCCTCCAACTGTTTCAACTAAAACTTCACAACAAGATTTAGTAAAACCAATGAAATCAGGTTGGGAGCGAGCCACATCTATAACAGACCCAGGTGTTGGACATGAGAGTCACCAACTTGCAATACTTTTGGCACCAAGTGACAAGGTATATTCAGGCACACTCAAGTATGATGCATCTGAATCAATCCAACTTGTTACATTACATGGTCCATTAGCAGATGGTGAAGACAAGGGACAAGCAATTTGGACTCCAGACGGTAAAACAAAGTTTGCATTAACATTTGTTGATCCAAAGAATGCGAAAGGCGAATGGCAATTTGCCGGTAATGCTTTAGCAGTACACACAATGAATACCGACCCATTCATAGTTGATTACAAAGTAGATTACAAAGAAAAACCAATGTCGGATACTGTAATGACGGGTACAACCATGTCAGCAACAGACCCAGGTATTGGTCATGAGTCACATCAGCTTGCAGTGATATTAGCACCATCAAGTGATGTATATTCAGGAATTCTTTCATACTCTGCTTCTGAAAATATTCAACTAGTTACACTTAGAGGTCCAATCAGTGCTGATGAAAAACCAGCAAAGACTTGGACACCAGATGGTGAAACTATCTTTGAATTAACATTTGTTGATCCAAAGAATGCAATGGGTTCATGGGAATTCTCAGGTAATGCTTTAGCTGTTCACACAATGAAAACAAACCAAGCAACTATTAGTTATTCTGTAAGTGCAATTGCAACTGCAGGAAAAACCATAGAAGTTGAAGATAAAGTCATCATAGAGGAATCAGCAGGACCACAAACACTTAGTGTTGAAATTCCAATAGGAACTTCAGTTCCAGGATGTGAAGATGCTAATTCATGCTACTCACCAGCAGACATTACAATTAATGCTGGAGACACAGTAGAATGGATTAATATAGATTCAGTGGCACATACAGTAACTGCTGGAACCCCAAGAGATGCTCAATTAGAGATATTTAATAGTGATCTAATGATGGCAGATAAATCTTGGTCATTCACCTTTAATGAGGCAGGTAGCTACGATTACTATTGCATGGTTCACCCATGGATGACCGGTAGTGTTACAGTGAACTAACCAAAACTTTCCTTTTTTCTTATTTTATTTGATTTTTTTGAATAGTTCTATTATATGTGACCCCAAATCTATGAACTTCATCTCGTGCATGCTGTAAAATTTTCAAAGAGGGTTTGCTTTTAGGGATTAGAATCGAATTTTTATTTTTTGGTACAAAGATTTCTTCATTTTCTTTGGCCAAAGAAACACACGGTAATTTCAATCCAAGTGACTCTAAAGATTTCAGAGCTGCATTTAGTTGTCCCTTCCCACCATCAATTACTATTAAATCAGGAAGCACAGAGTTTTCTTCTAGTAATCTATAATATCTTCGTTTAATAATTTCTCCAATCATTGCAAAATCATTTTGTCCTGACACTGTTTTGATTCTAAATTTTCTGTATCCAGATTTGTGTGGAGCCCCACCTACAAATCTAGACATTGCCCCCACTGCAAAATCAGTACCATGATTTGAAATATCAAAACATTCAATGATATTTGGAATTACAGGCAGATTTAGAATTTCTTTTAATTCAACTAATCCAGGTTCTCCACCTTTTAAATGAATTAATTCAATATTTTTTAAGATTAAATTTATGATATCTCTTTTCTTTCCTTTATATGGTGACAAAATTTTTACAGTAAATCCAGCCTGTTCTGAAAGTAAGGATTCTAATAATTTTTGATTATCAGGAAGCACACTAACAAAAATAAATTTTGGAATTTTATGTGTAGAATAATATTGATAAAGAAAGTTTGAAAAAGAATTATCTCCAACTAGATCAAAATAGAATTTGCCACTATCTCTAATCACACCATTAACCATTCTAAAATTCATGACTATAGCAATCTGTTCTTTGATGCCGATACCAAAATACTCCTCATCAGAATTTTTAACATATTCCATGTTTTGTTTAGTTTGAAGGCTACCAAGCCGGATCAAAGTGTCACGTATGTCTTTTGCACGCTCAAATTGCTGCAAATTAGCAGCTTGATGCATTTCTTCTTGTAATTTTTTTGCAAAAATTTTAGATTGGTTTTTGCCCTTGAGAACTTGTTCTAATGCAGCGACATGTTTTGGATATCTTTCTTCTGCATCTTTGAATTCACAAGGTCCCTCACAATTTCCTAAATGATATTCTAGACACACTCTTTTTGGAAGAGTTTTACAAATTCTAATTTGAAATGCTTTTCTTAACGTACCAATTGTAAGTAATTTGGAACTACCTTGAGTAAACGGTCCAAAAGTTTTTCCTTTACCCAAAAATTTCCCATCCCTAGTTCTTCTTGCCACTAATAATCTAGGATGTTTTTCATCAGAGATTCGAAGATATGTGTATCTTTGTTGATCTTTTAATTCAATGTTGAATCTTGGCCGATGTTTTTTGATCATATTTGATTCTAAAAGAAAAGCTTCACTTTCATTATCTGTTAAAATAAATTCAATATCTGAAATATTTTCTACTAATTTTTGTGTTTTATAATTTTGGTTTTTTAAAAAATATGACTTTACTCGCTTTTTTAGATTCTTTGCTTTTCCAATATAGATAATTTTTTCACTAGAATCTTTCATCAAATATATTCCAGGATTGGTAGGAACTGTAATGGTAGTAATATCAAAAGTCATTTTTTTAATAATTTTTTCAAATATTTTCCAGTGTAACTTCCAGGTGCCTTTGAAACATCTTGTGGCGTTCCAGTAGCTACAACTCTACCTCCTTCATCACCACCTTCAGGTCCAAGATCAATTAACCAATCAGAATTTTTAATTACATCCATGTTATGTTCAATTACCACTACAGTATTTCCCAAGTTTACCAATCTGTTAAGCACATCTAATAATTTTTGAACATCTGCAAAATGCAAACCAGTAGTAGGCTCATCTAAGATATAAAGCGTCTTTCCAGTACCTCGTTTAGATAGTTCTGAGGCAAGTTTCACTCTTTGAGCTTCACCACCAGATAATGTGGTAGAAGATTGTCCTAGTTTGATATAGCCCAACCCAACATCATAAACTGTTTGTAATTTTCGTTTTATAGCAGGAATGTTCTCAAAGAAATTTAATGCCTCATAGACAGTCATAGCTAAAATATCTGAGATGTTTTTAGCTTTGTATAATACAGATAAGGTTTCAGAGTTGTATCGTTTTCCTTTACATTCATCACATTTCACATAAACATCAGATAAAAACTGCATTTCAATTTGTTTGACCCCATCTCCATCACATGCAAAACATCTACCATTAGCTACATTAAATGAGAATTGCCCTGGAGCATATCCACGTTCTTTTGATAGTTCAGTATTTGCATAAAGTTCTCGAATAGGAGTAAATGCGCCAATGTAAGTTGCAGGATTTGAGCGTGGAGTTCTACCAATAGGAGATTGATCAATTGCAATTACTTTATCAATATTGTCTAAACCAACAACTTCTTTGTGTTTTCCTTGTCGAACATTTGACTTGTAAAAATGGTTCTCTAATGCTTTAAGTAAAATATCATTAATTAGAGTAGATTTTCCAGATCCAGAAACTCCAGTTACAGCAACAAAAAGACCTAGTGGAATTTCAACATCAATATTTTTTAGATTATTCTCTGACGCATTTTTAACAATTAATGACCCAGAACGATTACGAATTTTGTTTTTCAGATTTATCAGAGACTTGTCTTTGAGATAATCACCAGTAACTGATTTGTGGCCATTAAGAATTTTATCTACTCTTCCTTCAAAAACTACATTTCCACCATGCACACCTGCACCAGGACCTAAATCTATCATCCAATCTGAATTTCGTATAATTTCTTCGTCATGCTCTACAACAATCACTGTATTTCCAAGATCTCGTAGCTTTGTTAGCGTTTTAATGAGTCTTTCATTATCACGTTGGTGCAATCCAATTGTTGGCTCATCAAGAACATACAAGACACCAGTTAAATTAGATCCAATCTGTGTTGCCAATCTTATTCGTTGAGATTCACCACCAGATAATGTAGAACTTAATCTGTTTAATGTAAGATAATTTAATCCAACATTCATTAAAAATTCTAGACGTTCTTTAATCTCTTTGAGAATATCCCTTGCAATGTACTGTTCATTTTCAGTTAACTTTAGTGTAGAGAAAAAGTCATAACAGTGATCAATTGACATATCACAAACATCCATTATTCCCTTGTTATTGATTTTAACTGCAAGTGATTCTTGTTTTAGTTTTTTACCATTGCATGTATTACATGGGGTATCTCGCATGAATTGTTTTAGCCACTCACGTTTTGATTCAGAATCAGTCTCCATAAAGACACGTTGTAGATTTGCAAGCACACCTTCAAACGTATTAGTATATTGCCAAGAGGAATCTCCTGATTTGGAACGATATTTAAAATCAAGCAAGTCATCTGTGCCAGATAAAATAATATCAAGATGTTTTGGTTTTATTTTGTCAATTGGAGTCATTAAATCAAAACCAAATTTCTTTCCGACAGTTCTTAATGCTTGTCTTCTAAATGACGAAAACCTGCCACTCCATGGAACAATAGCACCATCTAAAATTGACTTGCTCTTATCAGGAATTACTAAATCAGGATCAAACTCCATTTTTACACCTAATCCATTACATGTTTTACACATACCAAACGGAGAGTTAAAAGAAAAAGTTCTGGGTTCTAGTTCACCTATTGTTAATCCACAGTAAGGACATGCATTGTTTTGTGAGAAAATTTTTTCTGTTTTTTCAAATGCAACCATCACATCCCCCTTTGATGCTTTAATTGCAGTCTGGATTGCCTCAAAAAGTCTAGATCTTTCAGATTTTTCAGTTGTGATTCTGTCAACTACGATCTCAATATTATGCCATTTTTGCCTGTCTAGTGAAGGAATCTCCTCATCTAGGCTCAGAATTTCCCCATTTAGGCGTATTCTAGAGTAACCATCCTTTTTGATTTGCTCAAATAATTTCTCATATGTCCCCTTTTTTCGCTGAATTATAGGGGATAAAATCAGGATTTTTTTTCCTTTAAAATCTTTGAGGACAGAATCACAAATTGTCTCAATTGATTGAGTTGATATTTTTCTTTTACAATTTGTACAATAAGGAATCCCAATTCTTGCAAAAAGTAATCTCATGTAATCATAAATTTCAGTAGTTGTACCTACAGTAGAACGAGGGTTTTTATTTGTAGTTTTTTGTTGAATAGAAATTGCAGGAGATAGACCTTCAATTGAATCAACATCAGGTTTGTCCATCATTTCTAGGAATTGACGAGCATATGAAGAAAGAGATTCAACATATCTTCTTTGGCCTTCAGCATAAATTGTATCAAAAGCTAATGTAGATTTTCCAGAGCCAGATAAACCACTTATAACAACTAGTTTATTTTTTGGAATGTCAATATCTAGATTTTTCAGATTGTGATGTCTGGCTCCACGAATCTTTAGTTTATTTTCTGTCATTTTTAAATTGAATTTCCTTTTCTAGTCTTTTTATTCTATCTCTGCATTCCATTGCTCGCTCAAAGTCTAAATCATCAGAATATGTTTTCATTTGTGCTTCCAAATCTATCATATCAGTTGTAAGATCATGTACAGACTTTAGTTTTGAATCATCTAATGCTGTTACTTGTTCTGGAACCGATTTTATAATTGTTTTAGGAGTGATGTGGTGTTCTTGATTATATTGCATTTGTTTTTCTCTACGACGTTTGGTTTCATCCATAGTATGTTTCATAGATTTAGTATTAGTATCAGCATACATTATCACAGTTCCATTTTCATTTCTTGCAGCACGACCACATGTTTGAATCAAACTAGTAAAGTTTCTCAAAAATCCTTCCTTATCTGCATCTAAAATTGCCACTAAAGAGACTTCAGGAATATCTAATCCCTCTCTTAGAAGATTAATTCCAACTAAAACATCAAATTCCCCTAAACGTAATTGCCTAATTATCTCAGTTCTTTGCAATCCTTCAATTTCGGAATGCATGTATCGCACTCTGATTTGTTTTTTTGAGAGGTATTCAGCTAAATCTTCTGCCATTCTTTTAGTTAGTGTAGTCACTAAAACACGCTCAGATTTAGCTGCTCTTTTGTTGATTTCGTTGATTAAATCATCCATTTGGTCCTTTGTTGGTCTAATCTCAACTTGAGGATCAAGTAAACCAGTAGGCCTAACTAGTTGTTCGGCAATTTGTGAAGAGATTTTTCTCTCATATTCAGAAGGGGTGGCAGAGACAAATATTGTGTTTTGAATATATTTTTCAAATTCTTCGAATTTTAATGGACGATTATCATATGCACTTGGAAGTCTAAATCCATATGTCACAAGTTCTTTTTTTCTGGAATAATCACCCTTGTACATTCCATGAAGTTGTGGCAATGTAACATGAGATTCATCAATTACTAAAAGATAATCATCTCCAAAAAAATCCATCAAACAAAATGCTTTTTCTCCTGCTTTTCGTCCATCAAAATGTCTAGAATAATTTTCAATTCCAGAACAATACCCCAATTCTTCAATCATTTCTAAATCATATTTTGTTCTCATCTCAAGTCTTTGATTTTCTAATTCATTTAGTTCAGGCAGATGTTTTTTTAATTCTTCTTTGATTGATTTAACGGCTTTTTCTCTAACATCTTTTGCAATAAGATAATGTTTTGCAGGAAAAATTTTCGTTTTCAAGATTTTCTTTTTTTCTTTTAAAGATACATGATCAAGTAATGTAATTTTTTCTATTTCATCACCAAACAAAGAAATTCTAACTAGATCTTCAGAATATGCAGGAGTGATATCAATTGTGTCTCCCTTTACTCTAAAATTTCCGGGTGCAACATCAGTATCATTTCTTTCATATCTGGCATCAATGAATTTTCTAATAATCTCGTTTCGTTTAATTTCATCACCAGTGTTAATTGTTATTGCCAAATTGTCCCAATCTTGAGGATTTCCAAGGGAGTAGATGCAAGAAACAGTTGATACAATTATCGTAGGCTCACCTGAAAGCAACATTGCAGTTGCCTCTAGTCTTAATTTTTCAATTTTCTCATTGATTTGAGTATTTTTTTCAATGTAGGTATCGGTTTGCGGCAGATAGCTCTCAGGTTGATAATAGTCATAATAAGATACAAAATATCCAACATTATTTTTTGGAAAAAATTGTTTTAATTCTGAATAAAGCTGGGCTGCAAGAGTTTTGTTATGAGAGATTATCAGAGTATTTTTACCAGTCCTGGCAATCACATTTGCAACTGAAAAAGTCTTGCCACTTCCTGTAACTCCAAGTAAGGTTTGGATTGTTCCTTTTTTCACACCTTCAACTAGTGTATCAATTGCCTGAGGTTGATCCCCAGTAGGAGCATACTCAGATGTTAGTTCAAACTTTGATATTTGTTCCAATAGATACAATCCTTGAAAACTGAATTTAAAGCAATGGTGATATCAAACTAAAATTACCATGCGGGTTCATCAACCATTTTCAACGTATCGTCAATTACTTCAAACCCCATAATCTTCAGACTTTGTTTAAAAGTTGGAGAATTTCTTTTCAAAATCTTTTGTGCTAAATCCATTCTATCAGTAGAATTCATGTTTTGCCCAATCTTGTATTTACCATATAGTGTTTGTGGAGTTACTTTGATTACAGAAACTGCATCTAAAACTTGCATATCAGATTTAATTGGGTCATATTGTCCTTCAGGCTGATATTTTTCCATTAGTCCATTTAATGCAAATGTCTTTTCCTCTCTGTCAGCAACAAAAGATGCAATTCCTTTGATTACAACACTAATGTACAAAGTATCTGCTAAAGATGCATCATGAGGATCTGAAAAATAAGAAGGAAGAAACTCTAGTTCTCTGTCTGCCTCAAAACCTACTTTGTTATTTTTAGAGATATTATCTAATTTTTCACCTCTAATATGGGAATGCATGTAAATCGCATCATTTAGAAAAACAAAATTCATTGGAATTATCTGCGGAAAGCCATTTTCATCAATACTAGAAATTCGGCCTACATGTTCTTCACTAAGAAATTCTTCAATTTTTTTATGTGATTTAATTTGTAATTTTCCAACTAATTGCAACAGCTAAATTATGAAAAATCATTTTATAAATCTAGAGTACAAATACTCAAAATAGTCTAGCCAAATGAAAAAACACACTAAGAAATCCTAATCTTCTTCATCTAGTTCTTTTGCTAATGCTTTAATTTCTAGAATCCGGCATCCAAGTTCGGTACATTCATTTTTTAATTTTGAATTCATAGTTAATTATTACAAAAATAATCAAAAAGGAATAACATTCTAAAACTTGACTTTTTTCATCCAAACTTTTCATTAATCATAATCGCTAAAATATAGGATGCCTCAAAAGAGCCCATGCGTGAAATAGATGAAAAATACGTAAAGGTCACACATCAAGTTTTAGATGTTCTAGAAGAATGGGGTTCTAAATCAAAATTCATCTGGTTTAGAGAATTACATAGAATTACAGATATTGACAAAGGTTTACTTCGAAATATTATCAATGAATTAAAAAAATCAAAAGAAATTAAAGATATGCGTGGGGTAAATAATAGAATATTTTTTTGTCTCAAAAAATATTACATTAAATGCAGAGATGTAGAATTTAGATACAAGGGAAAAGAAATTATGTTAAGAGATGGAAGTAGAACGAAAATCATTCAGGGTGCAACAAAATCAACAGAACGTACAAGAAAAAGATTAGAAAAACAACGGAAAAAACGTAAAGCAAAATCATTTACAAAAAAAAATAGTAAAAGACCACATAAGTCATAAATTAAAAAGAACCATTAGATTGTCTTCTAGCAAGATTGTATTCAGCATGTTTGATTTTTGCAGATACTGCAACATCTTCAGTCATATTATATAGCTGATGAAGTTCCATATTTGGAGTCAATTCATCGTCTTGCTCTGATTCTAAATCAAATTCAAGATTTGTCAAGATTTCAACATTTTCTTCTAAAATATCAAAGCATTTTTTTACTGTCTCAGGTAGTTCGTCATCCATCATATAGTCTAAAAACAAGTAAAGTAAATGATTTTCTGTATGTTATAGAATAGAACGTCTTATTGTTTGGCCTTTTCTCTGAGTGCAGGCATTACATGACTTGCAAATTTGTCAATAGACCCAAAGTAGTTCTTACCCCAGAATCGAATTACAAAATGATTAACACCAGCTTTCATGAATCTCTCAAATGTTGGAATGATATCATCAGGAGTACCAATTGCAGTTGAAGAACGAGCAACACCATCTGGCATTTTTGTTGCAGCTTCTCTCATCTTTACAATCCAACTTTGATCAGACATTGAATATTCTGTAAAGTACTTGACAAAATCAAATCCTTCAATTTCTTTTAATCCATGAACTCTCAAAACTTCAGGCTTGAACAAACTTACTTTTACTGCTTCTTTCATTTTTGCCCAAGACTCTTCTGCATCTTCAGAAAAGTAAACATCAATATCAAGGGCATATTGGAAATTATCTTTTTCTTCTTGTGTTCTATTATTTTTATTCATTGATGTTGCAATTTGTGCTGCATGATCTTCAAAGAGTTCTGGAGTATACCCAATTGGCAACCAACCATCACCAAGTTTTCCTGTTAATTCAAGTGTACGTTTACCACCAGCTGCCATGTAAGTTGGTGGACGTGGTTTTCTAATGGGAGGTGCCTGCAAACATGCACCTTCAAGTTTGTAATATTTTCCGTCATAACTTACTATGTTATCGGGAGTTGATTCATACAATTTATGAATAATTTCAATTTGTTCTTCCCATTTAGAAACTGGTTTTTCAAATGGTATACAAAATTCTTTTAGATTTTGAGCCTCACCTGCACCAATACCAAGTATTGCTCGCCCCTTTGAAACTCTATCAAGAGAAATGGCAGCTAGCGCAATGTTTGATGGATGTCGTCGAATTGCATCAGTTACACATGTTCCTATCTCCACATTGCTTGTAACTGCAGCTATTGCAGATAACATAACCCAAGGATCCAAAACAATGGCATTTTTCCATTGTGGGACATTTGTATGGTCCATATAGAAAATAGAATCATAACCAGTTTTATCAGCAAGAATACAAGCTGTTAGAATTTGGTCTTCAGTATAACCAGCTCTTGCAACATTTAGCCCGTTTTGAATACCAAATTTTATCTTATTTTGAGTCACGTACACTTAGGACAGAATATTAGCATAAAAAGTTTAGTCAAGCTGCCAATTTCGTAGTTTATCTAGAAAATAGAAGAAAGGTAAAAAAAATTTTGAGTTTTTTACAAATTACCTGCTTTGATATCTTCAAGACATTTTACAACATCATCTTTTGATATTGGAATTGGGTTTGGGTCCAAATGTCCTTTATCAGTCATAACAACATCTGCAGCTTCTGAAACATCAGCTTTGAGTTCTAATTTATCAAAACTAAGTTTTTGCATTGCTTCTTTGAATCTATCATAAAAGATTGACTTGTTATGCTTGTGTGCAATTGTAGTACAAGAAGATAGTGAGTAACCATGTGGAACACCTTCATTTGAGAATACATAGGACAAAGCATGTCCAAGTGTTGTAGAGCAATTACCAAATCCCATTCCAGATAACATTGAACCATATGGGTAGTTTTCTGGTTTGTCATTCATTATTGCATCATAAAGAATTTCAAATGCTTGTTTACATAATGTTCTAGTCAAGTCATTACCAAGTTTGCTATCATATCCCTCAGTAGCTTGAGCACATGCATCACAAACAGAATTTTTAATGACTTGTTCAGGAGTACCAATCATAAAATATGAATCAACTACTGCCATGTCAGCTAAGAATCTGTTTTCGTGTAACAATTTCTTTTTTCCATCAAATTTCAGAACACAATAAGTTGTCATTTCAGCTCCAGTTCCAAATGTAGTTGGAATCAAGATCTTCTCTACGCCAAAATCTTGGGCAGCATATTTTACAACATCCATTGAACTTCCTCCACCTAATCCAATTAGAACAGATGGTTTTTTATCTTTGAATTGTGAAATCACAGTATTGACATCGTCAATTGATGGTTCAGGTTTTACTTGATCATACAACATGTAATCTTGAATACCCATTTTTCCTAACCATTTGTCAGAAAGTTCTGGTGGAACTGTTGTGACAACTAGGGCATTTTTAGGATACTCTGTTTGACCAAGTGCATCTTCTCCAAAGTTGATAACTTTTGGAATGCGTACTGTGTGCATAAATCAAAGGCATCATTGATTATTATTATATCTTACATTATGGAATGAGAGTATGATTATCCAAAATTTCAAAGAGTTAGCAACTACAGACAAGAAAAAGGATTGTCTAGAAATTTTGGAAGCAGGTCTTGAAGCTGCTAATCCAGAAAATATCATTCCAAAGTATGTAACACCTAATGAAATCAAGATTGGTGGCAAATCAATTAAGATTAGAGAATATTCTAGCATCTATTCAGTTGCATTTGGAAAAGCTGGAGATTCAATGACTAGTGCACTAAATGCAATAATTCCCATAAAAAGTGGAATTGTGGTAATTCCTAAAGGCTCCAAGTCAAAAATCAAGGGTAAAAAGTTTCAGATTTTTAACTCTAGACATCCTAAACCAGATCAAACTAGTGTAAAGGCTGCAAAAGAAGTCATGAAGTTTGTTCAAAATAAACGCAGTGATGAATTGATAATTTTTCTTGTATCAGGAGGAGGATCATCACTTCTTGCAATGCCAGATGACATAACACTTGATGATAAAATCTTTGTTACAAATTTACTGTTAAAATCAGGTGCAACAATTCAAGAATTTAATTGCATTAGAAAACATCTATCAAAAATCAAGGGAGGTAAACTAGTTGAAAACATGAAATGCCATGGAATAAGTTTGGTAATGTCAGACGTTGAAGACGATGATCTATCATCTATTGCATCAGGTACAACATACATGGATGATACAACATTTGCAGATGCACTAGATATAATAGAAAAATATAAACTTAAAAGAAAACTTCCTTTAGAAGTTTTACAAGTTTTAGAAAAAGGATTAAAAAAAATAGAAACGCCAAAGAAAGCAAAAATTGAGAATTACATTATTGCAAACAATAATGATTGTCTAAAAAATATGGAAGAAACAGCAAAGAAGATGGGTTACAAAGTTACTACACTACAGGTTTTTGGTGAGATTAAAGATGCAGTAACAAAAATTCTTGAAAATATTTCAGAAAAACAAAAAACATGTCTTATTTTTGGCGGTGAGCCAACAGTAAGAGTTCTTGGAAAAGGAATGGGAGGAAGAAATCAAGAGATGGTTTTAAGACTTTTAAAAAATACTCAAAAATTAAAAAAAATTGTCATTGCATCGATGGGCACAGATGGAATAGATGGAAATTCAGTTTTTGCAGGAGCAATTACAGAAAATATTAGAATAGACCCATCAATAATGAAAGAGTTTCTCAAAAATAGTGATTCAGGTAGATTTTTTCAAAAACAAAAAGGAAACATTGTAACTGATTTTACTCACACAAATCTTATGGATATAGGCGTGATTTTAAGTTAAAATCCAGTTCCATGTCATTTTAATAGAATGGTGACGTATTATAATCAGCATAACCATGTTAGAAAAACAATTCAATTCAGACAAACTTTACAATAGTATTGTTCATTATTACATTGATAAAAAAGGGTTTTCAAAAGACAAGGCAAATTCAATTGCTCAATCAGTTGTACAAAAAGAAGCACAAAGAAGAATTTGTAAAAACGAAAAATGTAAACATTTTTCCCATGATCATATTAGAAACTTAGAAACATGTCTAGTTGCAGATTGTGAATGTAATAAATTTACAAGTAAGTAAAGTCATCTAAAGAATTTTCAAGTAATGGTTGTGCACTAATCCCTATTTTTCGTAAATGTTCTGCAAACTCATCTACAAAACCATGTATAGTATAAACTTGTTCAGCTCCTGATTGTACTACAACATCTACAAGCTCATTAAAATCACAATGATCACTCATAGGAATAGAGTAATCAGTTCGTCTTCCAAAAGATAGTCTTGTGGATTGTGCCCATCCACTAAATCCTATTGTTACTGCGCCATATTTTGATTTCATATCTTGAATGAATTTATTTTTACTAGACATCATGGGTGCAACCATCACCCAAGGTTTTTTCTCCAATAAACCATTTTTTTCAGCCTCAGAATGACCAATTCCATCCTTTAGAGTAATTCCTAATTTTTGATGCAGTGAATTCATCTCTTTTACTGAATCATGAAAATAAAGTGGATCCCAGTGACCAAAGAGGTTTGTAATAGTTTGTGCTTTTCCTAATTGGTATCCCATTAAAATTACAGGTAATCCTTTTCCATAAAGTTCAGAAATCAATTCATTTACCTTTTTTTGAATTTCATCAATTTTAGGAAAAACAAATTCGGGTAAGCCAAATGTACATTCAGTGATCAGAGTTTTACATTTTGGGATTTTTGCACCTTGAAGAAATCCACGATTCCTAGTACAAATATCTCCAGTATAGAAAATATCATCAAAGAGTAATCCTTTTGCACCAAGAATATGACCACTATCAATTAGAGAAAAATTATCAAGGAAATCAACATGATTTTCCATCTTAAATCCACGAAGATTAGCTATTTCATTTGTCTCAAGTGAGGATAAAATAATTCCACCGTTTTTTGAAGGGAGATGATCAGAATGAGCATGAGATACAAAATTTATTCCTGCAGAATCAGTATTTTTTGGATCTAAACAAACGCGTTTACCATTAACTTCACACAGGATTCCATTTTTTGTCATCCTGACTTGTCTTGGCAATGAAAATGAAGATAATTAGATTTGATATAAATTGCAGGTTTGATTTACTATTGACTAGTTGCTAAATCTAGGAATTTTAATCTCAGGTCGCGGGAGCAACATGGAGTCTATTCTAAAGTCAATTAAGAAAAAAAAGATTCCAATTAATCCAGTAGTAGTAATCTCAAACAAACCTAATGCAAAGGGGTTGAAGATAGCAAAAAAATTAGGAATTAGTACAGAAGTAATCGAAAGTAAAGGCTTCAAAGGAAGTAGAGTGCAATATGACAAAAAAGTAATTGCAGTACTAACAAAACATGGAGTTACTCCAAGAAATGGGCTTGTGTGTCTTGCAGGATTTATGAGAATTATTAGTCCACAATTTGTAAAAAAATACAAAAATAAAATGATCAATATTCATCCAGCATTACTTCCAGCATTTCCAGGTCTTGATTCTCAAAAACAGGCATTAGAACATGGTGCGAAATATTCAGGATGTACAGTACATTTTGTGGATACAGAAATGGATACAGGTCCCATAATCATTCAAGCAGTAGTCAAAATCAAAGAAAATGATACAAAAGAATCACTATCAAAAAGAATTCTAAAAGAAGAGCATAGGATTTATCCTGAAGCAGTTAATTTGTTTGCTAGAAAAAAGATCAAAGTTTCTGGAAGAAAAACTATCATTAGTTAATTATCAGGTCCACCAAAAAAATACAAAACTTTGAGTTCTTTTTTGTTTCCATGAAAATAGTGTGTAACATTTTTTGCAACAAAAAATAATTTATCTTTTGAAACTTTGTAATCTTTATCTTTAATTTTTAAAAAACCATCACCGGAAATTACATAATATACCTCATCGCTTTCATGAGGTTCTTGTGTATCTTCTTCTCCTGGTTGAAGTACTAAAACACCAGTAGCTAAACTAGGTTTGTTGATAAAAGTCTGAAAGTATGAATTACTGTTTTTAATTTTTTTAAGATATATTGCTAAATCATACTCTAGTTTCAATTTATTGTGCAGCTACAGTGTATGTCTTTCTTACAGGATCTGAACTCATAAAAGAATGCCCTGTTGGATGAAGTTTTTCATGTTCAGGGCTTTGATGCATTTTGATAAAAGTTTCTTTGCTTTCATGCTCTACAATTATTCTATAGCTTCCATCATTTGATTTTAGAAATCGTCTAGAGACAAATCCAGGAAAACTTGACAATACTTTGTTTGATTCTGAAAACCAACTTTTGAAATCTTCCTCAGCGCCTTCTTTGAGGGAAACATCTGCCATCATTACAAACATATTGTGACTAGAAAAAATGCCATTTAATTTCTTTTCTCAGATTATCATTAAAGAACTCCAAGAATTAAATATCTACAAATCAAAAACAGATCATGGTAGGTACCAAGATTGATGGAAACGTCATTGCGCAGTCAGTCAAAGATAGGGTCAAAAAGGCAGTAGAGGAGTTAAAAACTCAAGGTATCAATCCTTGTTTGGCTACAATTTTGATTGGGAATAATCCAGCTTCTGCTACATATGTTAAAAACAAACACAAGGCTTGCGAAGAAGTAGGAATTATTACCAAAGATCATAAACTTGATGCAAATACTACACAGTCACAACTAGATGAGATTATCAAAAATTTAAACAACGATAGTGCAGTTCATGGAATTCTAGTCCAACTTCCATTGCCCCAACAATTAGATGAATTTGCCACCACATCAAGAATATCACCACTAAAAGACGTTGACGGATTAACTCCACATAATGCGGGATTGCTTGCAATGAATAAAGCAATTCTAGTTGCATGTACCCCATCAGGAGTAATGGAGATGTTTGAGTATCATGGAATTGATTTGAATGGAAAAAATGTTGTATTAATTAATCGAAGTAATCTTGTAGGAAAACCATTGTATCATTTATTATTACAAAAAAATGCGACAGTTCTGACATGTCATTCTAAAACCAAAAACCTAACCCAACTTTGTCAATCTGCAGATATTATAATTACTGCAGTAGGTGATAGAAACAAATTCACACTAACACCTGAGATGATCAAAGAAGGTGCAGTTGTAATTGATGTTGCTATTTCAAGATTCCAAGAAAAATTAGTAGGAGATTCAGACTATGATAAAATAATTCAAAAGGCATCTTTTGCAACGCCAGTTCCAGGTGGAGTTGGACCCATGACAGTTGCCATGCTATTAAAAAATACAATTACTGCAACATCTTTGAGTACTCAAATTGGAAGATAACTCTGGGAAAAAATCACTTCGAAATCTTCTTTTAGAAAAAAGAGATAACACGTCTTTTGATTTAATGAAGATTGCAAGTGGGAAAATACAAAAAAAATTAAAGAAAATAAATTCATTTAGTGATGCACAAAAAATTGGGGCATACTATCCAATAGGAAGTGAGATTCTGACACAAGATATCATTCAAGAATTACTCAGCAATGCAAAAGATGTGTTTTTGCCCAAAGTAGTTGGAGAGAAAATTGAATTTAGAAAAATTATTAATTTTTCAAGCCTAGAAAAAGGCAGTTTTGGTATTATGGAGCCAAAAGATGACTGTCAAACAGATAACAATCTTGATGTAATTTTAGTTCCGACTGTAGGAATATCACCAATCGGAGTCAGATTAGGATACGGATATGGATTTTATGATAAATTTCTAGCAGAACACAAGACTGCAACAATATCTTTGACTTTGGAAAAACAGATTCTAAAAAACATTCCAAAATCAGAGCATGATATTTTGATTGATTGGATTGTAACTGAAGATAAAATACTAAAGACTCAGAGATAAGAGAGTCCTTTTTTACCAATATCTTTTCTGCAATATTTGTGAGACCATGAGATTTTCTCAGCTGCGGCATATGCATTATTAATTGCAGATTCTAAAGAATCACCTAATGCTGTAACTCCTAAAACACGTCCACCATTTGAGAGAATCTTTCCATCTATTTTTTTTGTTCCAGCATGAAATACATGTACCTCATTTGGAATAGAGTCAAACCCAGTAATTTCTTCATCTTTAGCATAAGACTCCGGATATCCTTCTGATGCTAAAACAACACATACTGCAGATTGATTTTTCCAAGAGATTGGAGGCATTGATGATAATTTTCCATCAATACTTGCAACAAAATAATCATACAAATCAGAATTCATTCTCATTGTAATTGGTTGACATTCAGGATCACCCATTCTTACATTGTATTCTAAAACAGATGCTTCACCATCTCTAATCATAACACCAGCATACAAAAATCCCTTAAAAGAAATACCTTCATTTTTCATGGCTTGAATTGTTTTATCAATAATTTTTTCCTGAATTTTTTTTGCTAATGCATCATCAACAATTGGAGTTGGAGAGTATGCACCCATTCCACCAGTGTTAGGGCCTTTATCATTATCAAAAATTCTCTTATGATCTTGACTTGATGCCATAGGAATAGCGACATCCCCATCAGATAATGCAATGTAGGAGGCCTCAATTCCATCAATTCTCTCTTCTATAATTATTCGATTTCCAGCATCACCAAATGTCTTTTTGACTAGAATTGTATCTATTGCAGAAAATGCTTCTTCATTATTATTACAAACAATAACTCCCTTGCCTGCAGCAAGACCATCTGCCTTTACTACAACATTGTAATCAAGGGATTTGACATAGTCTTGGGCTTTTTGGGCATCATCAAATATTTCAAATTCCGCTGTTGGAATGTCATTTCGTTTCATGAAATTCTTGGCCCAAATCTTACTTGATTCAAGCTGTGTTGCCTTTTGAGAAGGTCCAAAAACTCTGAGATTTTTTTGATTAAATTTATCAACAATTCCTGCTGCTAGTGGATCTTCAGGTCCAACTACTGTAAAGCAATTATTTTTTTGAGCAAAATCAGCCAATCCATCTAGATCATCTACACCTATTGAGACATTATTTTCAGTTCCACCGTTTCCCGGAGCAGTAAAAACAGTATCAACTTTGGGACTTTGGGAGAGTTTCCATGACAATGCATGCTCTCGCCCACCAGAGCCAACTACTAGGACATTTACCAACAATGGTAATCATTTGCCCAATAATATAATCCAAATCTTGTAAAACCAATTTAGCTTTATAATGTCACATACATATCAAAATCCAGATGGAACTTTCTACAAAGTTTGATGCAAAAGCAATAGAATCTCAAGTAAAAGAGTACATCAAATCAATTGATTTAGAAAAACAGATTTTTGCATCTGACAAACCTGAAAAAATTAGATTCATTGAGGGTCCACCCACAATGAATGGAATTCCACATGCAGGACATCTAAGGGGCAGAGTCATCAAAGATTTGTGGTATCGATTCAATACATTGCAAGGAAAAAAAATTGAATTCAATGGTGGATGGGATACTCAAGGACTTCCAGTAGAATTACAGGTGGAAAAAGAGTTAGGAGTTACAGGTGGAAAGACTGAAGCCATAAAACAATTTGGAATTGAGAGAATTGTTTCTGAATGCAAAAAAGTTGTAGCAAAATACAACAAAGCATGGGTAGAAGTTGATGAGTTACTTGGTATGTCATTTAATCACGATAAAGCATACTGGACTTTTAGAGATGAATTTATTGAAAGAGAATGGCAAGTACTAAAAAAAGCATATGAGAATGGAATTTTAGAAGAAGATTTTACTGTAATTGCATATTGCCCAAGCTGTCAAACATCACTTAGTCATTCAGAAGTAAATCAAGGATATGAAGAAGTCAAGGATCCGTCACTTTACTACAAAGTAAAGCTAGTTGATGAAGATGCATTTTTGATAGTATGGACTACTATGCCATTTACTCTAATTACTGATGCGATGGTTGGTCTACAACCTGAAGAAGATTATGTTTATGTCAAAGTAGAAAATGAGACATGGGTTGTTGGAAAGACTAGATTAGAAGAATTCATGGTAGAGGTAAAAATTGAGGATTATAAAATTGAAAAAACTGCAAAGGGTTCAGAATTTGAAGGAAAAAAATACATTCATCCATTATTAGATTTAGTTCCAGAACTAAAGGAATATGCAAAATTAGATAATTATCATGTTGCAGTGTCTGAATCATTTGTTGATGTCACTGCAGGAAGTGGATTGGTGCATCTATCCCCTGCAAACGGAGAAGAAGATATCAAAATAGCAAACAAGAGAAACGTCAAAATTTTCAGTCCTATTGATGATGAAGTAAAATTTACTTCCCAAGCTGGCAAATACACAGGAATGTTTGTCAGAGATGCAGACAGACCAATTGTAGAAGACCTAAAAGATTGTAATGCATTAGTAAAGATTGGAAAAATAAAACACAAGTATCCATTATGCTGGAGATCACACCATCCAATTGTATGGCTTGCAAGAAGAGGTTGGTTTTACAAGTTAGATAGGCTTGAAAACAAAGCAATTGATGCTGCAGAAAGTGTAGAATACTTTTTTGAGCAGCCAAAAAATAGATTTTTGGGAATTATCAAAGAAAGACATCCTTGGTGTATCTCACGAGAAAGAATTTGGGGTTGTCCTTTACCTGTTTGGAGTTGTGAGGATTGCGGGGAGAAAAACTGGTTCTTTACAAGAAAAGAAATTGTGGATGCTGCAGAAAATCTTCCTGATGGGCCAGACTTTGAATTACATAGACCATGGATTGATAATGTCACCGTAAAGTGCAAAAAATGCTACAGTACAAAAACAAAAAGAGAGGAATATGTTTTAGATACGTGGCACAATAGTGGCTCTGCACCATATGCATCATTAACTGATGAAGAATATTCAAAAGAAATTCCTGCACCATTTTTCACAGAAGGAATTGATCAAACTAGAGGATGGGCATATACTCTACTTATTGAAAATGTAATTTTAAACAACGCCCCAACCCCGCCGTACAAGTCATTTTTGTTCCAAGGACATGTCCTAGATGAAAAAGGTGGGAAAATGAGCAAAAGTAAAGGAAATGTTTTGGATGGTGCAGAATTATTACAAAAATATCCTGCAGATTTGATTAGATTTTATTTCATGTGGAAGGCAAGCCCAATTGAGCCACTAAGTTTCAGCACTGATGAGTTAATGTCAAGGCCATATCAGGTAATTAACACATTATTTAATCTGCATCTGTACTTTAAGCAAAATAGTCAATACGATAATTTTGAGCAATCAAAGACAATTGAATGGGCAAAGCAAAATGAATTATTAACATCACCGGATATCTGGCTTTTATCAAAACTACAAAAGTTAATTCGTGAAATCACAGAAAGAAATCAAACATGCAAATTCCATGAAGGTGCAAAGGCAATTGATGATTTTATTATTAATAATCTAAGCCAAGTATACATTCCAATTACTAGAGGAGAGTTATGGGATGAAGATGAAGAAAAGAGAAACAGAAGACTTGCAATATATTCAGTGCTAAGCAAAGTACTCAAAACACTTGATATTTTGATTCATCCGTTTTGTCCATTTTCTAGTGAGTATCTTTACCAGACAGTTTTTGATGGAGAACAAAGTATTCTACTTGATAAATGGCCTCAATTCCAAGAAGAATTTGTCAACGAAGAGATTGAAGAATCATTTGATATTATGAAAGATGTTGTTTCTGTGTCATCAGCTGCAAGAATGAAAGGAAATCTAAAAAGAAGATGGCCACTAAATGAAGCACAAATTTGTGTAAGAGAGGGTCAAAAAAATAAACTTGAATTACTATTTACTTTGTTACGGTCCCAGCTAAACGTAGAAAAATTTAGCATTGTAGAAACAAAAAAAGAATCAGGACTAGAACAAATTTTAGAACTAAAAGAATTAGGATTGCCAGCAAGAGCAGTTGTGGAATTAGAAAGGAAAAAAATTGGGCCGAAAGCAAAACAACACATGGGAAAACTAGTTGCAACATTTAATGAAACAAATCCTGAAGATATAATTTCAGCATTACAAAAAGATGGAAGATATGATTTTGATATTGATGGGGAAATTATTTCATTAGATATTGAAGACTTTGTAGTAGATTTTGATGCAAGTGAAAACTTTGCAGTATCAAAAAGAGACAACTATGTTGTGTTTATCTCAACTGCCCGAAACAAAGAGATGATGGCAAAAGGATTAGTCAAAGATGTTGCAAGAAGACTTCAAACTCTTAGAAAAGAGCGAGGATACAATCCAACTGATGTTTTAGGAGTTGCGTCAATTCTTGATTTAGATGAGGAATCACTTGAAATGATTAAAGAGAAAACAGAAGAGTTGTCATTTTTAGTTAGAGTAAAACAGGTAAACTTTGAAGAATCCTGTAAAGAATACAAAGATGACGATATTGATGGACAAAAAATTAGAATATCTGTAGAATAGATTTTAAGATTTACTGTAATGTTTTTATTACAATTACAAATTCTACAAGGAAATGTCCGAATCAAAAGCACCAAATGTTGTTGGAATTAATATTCTAAAACAAAATGGCCTGGATGTTGATGAACTGCTAAAAGAGTTAATCAAAAATGCAGCAGTTGAATTTACTGCATACTATTACTTTACCAACCTCAGAGCCCATTGTACAGGCATGGAAGGAGAAGGACTCAAAGGAATAATCGAAGATGCAAGATTAGAAGACCTTAGTCACTTTGAATCATGTCTTGAGAGAATCTACCAATTAGGAGGCGCTCTCCCAAATGATGCAATAGAGTTTATCAAAATTTCCGGCTGTGAATTCTTACAACTTCCAGCAAACCCAACAGATCATAAAGCAATCCTAGAAAAATGTCTCAAAGCAGAACAAGGGGCAATAGTCAACTGGGATAAAATTTGCAAAATGACACTAGGTAAAGATCCTACAACATACGATATTGCAAAAGATATCTTGTCAGAAGAGATTGAACATGAATCATGGTTCTTAGAGTTAATCTATGGAAGACCATCAGGACACATGAGAAGAAAATACTCTGGTGAGCGACCACACACTAGAAAACATTCTAGAGCACTAGATATGGGATAAATCTCAAATCACTTTCTTTATTTTCTATTTTTCTAAGTTACTTTATTGATGACAAATAGTGAAGATGCGTTGTTTTATCATGGTTAAATAGAAAAATTACGTATTAGAAATATGGTAAAGCAGATTAGCCTTGATGCGTGGCAGATTCAACATTTATCAGATTTGCTAGAAAAAGGCTCAAACATTGTTGCAAAGACTAACAGGCCTATTGTGTTATACAGACAAACCCTAGAAGAAGAGGATGAGTCTTATGAAGAAATTGTATGTACACTAACTAATGGATATGTAATTGAACAGATGGTCACATCAGGAGGAGTCTTACCTCCAAGTTTTCAGCAGCAATTCATATTTACAATTGCAGAGTATCCACAAGAATTATTGAGAAAAAGTCAA
Source organism: Thaumarchaeota archaeon casp-thauma3 (assembly GCA_001510275.1). Lineage (GTDB taxonomy): Archaea > Thermoproteota > Nitrososphaeria > Nitrososphaerales > Nitrosopumilaceae > Nitrosopumilus. Next base: position 22,376 of record LFEY01000010.1, read on the forward strand.
GATCGCTTTTTGGAGATGATTGATTTTCTTGAAGAGCAACTAAAGTAATATCATAATTAATAAAGACCGTAAAGGGCAGAATTTTTGCATGCAGTTATTGGAGTTTCAGGCAAAGGAATTATTTCGAGAGTATGGGATTAATCTTCTTGATAGTAAAGCATCTACAGATATAGAGCAAGGAAGAAAAGATGCAAAAGAGTTAGGATACCCATTTGTGATTAAAATTCAAGTTCCTGTAGGCGGAAGAGGAAAGGCAGGAGGAATCCAAATGTGCCATAACGATGATGAATTTGAACTAAAATATCCTCAAGTTATGGACTTGATAATAAAGGGAGAAAAGGCAAGAGCCATTTTACTTGAAAAAATGGCAGATATCAAAAAAGAGTTGTATCTATCACTATTTTTGAACCGCTCAAAGAGATGCTACACCATTATTGCATCTGCTGAAGGTGGGGTTGAAATTGAATCAGTAAAAAATCAAATCATTAAAGAAGTTGGATTAGGTCATGTTTCAGATGAAGTAGCAGCAGAAGTTGCAAAAGAGATGGGTCTTGAAGGAAAAACTGCAGATGGGTTTATTGATACTTTGAAAAAATTATCCAAAGTTACAATTGAAAAAGAAGCAGAGCTTGTAGAAATTAATCCACTTGCAATCATGCAAGATGATACAATAATGGCCCTTGATGGTAAATTTGTTACAGATGATAATAGTAATTTCAGACATGATGAATTACAAAAGTATCAAGAAAAATCAGACATTGAAATACAAGCTGAAAAAAGTGGATTCTCTCTAGTAGAATTAGATGGAGATATTGCAGTTGTTGGAAATGGTGCAGGACTTGTAATGGCTACACTTGATATGCTATCAGATAATGGTGGCAAGCCAGCATGTTTTCTAGATGTTGGTGGCGGTGCAACTACAGAGTCAGTGTATGAAGCATTAACTTTGATTAGTGAAATGAGTAGAGTAAAAGGAATTTTAGTAAATCTTTATGGTGGAATTGTAAAGACTACAGTAGTAGCTGAAGCATTTCTCAAAGCATATGAAAATAATCTAATTGACTTGCCAGTATTTTTAAGATTGAAAGGAACTGAATCACAAAAAGCAACAGAGATGCTTCAAGGTAGTAGAACTAAAATTTTTGGTTCAGTAGAAGAAGCAATCAATGCAGCAGTAATGGGAATAAAGAAATGACTGACATTTTTGAATTACTCAAAGGTAAACCAGGGGATTCAGATTATGGGAAAAAAGGGGTAATTGTTCAAGGAATTACAGGATCTTATGGCTCAGTACATGCAACAAATATGATTGCATATGGTACCAATGTTGTTGCAGGAGTTACACCTGGCAAAGGAGGTCAAACATGGAATGATAGTGTTCCAATTTACAATACAATGCAAGAAGCAGTAGATGCCACAAATGCCAAAATTTCAATTCTCTTTGTGCCAGCAAAGTTCTTTCTTGGGGCTGCAAAAGATGCGCTAGAAGCTGGAATTAAACTACTAGTTGCAATTCCAGAGCATGTCCCAATTAGAGACACCATGAAAACATTAGAGTTGGCAAAACAAAAAGGGGCAGTAGTAATCGGACCAAATACTCCAGGAATTATGATCCCAGAATTAATCAAGGTTGGAATCATGCCACCAATGCCATTTAAGCTAGGAAAAATTGCAGTTCTATCAAAGAGTGGAACACTACTTTATGAGATTTCAGATGCATTAACTACTTCAGGATTTGGGCAATCAATTACAATTGGTGTTGGAGGAGATCCAGTAAATGGAACAAGGCTCATTGATGCATTTGATATGATAAAAGATATTCCAGATTTAGAAGGATTAGTAGTAGTTGGTGAAATCGGTGGAGACTCGGAAGAAATTTTAGCTCAAAAAATTATTGATTCAGGATTTAACAAACCAACTGTAGCATACATTGCAGGAAGAGCAGCCCCCAAAGAAAAGAGAATGGGACATGCAGGAGCTATCGTCATGGGAACTTATGGTTCTGCTGAATCAAAAATATCAATGTTTAACAAAGCAAATATTCCTGTTGCAAAAAGACCTGCAGAAGTACCTGTATTACTAGCAGGAAAGATGGAAAAATCCGATTAGAATAAAAGAGAGAGATTTTGGAGTGAATTAAATGCCAATTACAGACCCTGAGAAAAAACGAATCGCACAACAAGCACGTCTTGTAATGAAAATCTGCTTCAAATGTGGATGCAGAAATGACATAGATGCTACACGATGCAGAAAATGCAGAAACCCATACTTGAGACTAAAGAACAGAAACCTCGGCGTCAAGAAATAGAAATTAAAAATTCATCAATCTTTGTCTATACTGTGTAATTGCTGATTTTATCTCAGATTTGTATTGTATGATAAATGATTTTGCAGTATCAGTATTTTCTAATTCTTCAAGAGACAATTGGATATCATCAGGTATCTCTTCATTCATTTGGAACAAAATTTTAGATGCATCTACATATTGTCCAAGATTTTCTGCATATTCAAATGCCAACATCATTTTATCGATCAAGGCATCAAATTCCTGTAGTGACATGAAATATTTTGTAAAAATCAATACTAAAGGGCAGGGTAATTACGAAATACCTCAATCTAAAGACAAAAAAGCTCGTGTTTTTGTAAACTTGTTGGACTGGTCGTCTAGTTTGGTTTGGATGACGCACTCACACTGCGTAAGGAGAAATCCCGCAAAGGTCGTGGGTTCAAATCCCATCCGGTCCATTTTTTTATGATTATAAATCTTAAAAAGAAACAATGTTGAATACATCACAAGAGAAAGTAGCATGAGTTCTGAAGATGTAATAGATGATGTAAATACATTGTTGAAACTTGGTGTAGGAGATCCATATAGATTAGAACATATCAAACAAGCATATATTGAAAATAAAACTATCTGGATAACTGATAAGAATTATCTAAAACATTTGAAGGCAAAATATATTACAAAAATTCATTCAGATGTAGAAACAGGTACTGGTAAAAATCTAGAAAATGACTCTGAAGATAAAGAACTGATTCATTGTTGGAAATGTGGAAAAAAGGGTCCACTAAAAGCTAATTTTTGCATGGTTTGTGGAACTTCATTATTTGAAGTTGGTAAAGATTCACAATCAAGGGAAAAGCAGTTTAAATCAAAAAGAAACACCAAGCCCATTAACTTAAAAATGCCCATAATAATTATAATTCCTGTTTTAGTTGTAATAATTCTTGGAGCAGGGTATATCCAAGGGTCATTTGATAATATTTTAGAAAGACAAGTTATTGAGAAGACTACAGAAAAGAAAGATGATACTAAAGATTCAACTAACAATCAAATTTCACCAACTGGGAATAATTCAAAATGTGGTGCAGGAACCATCTTTGATGAGGATACTAATTCATGTGTTTTAGAGAAAGGAACTTTGTCTACTGGAGGTAATT
>LFEY01000011.1 GCA_001510275.1 Thaumarchaeota archaeon casp-thauma3
AAGATAGTGATGGCTGTCCAGATTCAATTGACTCTATTGTATCATCTTTTATCTTTGCAGATGCTGATGGTGATGGAATTGATGACAGAAAGGATGCATGTCTTAATGAACAAGAAAACTATAATGGATACTTAGATTGGGATGGCTGTCCAGATGTATTACTAACAAAATCTACAGCACCAATAAGACTTGATTCTGATGGTGATGGTTATTATGATGCAATTGATTCTTGTCCAGCAAGCCCAGAAACTTGGAATAAATTCAATGATCATGACGGCTGTCCTGATATTGCTCCAGAACAACAGAGATTTGTCCATGATGATGATTTAGATGGTATCATTAATAACGAAGATTTGTGTCCTCTAGATCCTGAGGACTATGATGGTGACAGAGATGAAGACGGTTGCCCTGATAATTAACACACAATTTTTTTGATAAATTTTTGATATAGTAAATATACTCAAACTGTAAAATTATCTTATGCTTCCAAAATTTTCTAGCAAGGCATTTTTAGCTCCTATGGCAGGAGTAAGCGATCCTGCACTTCGATTACAATGTAAACAAAAGGGAGCTGGACTTGTTGTTACTGAGTTTACTAATATTCATAGTATTATTGCAAAAGAAAAACAACTCAAAGAAAATACAAAAACAATACAAGAATTTATTGAGTATTCAGAACAAGAACGACCTATTTCAGTTCAATTATTTGGCTCTGATCTATTTGCATTAGAAAAAGCTGCAAAGATTGTAGAGCCTTATTTTGATATTATTGATTATAACATGGGATGCCCTGCACCTCATATTACTCAACAAATGGCAGGAGGTGCTCTTTTACAAGAAGTTAATCTAACACAACAAATACTCACTACTCTTGTTAATTCTGTAAAAAAACCCGTTACACTGAAAATTCGTTCTGGAGTAACAGATGCTAGTAAATTTCTATTTAGAGAAATTGCTGAAATTGCAGAAGATGAAGGAATTCAGATGATTACACTTCATCCTAGAACTGTTAGTCAAGGTTATTCTGGAAATGCAGATTGGGAGATGATCAAAGAACTAAAAGAAATATCAAGTATTCCAATTGTTGGAAATGGAGATATTGTGACTCCTGAAGATGCTAAAACTATGATTGATGAAACTGGTTGCGATTATGTAATGATTGGCCGTGGTGCAATGGGAAATCCATTTTTGTTTGAACAAATAAACGATTATCTCAAAACTAACTCTTACAATGAATATTCTTTCAAAGACAGACTGGACTCATTTTTTGATTATTTACATCTTACAAATCAGTACAAAATCAAATTTGCTAACATCAAGAGTCAGGCAATCCGATTTACAAAAGGCATGCAAGGAGGTGCAAAATTACGTTCAAAAATTACTTTTTCAAAAAATATCGAAGAACTTGAAAAAATTATGAATGATGCCTATATGCTTTCTTAGAAATTTATTAAATTCTTGCATAATTCTTTACATTTGTTTATGATTGAATCAAAATTGATATTGAATTTTAAAGCAAATTGGGCTATTCTTATATATTTCAATATAATATTTTATGTATGAAAATAGGAGTTGAATCATAATTGGCAACAGCATATGTTCTCATAAACTGTGAGCTAGGTTCTGAAGAAGCAGTAATATCAGACCTAAAATCAATTGAAGGAGTTACTGAAGTACATGGTACATTTGGTGCGTATGATATCTTGGCTAAAGTTGAATCTAGTCAAGTAGAAGCACTACGTGAAACTATTACATGGAAAATTAGAAAAATTCCAAAAATCAGATCAACTTTGACATTAATGGGAATTGAAGGACAACAATAATTCTTCAAAATCCTTTGCTTTTATACTTAGATTGTAATATAGTACATCCCTTCAAAAAACACGTCCCCCAAAGGGATACCGCACTGAGAGGAAGTAGTTATCCTCTCAGTAGTATTTTTCCAAATCAAATGATTAATTGGTTATTTCATTATACTCTGACCTTTTTAGTATAGAAAAAAAGGAAAATTATGAAAAGTGATGAAAAAAGATCTCATAGACTAAATTATCTTTTAAAATATTATTTGATTAATCCTACAGAACATGATCTATATCAAAGAGCCAAACAGATGGGAGTATCTGATTTTACTGCAAAGGATTACATAAGAACAGTCATTATACAAGCCCAAAAAATCTACTCAAAATAGATTTCTGTGACTCATTTAAAAATTCAATTAAACCAATTTTTTCTCAAAAAGAAATCAGTAGAAATCTTAAACAAGGTATTCATAAATAATCAATATGAGAGAAAACACGTATGACTGATCTATTACTTGATGATGTAAAAGCTCTTTTAGATAAGGACTTTGGAGATGACAGAATTTTAAAGCAAATTTGTAGGGCTTGTGAAAACGATGAAGTAATTAGCAACTATGAAAGAAATTATGTCAGAAAATTAGCAGAAAAACATCTGGGAAAAAGACCCGAAGTTGTTAAAATCCAAACACCTGTTGAAGAAAAACCTGTAGTTCCAGATATTGTTATATCCGGAACACCATCTATTCAAAAACTTCAAACATTGCAAGCTCCACCTCCACGAAGATCATCTTCTAATTCAAAAAATTCAAAATTAATGTTAAGCATTGCTGGTGTTGCATTGGTAGTAATTATTGCAATTACTGCTTCATTTAGTAGCGTTTCTGATGTAACTTCAACTGAAGATAAAACATCACCTAATACAATTTCAGGTACACTGGTAATTCAAACTGATTTATCATCTTATACTAAAACAGATATTATCTCAATTAGTGGTAAATCTGATACTTCTGGAACTGTGAATCTTTCAATTGAAAATAAAAACAATGAACTTGTATGGGCAGAACAAGTTTCTCTAAAAAGTGATGGAAGATATTCAACATTATCTATTGCTGGAGGTCCAGGATGGGAAAGTTCTGGCACTTATACAATCAAAGTAGATAATGGTGTAGAAACAAAATCTAGTACATTTTCATTTACTGCGTAATTAATTCAAATTCTTTCCAATGAGAATCAACTACATCTCTGAGTTTTTCTACACTAATTTCTTCCATATGTTCACGATAAACTATGAATTTGTTTTGTCTACCTGAATCTTTATTGTAAATGTCATTGGTGTTTTTTGGAATTGCTCCTGATTTCCATTGAGTCATCTCAAAAACCCATATTGTTGAATCTGGATTTGAAAAATCAATGTCATCACATCCTACAACGTAAAGAAAACATTTTGTTGACTGGTTTAATTTTTCATGTAATTTTTCATATGCTATCATTTGACCTTTTGGGATGTTGATCTTATCATTGTGAAATCCTTTGAATTCCAAGATTACAAAACCCCCCTTGTGCTCAATAAGCCAATCAATATCAGTTCCACCTGAGGCAATCATTCCATGTACAATCAGGTTACCTAAGACCTCTCTTCCACGAGTAAATTCTAATTCATCAAAAATCTGATATTTTGCCTTTGGACTTTTACGAATAATCTGTTTAGAATTATGATCTGAATTAATTGGCTTCTCCTTTTCATATAGAGTATCAATCAATTCATTTGTTTCATCTACCATGATTTTAGAATTTTTAACTTGATGATAAAAGAGTTTGTGAACTTTAGTAAATCTAACTATTTTTCTATTTATCTACAGAAAAATTCACCTCCAGCCCCTTTATATAAAATAAAATACTCCTCTGGATTTTTTCTATCTTTTTTAGCATTCAAAGCATCTTGATAAATTTCAAAATGTTCAACTAGATACAATTGATCTCCTGGTTCTACAAAATAATCTATTCCAACTAAATCAAATCCCACTTCAGGAGTTAGGTTGATCTTTTCTTTTTCAAAAACATCTTCAGTCAATTTTTAAAATATTAAATTTAGAAAAATTATTCATAAATCATTAGATCTTTTTCTTCTAATAATGAATGTAAGTTATGAACAGAACGATAAACATCTGATTCTTTTTTAGCTCCAGTACACACCAACTTTCCTGATGCAAATAACAATATCACCGTTTTTGGATCGAGCATTCTATGAATAAGTCCAGGAAATTGTTCTGGTTCATACATGCTTCTTGGTAATGTTCTTGCTGCTTTTTCTAAGTGAATTTTTCCACCAAGATTAATTGCAGCTACTATATTTTGAACTGTAATTACTGCATCTTTTTTTACTTTGACTTTGCCCTTTCTTAGTTTTTGAACCACTGTGTTTACAGCTTTGATTGCCATATCTTCAGATTTAGCTCCAGTACATACCATTTTTCCTGTTCTAAAAATTAAAGTTGCAGTTCTAGGAATCTTTAATCTAAAAACAAGTCCGGGAAATTGTTCGGGATGATATTCGGTGTCTGGAAATTTTTTCGTAATTTCAATTAGATCAAGGTTTTGGTCAACTGATGCAGATGCAACTACATTCTCAACACTAACAATTGGTTTTGTTTGAGGCACGACATGGGACTTTAAATAGCCCTTTATATATACTAGGCAGAGTTTGGCTGAAAATTTGAGTTAGTCTAATGATGCCCTATCCATTGGTAACGATATTCTTCATCAATGATATCTGTTACAATCTCTTTGTTTTTGATTTTTGTTTTATGTAAATCTACATCAAAGAAACCTAATTGTCCCTTGTATGGAATTGGAATTCTAAATGGTTTTACATTTTTTAACATAAATCCATAAGTTTTATCACAAAATTTTTTTGAAGCTAAATGAAATTTTTTATCTGCTTTTATTTCCCTAACTGAATTATATTTTTTGACTTCATAAATTTTTGCTTTACCAATAATTGCACCTGTAACTAATTTTTTATTTATTTTTAATCTCTTACAATCCTCTGTTCTAATTTTTAATGGAGCATGAATCAAAAATTCTCCACGAAAATTTGTATTCCAATTTCTTAATTCAATAATTTTTTTGCCAGAAATTATTAAATCTGCAAATGGTTGAGATATTGAAAGACATTTCAAGATAATTATTCAGTAGCTGCTTTGATTAATTCACCAGGACTTTTATCTTTCCCTTCAGGTAAATTTGTTATTCCACCATTCAAACTTTCAGTTACAATACCTTTACTTGCAAGTACATTAACGGCCATTAATGAAGTATTTCCAGCCATACATATTAGTAATGATTTACCTTTAGTTCCTTTTAGAACTTCATTTAGCTCTTCAGGTATTTGTTGTGTTTGTAATAGTTGTTCTATAGTTCTTGCTTTTGGTACAAATATCTTTGATTTATCCACACCTAGAGATTTTGCAATTAGTTCAATCCCTTCTTCACGTGGAGTGTATTGAGTATGAACCCAAATTATTTTATCATAATCATCTACATTTGATGCAGCCTCTTGTAGGGAGATTTGAGTGCGGTTTTGTTTCTTTAACATCTCTTCTAGATTCTTTTTGTACTTTTGTATTCCATCAGCAACAATAACAACAAATTTTCCACCTCCACTAGAGTCTGCCATCTGTATTACAGCATAAAGTGCGAGAGCAGTACTTTCACCTATGTCATGACCTTTATCTACAAAAAACTTGAGAAGATATTTTGCTTGGTCATAATCTATTTCATATTCTCCTGCATATGTATCAGGTTTGTATAGTTTCAATCCTGCTGCCTTGTCTCTAGTTCTGATCCCTGCAACATCTTGACCTGCAGGTGGGAAAACCACATGCACTGATTTTTTTCCGTATTTTTCAAATATGTATTTGCTCAAACCACCTGAAGTACCACCTGTACCAAAAGCACAGATAACTTCAAAATCTGCCAGCGAATTTCCATTTTCATGTAATTGTTGGTCTATCTCAACTGCAGTAATCGTTTTGTGTACATCGATGTTCAGTTCGTTGTCATATTGTTCTGGACAGAATAAACCGTATATCTTAGCAAGAAATTTTGCCAAGTTTATGATATCTTGTTTAGCTAAAAGTGATTCTATTTCGGAGATTTCTTTATCAAAAATAACAGGGTCAAAACCAAGTTCAGATAACTGTGAGCGAATATTAGCGGCAGTTGCTTTTGCAGTCAAAATATTTACATCATCTTTCATTCCTGGAGCTGGACAGATATCCATATCAAGATCCATAATTCGTATATTTTCATTTCTTAATTCCTTGAAGACTCCTTCTTGTAACTTTCTTGATACAAGTGAAATCACAACTAGTCCAAGTTTTGATAATTGCCCAAGAGCTATTCCAAAATTTCCTGAGGTTGCTTCAATTATTGTTTGTCCACTCTTTAGTTTACCTGTAACAATAGCATCATGCATTATGTAAACTGCAGCTCTGACTTTAATTGATCCAGTAAGTAAGTTAGAATCAAACTTGCCGAAAACTTTTAAATCTGTATCTGCAAGATTTAGTTTGTAGACACTTTTTGCACATTCTTTCAAATCTTCAGTAAGATCAATTAGTGGTGTTGCGTTGATGATCTTTGCTTCACCTTGATTCTCTTCTAGATGAGGTACCTTACTCCATATCTCTTGTTCAAAACGCTCAAGCAGAACGTTGTCAATACCATTTCCTTGAGTTACTTCCAAAATTTTTTCTCCTCAAAATCCTAGTACACTATCCTTCTAAAATACCAATCACTTTACTTGGAATATCCTTTAGTCTACTTACTGCCAAAGTTTTTTCATATCCTAAATGCCTGAGATTATTTGCTATGGTAGTAGCCCTTAATGCATTTGGCCCTAAACCTAAAGCTACCATACTAATGCCTAATCTTTTGAGAGATTTTGTCATATTTCTTACAGCATCCGGATCTGATGGTTCCCCATCTGTTAATGTCAAAAAAATATCTGGTCTTTTTGATTGTAAAACTGAAAACATTTTATCATATACTTCTGCCAATGGGGTTGAACCGTTGGCAACAATTTGTGCTAATCGTTTTGCAGTAATACTATTCCATTTAGTATTATCTGGTTTTATTGACCAACAAACTACTGATCTGTTTTGAGTACTAAATGCGTACACTGCAAATTTTACTTTAAGAAAAGCTAAAACTTCACAAAGTGCTAGAGTCGCTTTTTTGTATTCCAGAGCATCTGATGAAATACTTGACGAGTGATCCAACAAGATTACAATTTTAGTTTTAATAGATTTTTTCATATCTGTAAAAAATGGTTCATGCCCTTCAATGTAATTTTCTTCATCAAATTCATCTCCAGATTTCATGTGTTGTTCTTTCCAACCTGATTTCCACTCCTTGAATTTTATTTTTAATCCATTAATCAAACTCATATCGTAGATTGTTGCCTCATTAACATTCTTTGTAGAAGGAATTTGAATTCCTATTGCTTCTGGGGTTAATCCTTTATTTTCCATTTTTTTGTTTTCATCAAGTAGTACCTTGTACTCATCATAGACATTATCTCCTCTTAATACAGCTGTAGAATCAACTGAACCAAAATCGCTTTCTTTGTTTTTAGAAATTATTTTTAGAATCTTTAATTGCTCTTCTTCAGATAATGCCATTCCAGCTTTCATAAAAGGTAAAGACATTGGTATTGTAAGAAGTGAATCAATCTCTAAAATCTTAACTATTTCACTTACATTTTTTTCAAGCCAATTTGTATCATAATTTTCCTTGATTGCTTTGTTGACAATTTTTTTTGCAAATGTAGTTGCTTTTTTTATTTTTTCAAAATGGCTAGATTGAATTTCTCCTTTGATTGTCCCAAACATGAAATATTGATAAAATGCCTCTACAATCCTTGCTTTTCCATAAACTGTGTGAAGTTGAGGCCTTGCTACGAGCATATAGGCGTAATTAAAGATAATTTCATCATCCATTCCTTTCCATATTTCCCTGCCTAATTGCTCAACTCTCTGTGTTTCCATTGTATTGAGAATGAATCCAAATGCATGATCATTACTGAGAATCTTTTTACAAAATTTTATTCTCATTGCTTCATACCACAATGAAGTTCTGAACTGACGATATTTTTGAAAATTATCTCCAATTCTTTTTTCAAGTGGCGTTAAAATTACTTTATTTTCATTGAGTCTTGTTTTTGTTTCTATCTTATCTGAGATTTCTACAATTACCTTGTCTTTTTCAGACCATCTTCTTACAAGAAATGTAGCAATATCTACTAAAGATTCATTTTGAAATTGAATTGGTTGCATTTAATTACCAAACATTGAAGTAATGATGTCACTTACTTTTTGATATTCTATGTTTCCCCATTGAGTGTAAACATTTCCAAAAACAATTTTTGCTGCATCTTTTGGAGACATTTCTTTATCTACTAATTTTCCAAATGCAATAGTTTCTCTTAAGCTAGGAGAATAAAATAATTCTTCAACAGCAGCAGCTTGTCTTAATGTATTTGCTAGTTTTATTGCTTGAATAATTTCTGATTCATGTTCTCCAGAAACATGTTTTTTCACAATTTCTAATTCTATATTTTCTGGTGGATATTCTAATCTAATTCGTACTGGAAATCTACTTAGTATCTGTGGCGGAAGTTCTTTTGTTCCACTATGTGTTAATGGATTTATCGTTGCAACTACAAACCAATTTTCTTTTGCTTTGATTACTTCCCCTGTTGATTCCTTTAATGAGATTTGCCTTCTATCATCTAATGCTTCATCAAGTCTGAGTAATACATCTGCTTCAGCTGAATTAATTTCATCTAAATAAAGCATATTTCCTGCTTTCATTGATTTTACCAAAACTCCTTCATCAAAACTTACAGTTCCATCTGTTAGTGTTTTTGTACCAATTAGATGACTTTCTCTAGTTCTGAGACTAAAATTAATAGATTCTAGATTCACATTCTTGTTTTTTGCAAAATCTCTAACCAACGATGTTTTTCCAGTTCCTTTTGGTCCTATAATGAGCACAAAAAGACCTGTTTCATATGCCTTATTCAGAATTTGAATTGAATTATTCCAATCCAAATATTGTACTTGTTCCAAAGTACGTTTTCATTGATTTCTACAATATTTAATATTAGATCTAATTTCCAAATGTTTCTACTTTTGCAAATGCTTCATTGAGTCTTTGATGTAATGTTTTATTCCACTCATCAAAACCTGAGGGATCTTTTGGATAATTGTAGTAATGTTCAACTAACCATTGGTTTTGCTTTGATGTGTATCTTAGTCCGTCTGCAACTGTCTTATTCAACGCACCTCGAATGATCATTCCAATCTTCCCTAATCCTGAAAAGTCTGGATGTTCACCTTTGCTAATTGATTCGACATCCATATTTCCCAAAAAGTGTTTCATTCCATAACTAATTTGCTCATTATTCATTTGTTGAACTAATCTTCTAAAAAGTTCAAGACCTGCAGTTTTGTATCCATATTCTTTGATATAGTCAAGATTGTATTGCCAAAGACCTGCTTCTGAAACATCATTTGCCTCTATTGCTTGTACTACATTATTTCCAAGAATTGTTCCTGCAATTAATGCAGGTCCTATTCCCCCTGCATCAATTGGTTTTGGCATCCATGCAGAATCTCCAACCATTACATATCCTCCAGATACCATACAATCATTTTGTCTTCTAACTGAAACTTGGAAAACTCCGGAATTATTGTTAATATCTTCAGGATCTTCTGAAAGTTTTGCATTTTTGATTGCTTTGTTTCTTACAAGATATTCTTTCATTAATGATTCTACGTTGTCTTTTTTCCCTAATCTCTTGTTTCTTTTGTCCAAAAGTGATTTTTCAACTCCTAAACCAATGTTAACTTTGTTATCTCCTTTAGGAAATACCCATCCATATCCACCAGGTGCAATATCTTGATCTAAATGAATTATACAATAATCCGAATCAAATTCTGAAAGATCTTTTTGTCCTTGATCAAAATACATAATGTATCTTCCTGTGGATTCCAAATCTCGTCTATCGATTCTTTTTTCTACTTTAGTTGAGTTTTGAAGTCCATTTCTAAGCATAGATGTAACTCCGGTTGCATCAACTACAATTTTTGATGTTTTCTTAAATGGCTGTTTTGTTTTGTTGTCAATTCCCTGAACTCCAACTGCTTGCTGACCTTCGTAAATTAGACCTGTAATGTTTATCTCAAATTCAAATTCAATCCCCATTTTTTTACATCTTTCATTTTGAATTTCAGGAAGCTTTTGGCGATTTAGCATATAACCAGCTCCATCAAATGGAATTGTTGTTTCTTTATCTGGAGAAAATGCCATAACTCCTTTTACATCGTGTTCGATCTCTGGTCTGGTCCATTCAACTTTAATTCTATTTGACATGAATTCTACTGCTTCTTTGGAACATGCGTCTCCACATACCCAACCTGCCAATGATTTTCTACCCGGTAAAAATTCTGTATTTCTATCAACAATCAGTATCTTCAGGTTTTGATTTGAATAGTGAGAAATAGATTGAGCTGTAATTGTACCTGTAAGGCCTCCCCCAGCAACTATAACATCATAATCTGCCACGATAATGAGATTCGTCTATCCGTATTTAAAATAATACCATGATAAGATGCAAAAAATTTATTCAACAAAATCTTATGATCGATTCAAAATGGGGTCGGTTCGTCGCGGCGTCTTCAAGGCTTTCGCTCAGACTGGAGCGGCTATTATTTCCTCATTCCCAAATTAAATAATTCTATCATTCCTATTTAATCTAGTTGGCAATTTGAAAAATATCTGTAAATGTTTTGACAGTATCTTTTTTGTTGTAAATTGGAGTGTGAATTTTTATTTTTATCGTGTCTTTTTCTTCAAATGCAAGATTTCCTTTGATTAGTTCTTGTTTGCCTAATCTCATGTGGAATCTGGAATCTATTGTTCTTTCTTCAATCCCTTCAATTAATTCATTGATTTGCTCAATTGATAATAATTCTAGGAGTTTTTTCATAAAATTTTGAGCCTCTTTTTTTACAATTTTTGCATTTAATATGATTATTGGATTATCAAAATACCCTGTTGTCTCATTTATTGTAAAATTTTCTTCTTTTAGATCTAATACTTCAAAAGCTTGGAATACTCTTGAAATGTCTTCAGTTGCATGAATAATCACATCAATTGTAACTTCTAGATTATCAATCATAATTGTAAAAGAATAACTCTAGTTGTTTATGCTTCAAGTAATATTGTTTCTTTATCTGCAGTTCTAATGAGTTTTACTTTCTCAAGACCTACGTGTCTTACTCTAATTACTTTCTTGAATGCTGCCATGATATCTGAATTTATCTTACTATAACAAGTAGCTTGGACAAATTGTTCAACTGTCATATCTGGAACTGTTTTGTTAATTACATCCCTTGCAATTAATCTAAGAGCATGTTGTCTAGATGTGTTTAGTTGTCTATGTGTAAGAGCAATTACTTTGACTCTAAAGATGTATCCGTCTTTAGTTTTGATATCAATAATAAAATTAATTTTTGATGAGCCACGTCTAACTAAACTACGCAAAAATTCTTTTGAGTATTCATATCTCTTGAAAATTGTTGATGCTTTATCGCCCTCAACCTTGTTAATCTGGAAATACATTTTGTATTGATGCTGTGAAGGGTCTCCTTTTAGAATATCATAAAGTGTTACTTCTAAAACTCTACCTGCTGCATTCTCATCATCTGTAATTGGAACGTAAGCAATTGGAATATTGTTAAATGAATCAGGGGCATGTACTGTAATCCAGCGTTTTTCTCTCCACTTGTCTTTTACTCGACCTTTTCTACGTGCCAATTATTATCGACCTTTAAATCCAAAATATAAGGGTATGTTACTAGATCTCTTTCTGATTTCCCATGTAACTTTGTAAAACATACGGAATTCTAATGTGTCCATCTTTTGTTTGAAAATTCTCCATTATGGATACCAAAACTCTAGTTGTGGCAACAAGAGTGCTGTTAAGTGTGTGTAAATATTGTGTATCTTCATTTGTTTTATCTCTAAATCTAATCTTCAATCTTCTGGCTTGATAGTCCAAACAGTTTGAGCACGAAACAATTTCTCTATAGGCATTTTGTCCTGCCATCCATGCTTCAATATCATATGTCTTTGCTGAAACTTTCCCCATGTCCCCAGATGATAGTAACATCACTTTGTGTGGAATTTCTAATTTTTGATAAAACTCTTCTACAACTGCTAACATTTTTTCATGTTCGTTCCAAGAATCCTCCGGTCTTGAAAATACAAATTGTTCAATTTTGTCAAACTGATGTACCCTGAAAATTCCTTTTTGATCTCTTCCATGTGCACCTGCCTCTTTTCTAAAACAAGGGCTTATGCCTGCATATCTTATAGGTAGATCTTTTCCCTCAATGATTTCCTTTGAGTGCATTGCTGCCATAGCATGTTCAGATGTTCCAATCATGTAGAGATCTTCTTCTTCAATCTTGTAGATTACTTCTTCAAAATCATTTGCAATTACTGCACCTTCCATTGATTCTCGATTAATCATGTATGGTGGTTGAATGAGAGAATATTCTTTTTTTGCAAGAAAATCTAATCCATAGTGAATTAATGATTGGTTCAATCTTACCAAGTCATTTTTTAGATAATAAAATCTGGCTCCTGCAACCTTGGCAGCTCTTTCCAAGTCTACCAAATCTAAATTTTCAGAAATATCAATATGATCATTTATTTTAAAATCAAAATTTGGAATTTCTCCCCATCTTCTGATCTCTTTATTTACACTTTCATCTCCAATAGGAACTGATTCATGAACAAGATTTGGAATTGATAGTGCCAAATTAGAATAAGCATTTTCAATAGTCTCTTGTTTTAATTCTAATTTTACAAGTTCATCTGAGACTTGAATCATTTCACTTAAAATTTGAGTTGTATTTTCACCTGCTTTTTTCTTTTGAGATATTTGAATACCTACTTCATTTTTCTTTTTTCGAAGATTATCAATTTCTATGATCAATTCCCGCCTTTTTTGATCAAATTCTATTAATTCATCTAAATCAAAATCTACTGATCTTGCTTTGAGCATGTCTCGAATAATCTGTGGTTTTTCTTTGATTAGTTTTGGATCTAACATTATTCAATCACCTTTAATGCAACTTGGACATGTTCTAATACTTCATCAATAGTGGCAATAAACTGTTTCATGTTCTTCTTACTTTCAAAATTAAAAACTAGTTTGTTATCAATATTTTCAACATAAAGACTCAATCCTTCTGGAAAATTTACATTATCAGGTTCAAGCGCTTTTTTGACGGTTTCTGCCTTTTCTTTTGATATGTTACTGAGAACTACTTGCACTTGACACGTTAATGACATTTACTTCTAAATAATTGAGAAATTCGTCCAATTTGTCTTTAGTTATTTTTGCTCCTGCTGCTGCATCATGACCTCCTCCAATACCATCAAATTTCTTAGCACCTGTTCTCATTAATTCACTAAGATTGATGTCTGATTTACAACTAAAGGATTTTCTTGATGAAAACTTTATTGTGTTTTCTTCACCCTTGGTTCTCAAAATTACAATTTTTCCAGCATTTTTTGGCGACCCTGCAATCAATGATGAAATGGTACCAGTCATTGTTTCTGGTACTATATCTTCCCCGTTTACCATTACACAATTTTCACTTTCTGAAATTCGCCATCTTTCATTTGATAAAATATTCATATATTCTCTGATCATCTTTCTATACTCCGTCAGAATGGTTTCACCTTCTCTTAGTATCTTATTTCTATCTCCCATACATATTGCCATCCCAACACCAGAATGATTAATTCTTCCACATGAGTTTAGCATAGTTGAAAATTCCCTCCCATCTCGCAAGAAGCTTCTCTTATCCTCTCTGGGAAAAGTGTAGGTGTATCCAATTAATTCTGACATGATTTCAGTAGCATTTTTTCCAGAAGTAAATTTAGTAATTGATTCAATTACTAGCCTTTTTTCTTCCTCATTTAGTTCTGCTGGGACTCTCCATCTCCCTCCATCTTTTAACTGAATTCCTGATGAATTTAGAAGAGAAATACATGCATCTCTGTTCCATGTTAAACCTTCGATAAATGGTTGTGAAGTAAATGCCAGTGCATCAGGAAGTGGTCTAGTTTCTCTTCCAACTAATAATAAATCTAAATCAATATCTACTAAACCCTGTTCTTTGGCAGTATTTGTAATCTCAAAATTCTTACCTGTAAATGATTTTCTTTCTCCTTGGTCTTGTCTATCTCCTAATGCAGAAACAACTGCAATAGCAGACAAATCTGAATTTTTCTCATCAAGGGCCATTGATGCAAGATATGCCATTCCACCTGCACAAATTTCAACCCCTCCATCTATTCCATATTTCCATGCATTGATGACATTTTGATTATCCATCTCTTCTTCTGGAATCTGGTGATGATCTAAAACAATCCAATCATCTCCTAATGTTTTATTTAGGTCCTTTGCAAAACCTCCTCCTAGATCTGTTACTATGTGAAGATCTCGAGAATCTGTTTTGAAAGATTCTAACACTTTTTTACTAAATTCTTTTGATGTTCTAACAGTACATTTAGCACCTGCTCTGATTAGAGCTTTGGTAATAATACTTCCAGATGTAAGTCCATCACAATCAATATGAGTTGTGACAAAAATTGATTTTTTAGACTTTATACAATCCGAAATCTTGTCTTTGAAAAACGAAAGCGACTCATCAAATGATTTTGTCATTACTCTAGTTGAGCAACTACGGATTTATATTTCCAGGTTTTAGGAATTCTTCCAATTCTTTTGTAATAAACAGATAACCTGTGAACTTTGGCTTCGATTAATTCCAAAGATCTAACATTTCTATAGTCTCCTTTGTTTGTTTTAAGGTGTTTTTGAAGACCTACTGCTTTGTTGACAATATTTTCAAGATCTTCTGGCATCTCTGCTTTCAAATCATTTTCTTCGAGAATCTCACCAATGCTTTTTTTGGTAATTGGCTTGATTAGAGGAATTGAGTGTTGGTCTCTTAGTTTAATTCCAATCTGACTGGGGGTTAACCCATCTTTGGTGTATTTTATCACTAATTCTTCAATTTCTGCAGGGCTTTGTGTAATCCAAGAAGGTACACACAGTGTAACTGGTCTAATGGAATGTGATTTTCCATGTCTGTGAGTGTGTATTCGTCCCATAATTTGGCTGATTAAAGAACAGAATTAAACGTTACTTCTACTGATCTCGTACAATATATCGAAATTTGGGGTTCAGAATAAAAGTTAAATAAGTCACTGGCTTCAAAACGAACAGGTAAATCGATATGAATACAAAAGTACTTTTGACAGCAACTATGTTAGCTGTGTTTTTCTTCGGTGCCATTGGTGCAGCATCTGTTGCATTTGCTCAATACATGGGTAATGTTGGTGGTGCAGGAGAAACAGGATCTTACACATTAGAGGAAGCCCTTGAGATTCAACGTAGAAGAATCGAAGCTGCTGAGGCAAACCCAGCATCTGGTTCAGGAACTCCGTATCTTGATGCAGATGGTGTAGTTGGTGCAGCAGTTATTTCATCTGCCGTATTTGGTGGTATTGCAGGAGCCTTACTTCTTAAAGGAAGATCTGGCAAATATGCCGCAATGGGTAGAGGATAAAAACTCACACTTTTCTCTTATTTTATTTTTCACTTCTAGTGAATACTGATCTCATACTTTCTGATAATAAAGGAAATGTATATATCGCACAAATTGAGCCAAATTATACATGACTCCTATCATAGGAATTTTCCTAAACATCCTGTCATCAATTACAGGGCAGCTAGGACCAAACTATGATCCATTATTCTATGATGTAATGATTTACATCTTCGGAACCATGATGTTTACAATATTCCTTATTGCAATCATCTCATTCTGGTTACGTGTACACGGATGGGCTTACAAAGACAACCGTGAGAGATGGGTCGATGAGCTGGACAGACACTTTGAAAGAGAAGGTATTGGTCTAATTCCAGACAACGGTAAATACTGGTAAAATTACTTCCTTTCTTTTCATTATTTTAGAATCTTTAGTTCCACTATATGCGACTTTGATATTTTCAAAAAACTTGATTTTTTATAAAATCTAAATATCTAATTTTCTGGTGGAAGGAAATCAGTATCTTTGGATTCATCGAATGCCTTTGAGGTGAATACTGCTTTGTAATGATATCCATCTTGTAATGGATGGTTGATGAAATGAGGTGATTCATTACCATTGACGTAAATAGTTGATTTGCCCTGATCCATGTCTTTTAGAGGAAACTCCCACATCCACAAAAAGTGACCTATTTCAAATGGATATTCTTCTTCCCATTCTGCGTAAATCGTTCCATCATCAGTTAATGTGTACATGGTTCTTTGGCAGTTCCCGTCATCCAATCCTATGTTGGCTGGAATGTCTGTTTTTAGACCATCAATTATAATCTCTAATGTTGCCTTGATTTTGTATGGTGTTTCTCTATCCTCAATACAAACTTTGAGAGGATTATTTTGACCAAGTTGTCCTTGAATCAAACTACTTCCCAAACCTACTGATATTGCAATGATTGCAGTTATTGCTAGAAATTTTAGCGTTTTTTTTCTTTTGTAGGGATCACCCATTCCAGGCCAATTCATAGTGATGCCTTTAGTCAGATTCCTTAAAGTCCTTTCTCTTATTCATATCTAATCTTAATTGTATCTAATTGATCTTGATGGTCTGCAAGAAAATATATGATTTCATCCAAGCTAATTTCAAGTCACTCTGATTCTCCAAAAAAATAACTTTGAAATTTAACATATTTTCATTACAGTTTTCTAGAACATAAAACTTGGTCTGATGACTAACGATAATCGTAATGATTAGTTAGAAAATGAAAAAGATGGGTTGTTTAGATTACTTGCCAGGGTCGTGTTGCAAACGTGATTACATATCCAACACCAATTATGATTGATTGGTATGCGATGTTAGTATATGGAATTGGTTTGATAATTGGATCTCCTTCAACGACAACTGTTTGACCTGGACCGAGTCCTGGACCTACATTTGCTACATTGAGTTGGGTGTGTACGTGGTATACACCTGCTTCAAGTGCTTTTGCAGATAATGAATATTCGACAACAGAGTTTCCTGAAATGTCAAAGACATTTCCTGGTGGGTCTCTTGCCAACATCTCCCATCTGTTTCCTGCATTAGTAGATTCTGAGAAAATGGAAATCCATCCTCTCAAGTCTCTCTCTACAAGACTGACTAGTGTTCCTTTAAGTGTCAAGGTTTCGCCAGTTGCGAGGGATTGTCTGTTAAAGGTCTCATCTTCAATTCTGATGAAACGACTCTGGAGTTGTGCTTGGACACCGTGTGCATCTGCCGTTGGAAGAATGGATTCAACCCAGTTGAAACCTAAAGTTCCTAGTGCAAGTACTACAGCTAGTCCGAATACAAAAATCTTTTTTTTGACCATAGTCCTAATATTCTGAAACATAATACACAACGTTATATGTTTTACCTTCATGACGAGGATCGATACTTAATTCATTGCTAATCATCAATGATTAACAATGAAAATGGAAAAAAATCTTAAAATTATTTCATTTTAAATTATCTAAAATTAATTATTTTCAAAGTTTTCAAAGAATTTTATAAGAAATTTCATAAAAGTTCACTACATCTAAAACCCTTACTTTATATCCCTAATTTACATGACTAGTACTATGGCACAGATGCCCGCATTAATCCCAAAAGAAGTTGAGATCCAGAGACTAAAAAAAGTCTGGCTCATCGTTATTGCTATGGGATCTACTGCAGCATCAGTCGAAGTCGATAACTTCGTTGATGGGTCTTTACATCAGACCTCTATCAGAGATAGTGCATTTACTCCAGCACACTGGTGGTTGTATTCCCACTTCATTACATTACCACTTGGATGGGGAGCAGCAGCAATCTATGATAGAAAAATTCCTATTCTTAGAGGTCCAAATAATTCAATGAACACAGGTTTGAAGATGACCATTCTTGGTTACCTTGCAACTATGTTTACAATTGGAATCAATGAGATGTGGCATTTCTGGTTTGTAGAAGAAATATTTGCGGTTCCAAACCACTGGATGTTTAACATGGGTGTAGTAGTTGCATTCATGGGTGCACTTGCATACGTAGTTAGAGTATATGCTAGACTCGTAGAACTAGGTGCAGAAACTCCAGGTGAGAACCCATATGTTGCAGAAATGTACAAGATGGCCTTAGAAGGCAAATTGTACAGTAGATCAATTCCATAGACAAAAGTGCAAAAGCACACTTTTTTCTCTTTTATTATTTTAAAAAAAGACGTAGATCGGTAGTGGAATCAGCAGTTTAAGAAAGACTTAAAAGGATTCTGACTCAGAATAATTTCATAATGACTCTTCCAAAAGGATTCGGCTCTGGCGGTGCTGGTGGATCATCAAGTACTGATATAGAACGAATGATTGGACGACGCGTTGAAAACATGACTGGTATGATAACTATTTCATACTGGGCAGCATTGATAGCAACTTTTGGTGGTACTGCAGCTGGATATTTCTATTATCCTTGGGCATATCCAACAGCAAGTGGCCACTTTGCATTCATCGTACTTGCAATCATAGAATCAATAGGTTACATCTTCTGTGTTAAAGTCATGGAAGAAGGTTCCAACAAGAATAGCAATGGCATAGTTGGTGCTAGTGTTGCTGGTGCAGTTGTATTCGTACTCATTGTATCACTATTTGTTGGTTGGTAACCAGAAGGAAACTCCTTCAGATACCACTCTTTTTCATTTTAGTTTATTCAAAACAACGTTTTCAAATACGTTCATTTTGGTTTAAAATAACGATCTTCATCACACTCTATAATTTTATATACTGACCGTCTCTTCAACTCCATATGGTCTGGTTAAGACGATGTACACACTACTTATTCATAGTAGTAGTTGCAGTTAACTCTACACTGTTAACAATTAACGCAGGTGACTACATCTTCTACACTGATTGGGCTTGGACTTCGTTTACGGTATTCTCAATATCTCAAACGTTGATGCTTATTGTAGGTGCGTGTTATTATCTCACATTTACAGGCGTTCCAGGCACAGCAACATACTACGCTTTGATAATGACAGTATACACATGGATAGCAAAAGCCGCATGGTTTTCACTCGGATACCCATATGACTTCATTGTAACACCAGTTTGGTTGCCATCAGCAATGCTGTTGGACTTAGTTTACTGGGCAACAAAGAAGAACAAACACTCTTTGATACTGTTTGGAGGCGTACTAGTAGGAATGACAATACCATTATTCAATATGGTAAACCTGATAACAGTCGCAGACCCGCTTGAAACGGCATTCAAATATCCAAGACCAACATTGCCACCATACATGACACCGATAGAACCGCAGGTAGGAAAGTTCTATAACAGCCCAGTCGCGCTCGGTGCAGGTGCAGGTGCAGTATTGGGATGTACATTTGCAGCATTAGGTTGTAAACTCAACACTTGGACTTACAGATGGATGGCCGCTTGGTCAAAGTGGGACTAAAAATCCAATCTTTTCATTTTATTAATTACACTTAGAGTATTCTCTACATTTTTTCAAATTTGATTAAAAAATATTGTACAGGTTGTGATCTTTTATTGCCTATTTTGACAATATGTAATCTTGTGATTATGATGTGTGAAGCAGCAATACGGCCAGATACTTGTAATCCCAAAACCATTTGTAAAATGGGCAGGAGGAAAAAGACAACTAATTCCGATTTTAAATGAGAATTTACCTAAAACTTTTGGAACCTATTATGAGCCATTTCTAGGTGGAGGGGCATTACTGTTCCATATACTAACTGAACAAAATGGATCAAAATGTAGCATCTCTGATCTTAACTCTGATTTGGTCTTAGCATATACTACAATTAGAGATAGAATTGATGAACTAATTTCCTCTCTCAAAAGTCATGAAAAGTATTATCAAAAAAATTCAAAATCTTACTATTATTCTGTTAGAGATAGCAACCCTAGAAGCCAAATTGAAAAGACATCAAGACTGATCTTTTTGAATAGGACTTGTTTCAATGGGTTGTATCGTGTTAACAGCAAAGGAAAATTCAATGTACCTCTAGGAAAGTACACAAATCCAAATATTGTAAATGAAGAAAATCTACATTCTGTTAGTAATATCCTACAATCAAGTAGAGTTTCAATCAAGTGTCGTGATTTTGAGGCAGTTTTACGAGATGCCAAAAAAGGAGATCTTGTATACTTTGATCCTCCGTATCAACCAGTTAGTGAAACTGCCAACTTTACTAGTTACACAAATAAGAATTTCACATATAATGATTTGAGTAGATTAGCAGAACTTTGCATGAAATTAGATTCAAAAGGATGTAGGGTTCTTTTGTCAAATTCTGATTCTAAGGAAGTTGCAGATATGTTCTCAACTAAATCTTGGAAAGTAAGCAAGATTCAGGCAAACCGTTCAATTAATTCAAACTCTAAAAAGAGAACTGGACACTTTGAATTATTGATTAAAAATTATTAGAAGCTTCGAACGGGATCTGAACCCGTGACCTTTACATTACCAATGTAACGCTCTACCAGACTGAGCTACCGAAGCATAAATTTACCCTGTAGAAAATCCTTATAATTCTTCATTCTTGCCCCAAACTCTGTAAACTGTTAAATTTCACACACATTTTTACCAGTTTGGAGGAGTAATCAAGCCTGGCCAAAGTAAGCACTATGTGCTTTTGGACATGCAGGACTTAAGATCAAATAATGGGTGATCCTGTCTCTCAGGAGTTCGCGGGTTCAAATCCCGCCTCCTCCACTTGCTCTATTTTGGATGTTTGATTCCTCTAGAGTTTAGAACTTCATAAACATCTGGCAGTGAAAATACAAAGCCAACATGTACACAATCTTTCTCTTCACAGAGTTGGCAGAATAGTTCCCCTTTCTGAACTGCGACTTCTGCAATTCTATTTTTGATATTATCTTTTAGTATTACACGATCATCATCAACGGAAATTTTTTCAATCTTTGGAGCATATCTTGCAAAGGTCTTGTCCTTTTGCATCATCTCTTCTAACATGTAAGTTACATAACCTGAAAAACTATTGACACCTTTCATTGCAAGGTCGTCTTTACTCTTTTGATAAACTCCATGGAATTTATCATAAACAGTCTCTGAAACAGTGATTGATTTGAATCCAGCTTTTGGCAATTTACTTTTCCTTACCGTACATTAAAGTACTCAAGTATATAATGTTTTATTTTAAAAACAACCTGTTAATGTACATAGAAATTATTCTTTATACAATACCTTAATCCAAAAGCAGTATGGGTCGAGGTTACTCAACTGAGATGATGAGACAAAAATTGATTTCAATTTTGGAGGGTTCTGAAACTGGAATGTCTGGAGTTGAGATTTCTGGCAAAATTGGTGTTAACCGAATTACTATGACAAAATATCTCAAAGTTTTTGCAGCTGAAGGATTACTCCGCCAAAAAAATATTGGAAACATTACACTGTGGTTTTTAGAACCAGGACAAGAATCTTATAATTTTCCTGATGATTATTTCAAAATTATTCCACTATATCTTGATTATTTAGTCAAGGGGTATGAAGACCAAGTTTATTCTCTAATTCGTAATTGTCTGCATTCTGGAGCAATAGTAAATCGTTTGATATTTGAAGTAATTTTACCTGCCATTAACTCTGTCAAGAATTTGTATGATGAAGGCAAGATTGGGACTGCTGAACAAAATCTCCTTAGAACCACAATTTCAAAATCCCTTCAAATCTTTAATCAGCTTCAGGTTGTTTCAGATCCAAAAAAGAATATAGTTGTAATAGCAGCTGATGTACAAAGTCTCTTATTTTCTGAAGCTGCATCATCTGCTTATCATTCTGATGGTTGGAGGGTTTCTCATTTAGGTGATATGTCTTCTGTAGTCAATATCTTATTTGATCTTGATTTTCAAAAATTGATTGGAAAAATTTGGAAACAAAAATCAGGAATTTTGATAGTAGTTATTTTCTCACAAACTGATGAGGGTTTGAACTTTTTTGCAGATTCTATTAATCCTATGATAAAAAAATCTGGAAAACATATGAGATTGGCACTTTGTGGAAAAGTATCCAAAAAAACCAAAATTGACTCTGATTTATCATCTGACAAACTTGAGGATATCTTGCAGTGGTCCCAAACAATATCTCAAAATTTAAAATAATGAAAAATGGGCCCGATGTGATTCGAACACATGACCTTTCGATTATCAGTCGAACGCTCCAGCCAAGCTGAGCTACGAGCCCACGAACAAATCTCTAGGCCGGAGTCATTTAAGTTTAATTTTCTTTCCACTTGATTGAACAGCCAATTGATGGGTCAAAATCGGTTTCAATTTTTTCACCGGACAATAATTTTTGCATGTTGTTAATCATAGTCTTTTCTGTAGCTATATCATCTAGTTTCATGGCATTGTCAATTCTTCCATGAAAAACTAACTGTTTTTGACTATTGAACAAGAATGGATCTGGAGTACACATTGCCCCATATTTCTTGGCAATCTCTTGTGTTTCATCTACTAAATAATCAAATCCAAATCCTTTCTCTTTTGCTGTTTGTTTCATTGCATCAAAACTATCCTCAGGATAATCCGTAGAATCATTACTGTTAATCCCTATAATGGCAATCTCTTTTCCAAATTTTTCATAGAGCTCATTTAATGCATCTGCTTTTGCCTTAACATATGGACAATGATTACACATGAAAATTATTAGAATTCCTTTATAATCACTATAATCATTTAACAAATGTTTTTTGTCATCAATTCCTAGTAATTCAAAATCAGGTGCAATATCTCCAGTTTTTAGTTTGATTTGTGATTCTAAGAGTACCATGAAGCGATTCTCTTGTTTTCAAATAAAATCCTTACCAAGAAGACAACAATTAAAATCCACACATTAGTCATTCTTTCTGTGGGCCGGTAGTATAGCCTGGTAGTATACCCGCCTTGCACGCGGGGGGTCACGGATTCAAATTCCGTCCGGTCCACTTAGAAATCCCTCGATCAATTCTGGGTTTCAGATTGCTGGATGGATTTAAATAGGATAAGTTTTGGATTTATCATATGACAAGTGCAGCAGATGGATGGCCAGTCTTTATTCCGCTCATTGTTGGTTTAGCTCCAGGTTTGATTTACTGGCTAGCAATTACCGCAAAGAGAAACTAAAATTTACATCTCTTTTTATTATTTCTAGTAATATAGTGTGAACTAGGTTAAACGTTGTTACCTTCCTTGTTCACTATATGATATGTTACACGAAATTAAACTACTATTTACCAGAAATTCATATGCAGAAACTTATTCTGAGCACATTTTTGATTTTACTACTAGTTCCATTTTCGCAAGCATTCTCTCAGGAATACAATAATACTCCAACACTTTCTGTATCTCTGAGAAGCGAAACTCCTTTTATCTATCAAGATTCTGAGGGATTTACCGTTGTAGTTGGCACAGTTGAAAACAACGATTCCCTAGCCTCTATAACCAATGTTATAATTAAAGTAAACTTTTTTGATGATTTTGATCCTATTCCATTAGAAGTTGTAAATGGGCATACAACCTTACAAGTAATTCCTCCTAACGGACAGTCTCCATTTGCTATACGTTCTGATACCGCAAATCCTAATATTACTCAGGCATCAGTGTCTCTTTTACCATTTGATATTTCAGACGAAAAGCAAAAAGAACTTACGGTATTTTCTAGTGGGATCTTTTTAGATTCTTCATTACACTTTTCTGGAGTTTTGCAAAATGGAATTACTACTATTTCTGATACTAATGTCTATCTTGCTTTTTATGACGTTTTTGAAAGAATTCTTAGGGTATATACAATTGAAATTGGTGATGTAGAGTCAAATGAAGTAACCTTTGAGTTTGATGAGCCAATTGATTATAGGTCTATAGGCTTCTTACTGTTTTCTGAATCTGACAAATTTTACTCTGATTTTGTTGATATAAAAATTCCTCCTAGTCTATTAGTAATAATTTCTGATGTGACTGTAAAGGATGTCATGGGAAACAAGCTTTCTGAAATAAAATTTGGCTCAACTGTAAATATTGAAAGTGAAACACAGATTCAATTTGCAGCAGATCAAAAATCCAATGAAACTGCTTACACTTACTATGTTCAGATAAAAGAAACTCCTACAACCCCTGACCTACCCCCAACTGTTGAATACATTGGAAAATTTGATGGACGATTCTTTGGAACAGAAATTGAATCTCAAAGCATAGACTGGGTTCCAGAAAAAAAGGGATTATTTTTCATTGAGACATTTGTTTGGGATAGAAACAACATTCCAATAGCAGAACAGGGCCCTATTGTCATAATTTTTGTAAACTAGTAGACTTATTTTCAAAGAATTCCATAGATTTGCATGTCTAAATTCTCTCTTATTGCCACTGGTGGTACATTTGATATAATTCATAGAGGGCATCTAACGTTACTTTCAGATGCATTTGTAATTGCTGACAAAGTAATCATTGGGCTAACTAGTGATGAACTTGCTGAAAAAAAGGGAAAAATCACAATTAACAAATATGAAAAACGACTAGAGAATTTGATAGCAATTATTTCAAAAGAATTTCCAAACTCTTTATTCCAAATTAATAAACTAGACAATGATTTTGGACCTGCTATTTTAGAGCAAGGAGTTGAAGCTTTGATAGTTAGTGATGAAACAAGTAATCAAGGTACTGTTTTAAACCAACTTAGAGCAGAAAAGAAATTAGCACCTGTTAAAATTATAACAGTTCCAATGTTTTTGGCAAAAGATGGTACAAGAATATCTACGACTAGAATCAAAAACTCTGAAATTGACACAGAAGGAAACTTGTCATCAATTGACTAATAGATTGTCTAACTTTGAGTAATTGGAATAAAACAAAATTCTAGAATTGAGTCTAATGGCAATCATTAATCACATGATGAAAAAAATTGATACTGATGTCTCAAATCTGAAGCAGGGGCTACACCCTCAAAACCTCTCATACTGGTATGATAAAATTATTAAAGAAACAATTGAAATGGCACCTCCTTGGCTTCAAGATAAAATCAAAGTCCATCAAGATCCTATACTTACAATGAAATTTAATTTGGATATCTCAAAACGTGCGGTTAGATACTTTATGATTGTAATTGACAATAACCTAGATGATATGCCATACTCAACAAAACTCTATTTTCTTAAAGTTCAAGAGATAATGTCAACTGAAATGGATAAATCTCTAGTTTGATGCATTTTTTTTATTTTAGGCACAAATTAAAGCTCTAACTATCTATATCCAATAAATCTAAATTTTTTAGTACAATGGAATTATACAAATCAAAATATTTTGATAGAAAAAAATCTGGAAGAAATTACAAAGAAGAAAATGGACCATCTCGCTCTTTTAGAAATTCTAGTAATGATAGAAGTTCAAGATATTCTAGTAATGACCGAAGAGAAGAATCTACAACTGTAACTTGTGCTGATTGTAGTATTGAA
>LFEY01000012.1 GCA_001510275.1 Thaumarchaeota archaeon casp-thauma3
TCTCTTTTTAGCTGGTCTCTTTTTAGCTGGTCTCTTTTTAGCTGGTCTCTTTTTAGCTGGTCTCTTTTTAGCTGGTCTCTTTTTAGCTGCTTCACGTTTCTTTGTCAAAAATTCTTGTAATTTTGAAGATACTTTCTCTAATGTTTTTTTAGTAGATTCCTCGATGTTAGTTTGTCTTTCTAAATTTTTTACAAACTTTTCAGCAGATTTATGACTGGTTGTCATTGTCTCACGTAAAGATGGTTTTGATTGAGATTGTTTTTGTATTTTTGAAGTAATCTTTGATTTAATACCAGTATATGTTCCAACTTCATCTGAAATCTTTTTTGCTGTTTTTTGTCTACTTTTAATTTCAAAAATTAGTTCTTGAATATGATCATTTAAAGTTCGTAATCTATACTCGGCATTCCGTTTTTCTTCAGGGTTTTCAGAGAATTCTATCTCTTGCTCAGCCTGATCAATTGCTTCTTTTTCTCTTACCAATCGTTCCTCGGCTGCTGCCACTAGTCTTCCAATGCTTTCTAATTGAGATGTTTTTCTAGTAAGGACATCAGATGTGTCAGAAACATCTTCACGTTCAGATTCTATTTTTTTATCTATTGAATTTAGACCTGAAGAAGAACGTCTTTCTATTGAGCGAATCTTGCTAAGATCTTTTTCAGCTTTTTTCCTAAGCTTTGTTGCTTCCTGTTTCTTTTGACGTAGTTGGACTACTTGTCTTTCTAAAGATGCCAATAATTCAATCAAAACAAAAGAGTCGATTAAGTTGTTAATATGATCATGATTTGACTTACCAGTTAAGAAAATTAACTAATTTTGATCGCCAAAATCACTTTTTTAAAAAATATTAGTCAAGGGATTTCATTAAAAATATGGATTTTCATCCAAAAGATTTGCCAATTTTAAAGACATATGATCTAAAAGATGAAAAAGGGGCATCAGATGCAGTTGAGGACATGGTGAAACTTGGATTCAAAAATAGAAAAGAAGGATTCAAGGTCTTGATGCCAAAAGAATCAAAAATTGCAAAAAGAATTGGATATACAGTGACAACAGGAGTAACACATGGTCTTAGACAAAAAAATGAAACTAGAGATATTAGATATTGGACTTATCACCATGATGAAGAACATTTTGCAATAGTTTTGATAAGTAATACTATTTTGACAGAATTAGGTTTTTGATTTATCAAAAATTTTGTAAAGTTTTGTTCTCTTTGCCATTACTCCAGCAAGCATTATTCCAATAACGGTTCCCCCAATGACATCCATAGGATAATGTTCTAAGACATAGAGTCTACTTAATGAAATTAGTATAGGATACAAGAACATAAGATATGCACCACGTGGAAATCTCTCAGATAATACATACCCTAAGATTATTGCAAATATCATGGATCTTGCAGCATGGCCAGAAGGATATGAGGCATCAGATCCGCCTTCACAGAACAAGGCAAAAGTATCCTTACTAATTGGTACTGGAAATTGAACTGCTTCATACTCAAAATCAGGTCTATCTCTATCAACACCACATTTGACATAGCCAGTAAGTAGTGTCGAAATTACGATTAGAATCATCAAAGTAATTCCAACCCTACGAGTTTTTGGAATTATTAACATTAGAATACCAAATCCCAACATCCACAAAGCCTCACCACTTTCTGTAACAGATTGCATCATGAGATCGAGTGTTGGGTTTCCAACATTTTCAGAGAAAAATAAAATCACACTTTGATCAAAACTTTCAGTTACGTCATAGTATACTAAAGCGGTAAGAATTAGAAACAAAATTGTCGATAATACAAATGAACGTGACCTAATATCAAAAATCCAATTTTGCAATTAATTAAACCTCAAACATGTATCTTTTAATTTTTATCAATAGATAAGTTTTGGAAGTACAAATCACTGTTTAGAACTGAGATTTGAGAAAATAATTCTGATCGACTCAAAGAATTTAACCAAGGGCATAATAGAAAAATCGTGAAGGTACTCACACTAGATGATTTTGACCTAAAAGGTAAGACTGTTTTTTTGAGAGTTGATATGAATTGCCCAATTGATCCAGAAACAATGGAGATTTCAGGTACAAAAAGAATTGAAGAGGCCACAGAAACTTTGAAATCATTAAAAGATTCCAAGGTAGTTGTCGCATCACATCAAGGGAGAGTTGGAAATAAGGATTATACTGGAATGGACAAACATGCAAAAGTTCTTGAAAAATTAATGAATAAAAAAATAAAATATGTTGAAGATGTAATTGGTGAAGCTGCACAAAATGCAATCAAGAATCTGAAAGATGGAGACATTCTACTTTTAGATAATCTTAGATTATGTGCTGAAGAAAATTATGAATTTACACCAGAAAATGCTGCCAAAACAATTATGGTTAGTCGCTTATCCAAATTATTTGATCTTTGTGTATTAGATTCATTTCCAAGCGCTCACAGATCACATCCATCAATTGTTGGCTTCCCACAAGTTTTGCCAGCATGTGCAGGAAGAATTGTTGAAAGAGAAGTTCGAAATCTAGATGAGATAATGACTGTTGCCAAGGCACCACATGTGATTGTTCTGGGAGGCTCAAAAATACCTGATAGGCTTGAGGCAATCAAGTTATTGATTCAAAATGGTCGTGCGGATCATGTTCTGTTAGCAGGACTGATTGGGAATGTGTTTATGCGTGCACAAGGTAGAATCAAATCTTCACTTGGTATCAATAGAGAAGATGAAGTCGTAGCAAAAGCACATTCTTTGATAGGTGAATACCCTGATGTTTTTGCCACACCTGTAGATATTGCAATTAACAAAGATGGTGAAAGAGTAGAGATGGATGTCAGAGAGATGGGCAAAGGAGATAAAATTTATGATTTGGGGCCAAAGACTGTAGAATATTATTCAAAATTGATCACAGGTGCAGGAACTGTATTTATCAGTGGTCCAGCAGGATTTTTTGAAAAAGAGAACTTTAGTTATGGAACAACAGAATTACTTAATGCAGTTGCAAATTCAATGGCAACAACAATTGTGAGTGGAGGGCACTTGACATCTGCATTAAAACAACAAGGATTAGCAGATAAAATTAATCATGTTAGTACTGCAGGTGGAGCACTAGTGCTTTATCTTACAGGAGAAGTATTGCCAATGATTAAAGCACTTGAAGATGCTGCAATAAAATACAGATCTAAATAGAAGATTTACAAGAAGGATTAGGACAAGTTCTTTCTTCAGATGTTCCAAGATAGATATCTTGGTTACAAGCATTACAGTGAAGTTTTTCAACAGGATCAAATAGCTTTAGCCAGATTGTAGTAAAATTCTGTGCAATGTTTCTTGTAAGACCAGAATCACAAATTTCATTGAAAAATGATTCAACGTCATCAATTATCCAAGAAGGATCAATGTCACCACTTTCTTTTAGTATCTCAAAAACTTCATCATTTGTAAATTTAGTATCAATCTCATTAAATTTTTCAAAGATTATTTTTCTTATTTGAAGTATAGTTGGAGTTACAGGAGTAAAACCACTCATACTAGTAGAGACTTGCTGCATCTTCTTTTAGTTTATCTATATCTTGAGAATCATCGAGATGATCTGCAAGATATGTGTAAAGAGCAGATTTTAGTACTTTAAGTGAAAGTAAGGCACATTTTATTCGAACAGCCTGAAGATGTTCAAGACCTAATTCACTTAATATGTCATTTTTCTCAATCTTTCTTACTTCCTCAAGATTCTTACCTTTTGTTATTTCAGTTAAGACTGAAGAGCATGCCATACAAATTGCACACCCTTTTCCATGGAATTTGATATCAGTAACTTTGTTATCAGCAATTTTCAAATCAATATCAAT
This sequence comes from Thaumarchaeota archaeon casp-thauma3, assembly GCA_001510275.1. GTDB lineage: Archaea > Thermoproteota > Nitrososphaeria > Nitrososphaerales > Nitrosopumilaceae > Nitrosopumilus. Next base: position 3,851 of record LFEY01000012.1, read on the forward strand.
ACTATCACCACACAATGGATTTGAATCATGGAAAGTTACATCATGATCTTCAATCTTTCCATAGTTTACAGGATTTCTTGAATAATCTACAATCATCTCATGGTAAATGTCTGCATTACTCATAATTTGAACACCTTTGCTACTTTATTTAATGAATTGATTAGAACATCAATTTCTTCTTTAGTATTGTAAATGTAAAAGCTAGCCCTTGATGTTGCAGCAACATTTAGTCGTTCCATTAATACTTGTGCACAGTGATGACCAGAACGAATTGCAACTCCTTCTCCATCAACAATTTGTGCAACGTCATGAGGATGTACATCTGCAAAATTAAATGATATTACACCACCACGTTTTGAAATATCTTTTGTACCATAGATATGAAGTCCTTTAACTTCGGATAATTTTTCTAGGGCATATTTTGTTAGTTCAATTTCATGTGCACGTACGTTATCCATTCCAATCTTTGTAAGATAATCAATTGCAGCCCCAAATCCTACAACATCAGCTATGTTTGGAGTGCCTGCTTCAAATTTGTATGGCAAATCATTCCATGTAGTCTCATACTTGTGAACTTCTCTAATCATGTCACCACCACCGTGAAATGGACTCATAGTCTCTAGTACTGATTTTCTAACCCACAAAACGCCAATCCCTGTTGGACCTAGCATCTTATGACCAGAAAATGCAAAAAAGTCACATCCTAATTTTTCAATGTCAACTTTCATGTGAGGTACTGCCTGGGCACCATCAATTAGTGTAAGAACACCTACTGCTTTGCATTTTTCGATAATCTTTTCAACATCACTAATTGTTCCAAGAACATTTGACATTAAACTAAAGGTAACAAGTTTGACTTTACCAGTTGCAAGATATTTGTCAAGATCATCTAAAATCAACTCTCCGTTATCATCCATTCCAATGTATTCTAATTTAGCACCTTTCTCTTGTGTAAGAAGTTGCCATGGTACAATGTTACTGTGATGTTCATATTCAGTAGTTACAATGATGTCACCTTCTTTGATGAAAGGTCTTCCCCATGCATATGCAACTAGATTAATTGCCTCAGTGGTTCCTCTAACAAAGATAAGTTCTTGACGATTTTTTATATTGATAAAATTTGCAATCTTATCTCGAGCTGCCTCATATACTTCAGTAGATTCTTCAGCTAGTGCATATACTGCCCTGTGAATGTTAGCGTTGTGATTTTGATAGTAATTAGAAATAGAATCAATTACTTGATTTGGTTTTTGTGTGGTAGATGCATTATCAAGATAAACAAGAGGTTTGTTATCTCTAACAGTTCTTTGAAGTATTGGAAAATCTTTTCTTAAATTTTCAAATAATGATTGTGTACTTTGCATATCTTAAATCTCCACGTAAATTTCGTTGTCGTCTATTTTAACATTGTATACTTTGAGTGGTTTTTCAGCAGGGAGATTTTGTGGTTCACCATTCTCTAAATTGAAAACAGAAAGATGTAATGGACATCTTACACCTTCTTCGCTGAGAAATCCAGTAGAAAGATCTGCATCAGCATGAGTACAAATAAGATCTGTTGCATGTACTTTTCCTTTGAGATTAGCTAGAAGAATTTTTTTATCATCATGAGTAAACCCGAAAAGCTGACCTTCTTTTACCTGCTCTAAACTGCAAGCTTTAATCCATTCAGACAAAAAATCACCTATACTTGTAGTGCTGTTCGATTTCCGAGTCTTCGTTGTAACGCGTTTCTTCAACTTCAACAAACTTGGTTAATTCTTTATCAGTATTGATAGTAAGTTCCCGATTGTCCCATTTAGATTCAATAAGATAAGCAATCCATGCTCTCACTTGAAAAGACATTTTTCTTGAGAGTGGTTCTAAAAATCCTTCAACAATTGTTCTTTCAGCCTCTTCATGGCTAAGACATCTAGTTTTAAGATAAAAAATTTGTTCTTCGTCAATTTGTGCAACAGATGCAGAATGTGTAGCTTTTACATCATTTGTAAATATCTCCAATCCTGGAATTGCATCAGATTTTGCATCTTTATCCAAGAGAATTGAACGACCAGACAAAAATGAATTTGATTTTGATGCGTTTTCTTGGATTCTAATCATTCCCTTGAAAAGAGATTTTGATTTGTTTCTAAGGATTGATTTTTCAACTACTCTTCCTTCAGTAGATGGACTCTCATGGTTTACATTAGTTTGAATATCAAATGACTGTTCATTATTTCCAAAAATTACTTCAGAGTCATTTGAGGACGCACCAGGACCATTAAGAAAATATTCAATTTTGTATCGGGATAACATGGCTCCAAATAATCCAGAGTACCAGTTTACTTTGGCATCTTGGGCCAAGTCTGTTCGTCTAGTTGAAAAGTTTACGGTATGCTGATCCATCATTTGTAAAGTAGTAATATCTAACTGTGCATTTGGAGCAAGATTTGTGTTTAGCAGTTCAAGATATGCTTGTTGTACTTCTGTCTTTGGTGAATACAATTCTTGGACAATTGTAGCCTTGCTGCTTTCATCTGCAAAGATTACATTTCTAGAGATCGTAGAAAGTCCATCTTCAGATAAGCATGTCAAAAAGTAAATTGGTTTTTCTAAGACAAGATTACGTGGAATGTGGATAAATATGCCTGAATTAAAGGCAGCATTGTTTAATGCTGTAAATTTGTCATCTTTTGAGTTTGATGCCTCTAGTGCTTTTTTTACAAGTTCAAAGTTATTTTGAATTGCATCAGATATTGAAGAGATTACTAGTCCTTTTGATTTTAGTTCATCAGAGACGTTGATTTTGTGTATGTTAGTTCCAATTTGAATAACACATGTTTCATTTTCTAGTTCATCTAATCTTTTTTCAAGGAAATTTGGAATTGTTTGTGTAGTTGATGTAGAAAGAGATACTTTTTCAGGATCCATCTTTTTTGCATCAGTGTATTTATTGTAAAGTGGAGACATTTCAATTGGAAGACTGTCATAGATTGACAATGAATTATTTCTGTAATCTTTTAGCCAATCAGGTTCATTTCTTGATGAAGAAATTGCATCGATATGACTTTTGTTAAGTTTTGAAAGAGTTTCTTGAGACATTATTAATCAAAGTAAAACTGGGAGTCTATCCCACAGAGTCATCCATTTCTAATTTAATGAGTCTGTTTAATTCAACAGCATATTCCATTGGTAATTCTTTTGTAAATGGTTCCATGAAACCATTAACAATTAGTGATAATGCATCTTCTTCATTAAATCCTCTACTCATAAGGTAGAAGATTTGTTCATCACCAATTTTTCCAACTGTTGCTTCGTGAGTGATTGTTGCATCTTCTTGATTGATTTCCATGTATGGGTAGGTATCAGTCTTTGATGTATCATCTAAGAGTAAGGCATCACATCTTACAGTAGATTTTACACCAGTGGCACCTTTTGCTACATGTAGCATTCCTCGATAAGTGGAACGTCCATCTAATCTACTTACTGACTTTGATGTAACTTTAGAAGTGGTATTTGGTGCAAGATGAACCATTTTGGCACCTGTATCTTGGTGTTGTCCTTTACCTGCAAAGGCAATTGATAGTGTTTCACCATGGGCACGTTCTCCCATAAGATAGACTCCAGGATACTTCATTGTTAGTTTACTACCAATGTTTCCATCAATCCATTCTACTGTTGCACCTTCATATGCATAAGCACGTTTTGTTACAAGATTATACACATCACTACTCCAATTTTGGATTGTTGTGTATCTTAATTTTGCATCTTTGTGTGCAACTAACTCTACAACTGCAGAGTGAAGTGATTCTGAAGAATAGACAGGGGCAGTACATCCTTCAATGTAATGTACTTCTGCACCTTCATCTACAATGATTAATGTTCTTTCAAATTGACCAATGTTTTCTGCATTAATTCTAAAGTATGCTTGTAGAGGCATGTCAATTTTGACACCAGGTGGAACATAGATGAATGAGCCACCACTCCACACAGCACTGTTTAGTGCTGCAAATTTGTTATCCTCTGGAGGAATTATTTTACCAAAATATTTCTTGAACATCTCTGGATGATCTTTCAAAGCTTGATCAGTATCTAAAAATATAACACCTTGTTTTGCCAAGTCTTCTCTTAGACTGTGATATACAACTTCAGATTCGTATTGTGCACCAACACCTGCCAAGAATTTCTTTTCAGCTTCTGGAATTCCAAGTTTATCAAAAGTGTTTCTGACATTTTCTGGAACATCATCCCAATTCTTTTCTACTTTCTCGGATGCTCTTGCATAATAGTAAATATTTTGGAAATCAATAGTACTAAGATCACCACCCCAAGTTGGCATTGGTTTTTTCATAAAAATTTCATAAGAACGTAATCTAAAATCAAGCATCCATTGTGGCTCATCTTTCATTTTACTGATTTCAATTACAGTATCCTTAGACAGTCCTTTCTTGCTAAGGTGAACATACATTTCTGTAGAGTCTTTAAAATCATATTTTGAATAGTCCATGTCAAGATTTTCAGTTGCCATGAAAAAAATAACCCCGTTATATTATAAATACATGAGGAAAAATAGGCAGAGCTAAATAGCTTAAGCTAATAATCAGTAAAAGTAAAAAGATTTTAAAATCATAAAACAGTCAAGGTGTTTTTTATTGCATCAAAAGCACCTGCAACAGTATGAACTTCTGCAATTGTATTTTTTACATTAAGTTTTTTTAATTCATTAGCAGTAAATGGCCCAATAGACACAACAGACAGTTTTTCAAGATTATTTAGCAAGGTTTCTGAATCATAATCTTTTGACATTATCTCAAAGAATCCTCGAACTGATGATGCGCTAGTAAACACTACACCATCAACTTTATCTTGTGAAAACAACTCTCTAAATCCATTCCATTGTGTAGTATCATTAAAAGCACAAACATTATACAAATGAATTTCCAACACATCAATTCCAATTTTATTCAAAAGTTCTTTTAGAAAAGGAGTAGATGCACCACTACGTGGGACAATTACTTTTTTACCAACAGCATGAATTTTTGTAAATTCCTCACCTACACCAACTGATGAAAAAGTAGTTGGTTGATAATTTACTTTAATTCCTTCTTTCTCAAGAGCAATCGTAGTTTTTGGTCCTACTGACATTACCATAGTATTTGCAACTGCTAATTGTAATTGCTCAAATCTTCCAACTTGTTTTGCAGTATCAAATAGTAATTTGACTGCTTTTGAACTCATAAAAACAGAATAATCAGGATTGTATTGTTTAATTGAACCTAAAAACTCATCAACAATTTTTTCCCCCTTACTGACAAGTTCTATAGTTGGTAATGGAATGGGAGTTGCATTATTTTGTTCAGCAAGTGCAATAAATTCAGTGGCATCGTCTTTTGAGCGAGTAATTGCTATAGTCTTTCCATCAAGCATTATTTCCACCCTATAGTGTCGGATAAATCAACAACTTTTCCAATAATGATATTTGTAGGAGGAGTAATTTTATTTTCTTTGACTTTTTTTGCAATGTTTGTCACAGTTCCTTTAATCATTTTTTGTTTGGGAGTAGTTCCATTTTGAATTACAGCAACTGGTGTCTTTTTATCCATTCCACCAGATATCAGTTGTTTACATATAATATCAATTCTAGATAATCCCATCATTATCACAATAGTATCAACAGACTTTGCAAGTCTCTTCCATTTTACAATCTCACCTTTCTTTTCAGGATTCTCATGTCCTGTAACAAAAACTACAGATGATGCATATTTTCTATGAGTCAGAGGAATTCCCGCATAAGTTGCCGAACCAATTCCAGAAGTAATTCCTGGAACAATTTCATATTTTATTTTATTTTCTTTGAGAAACTCTGCTTCTTCTCCACCACGACCAAAGATGATTGGATCACCACCCTTTAGTCTAACTATGTTTTTTTTAGATTTTGCATATTTTAGCATTAAATCATTAGTTGTAATCTGATGAGTTGTATCATCTCCTACTGCTCGTCCAACATAGAGTTTCTCTGTTTTTTTTGGAATCATAGAAATAATTTTTTTACTCACCAATCTATCGTACAAAACAACATCTGCTTTTTTGAGTAGTTCAACTGCTCGTAATGTAATTAATTTGCTGTCTCCAGGTCCTGCTCCAACAAGATACACTTTTCCTGTCATGTTTTATTCCATTCCTCCACTTTTTCTCTCCAATTTAATGCAAGATCATTTACGCCTTTCTCACGTAATTCCTCTCCAGCACTTTTACCAAGTGATTTAGGATCTTTTTTGTCTCCAGTTATATTTACTTTTAATAATTTTTTTCCATCAACAGAAAACGCAGATACAGTAAGAATAATTTCAGAGTCATTTGATTTTGCATATGCACCAACTGGAAATCTACATCCAGAATCAACATAATCAGATAAAGCACGTTCTGCTTCAATCTCTAATCTAGAATCAGCATCTTCAATTGTTTTTAGCATAGAAATTGTTTGAGAATCATCTTTTCTTGCAACTATCGCAATTGCACCCTGACCAGGTGATGGTGAAAAATCATCTATTGATAATGGAAAGTATTTCACATCAACACCTAATCTAGTAATTCCTGCTTGAGCAAGTACTACTGCATCATAATCTTCTCCAAATACTTTTTTAATTCTAGTTTCAATATTTCCTCGAATGGGTTTGACTATAACATCAGGTCTTTTTCGAGAAACCTGTACAGCACGACGAAGTGAGCTTGTTCCAATTACTGCACCTTCCTTGATGGACTCCAAAGATGAGCCATCTGAAGAGATGAAAACATCGTTAACTGCTTCACGTTTTGGAATACATGCTAAAATGAGACTATCATCTATTTCTGAAGGAACATCTTTGAGACTATGAACAGCAAAATTTACTTCTTTTTGTGCAACTGCCCTATCAATTTCTTTTTCAAAAATTCCTTTTTGATCTATTGTAAATAACGGTCTACTATCAGTATCTCCTTTTGTAATAATGGTTTTAATTTCATATTCTGAATCAGGATTTACTTTTTTTAATTCTGTGATTACCCAATTAGTCTGTGCTACAGATAATTGGCTTCCTCTTGCACCAACTAGGTACTTCAATTTTTCACCGATTTTAATGCAGCATGATATGCATCAAGTGTTTTGTTTAGATCATTTTCAGTATGAGCGTCAGATAGAAAAACAACCTCAAACTGTGAAGGTGCAATGAATATTCCTTTTTTCAACAAGGTTTTGAACATTTTTTGAAATTTCTTTCCATTTGCACTTTTTGATGTTTTATAATTAACAACAGGTTTGTCAGTAAAGAAAATTTGAAGCATTGATGCTGTAAAATTAATTTGGTGTGGAATTTTCATATCAGTGGCCATGTCATCTAGTGCTGTGCTAAACAATAGATTGAATCTTTCAAGTTTGGAATATAGTCTATTTTTGATTTTGTTAATTGTCTTAATAGAACTAATTGCAGCACTAACAGAAATTGGATTACCAGCAAATGTACTTGCTTGATATACTTTACCTCCTGGAGATAGCAAATCCATAATCTCTTTTCTTCCACCAACAGCAGCTATTGTAAATCCATTGCTTAGTGCTTTGGCTATTGTAGTAATATCAGGTTTGATTCCAAAATGTTCTTGTGCACCACCTGGAGCTACCCTAAATCCAGTAACTACTTCATCAAAAATTAATGGAATGTTATTTTCTTTAGTAATTTTTCTTAGATCAGAAAGAAAGTTTTTCTCAGGCAAGATTAACCCCATGTTAGCTAATATTGGTTCAATAATCACTCCAGCAATATCTTTGTTTTTTCTAATTGTTTTTTGAAAATCTTCAATGTTGTTGTATTGAACAATTAGAGTATTTTTTGAAACTTCATCCAACCCACCATCAGAAACTGAAATTCCATTGTGTGCAGAACCAGAACCCGCTTTTACAAGAACAGAGTCATGTGCACCATGATAGCATCCTTCGAATTTTATGATCTTTTTCTTTTTTGTAAATCCACGAGCTAATCTAATTGCAGTCATTGTAGCTTCGCCACCAGTATTTACCAATCTTACTTTATCAATTGATGGAAAATTTCCAATAATTAATTTAGATAATTCAGTTTCGGATTCAATTGGAGTACAATAAAGAGTACCTTTTGAAAGTTGGTTTGATACAGAATCAATAATCTCTTTTCTTCTATGTCCTAAAAGTAATGCACCATACCCATTGCAAAAATCAATGTAACGTTTGTTGTCTGCATCCCAAATGTATGCACCATTAGATTTTTTTGTAAAGAATGGATATGGTTCAAAATATCTTACAGGGCTATTAACACCTGACGGAATTACTTTTTTAGCATCATTGAATAATTTTTTGGAATTAGACAGTATTGAAGGGTATTTTGGGTTATTATTATTCGTAATTTGCGGCTCTTTGGGCTCGAAATTTGCCACGAAACAAAAATCCGACGATAATTGTTCCAACAAATGGAGCCATCCAATATATCCAAAGATCACTTATGACTCCAGAGAATAGTGCAGGAGCCAATGCCCTAGCAGGGTTCATTGAGGCACCAGAAATAAATGCTAAAAATAAAATATCTAGTCCTACAATTCCACCAATTGCAACTCCACTAAAACCTCTAAGGCCTTTTGTATATACAACATAAAAAATTACACCCATAAGCATTGCAGAAGCTAGCACTTCAACTGTAAATATCAAAAATATTGAAAAGTCATAATTTGGTGCATTTACTCCAAGATTTGCTTTGTCTCCAATGAACTCTAAAACAAAAAATGAACCTAATAACGCACCAATAATTTCTGCTGCAAAATAATATACAACTTGTAATTTTGTAATGTGTCCTGTAATGTAATAACCAATAGTTACAGCTGGATTAAAATGTGCCAAAGATATTTTCCCAAAAGAATAAACACCAATTAGTAATGCAAGAAATGGTGCAATGGCTGCAAATGGAATTCCCAATTTACCATCAAAAACTTCAGCATCATAAACAATTGAACCTGTAGCAAATATAACAAGAATAAAAGTTCCAATTAATTCTGCAATAAAAATTTGTAAATTAGAATATGCCATTATTTGTCATTCTCTAGTGAATCAATTAGATTCATAACTTCAGATTTAATTTGATCACGGATTTTTCGTACTTCATCAATTGTTTTTTCTTTTGGATCAGGAATATTCCAATCAAGTACATCTTTAACAAATAATGAAGGACATGATTCTTTATCCATACATCCCATGTTGATAGTTTTCAATGAACTTTCAATCATTGTATTTGACAATAATTTTGGGGATTGTTCATCAAGTTCAATTCCAATCTCTTTCATCACTTTGACTACTATTGGATTAAGCTGTGATGAAGGAGTGGTTCCAGCACTGATAACATTGAATTTTTTTGGTGCATATTTTTTAAAAAATGCCTCAGCCATTTGACTCCGTCCAGCGTTTTCTACGCACACAAATAGTACATTTTGAGTTTCATCCACAGAAATAATATAAATATTAGTTTATATAAATTTAAATTGATATGAATGGAGTGAATCTTTTAAAATGCATTTGTGATGAAACAAGATTTGAGATTCTAGACTTGTTACAAAGAAACAAGGAGCTTTGTGTTAATGATTTTGTAGAGAAACTAAAGAAAGGCCAACCTTTAGTGTCACACCACCTAAAAACATTGAAGCAGTGCGGTATTGTCAAATCAAGAGATGAGGGGAAAAAGGCAATGTATACAATATCAAATAATCAACTATCAGAACTAATCTCAAATATCACAAAGGCAAGTAAGAAAATTCCTATCCTATGTTCTGATGATACTTGTTGCTAGAATTTTTCAGTTCTAACTACACCGATATCACTAACATAAAGGACTATAGCAAAATCGGCAAACAATGTTCGAGATATTTCTTCTACAACATCCTGTAATTTTTCTTCTCTCATAATTACTTCAACTTTGACATTTTTTTCATTTTTGAAGCCTTGACCACGTAAACCACGTGCTCCATTTCCTTCCACTTCAAAAGTTGTATATCCTGTAATTTTGTGTTTACTTAAAATTTCAATAATATTTTTTTGGGCAAGAATTTCACAAGTAACAGTAAGTAATTTTACGTTATAGAGTTTCATATTAATCCCTGAGTAATGTAATTGAATAAGTCTATCGATCCTTCTGTATTATGAACAAGAGATGAGATTGTAAACATAATAGGTAACAAGACAATAATGTTGTAAGGAAATGTAATTCCTAATGCAGATGTGATATAAAGACTTGGTTTTGCTTGTGGAATTGCATGACGTAATACTGCGGGTGCTGCAATAAATGATGCACTAGCCAAAAGTAACCCAAACATAACTGCACCACCAATACTTAATCCCATGACAGTTGCAACTAAAACTCCAATAATTCCATTAAATGTAGGCATAATTACAGCAAATGCAGTAAGAAAAATGCCAACTTTTTTGATATCATCTAATCTTTGACCTGCAATGATTCCCATCTCAATCATAAAAATAACAATGGCACCTGTAAACATCTCATCAAATACAATACTAATTGAATTAAATCCTTCATTACCAATAATGTAACCAATAATAATACTTCCAAGCAAAATAACTATTGCTTTACCAGTAATAGATTCATGTAATACTTGAGAGAGTTTTGTTTTGCTTTCTTTCATTCCTATTTCAATATCAGAAGTAACATCGTTTGTAAAGGACTGTTTTTTTGCACGGATTTGTTTTGAGACTGCCATGTTTGTCAAAAATATTGCTAAAATAAATGAGACAGGTTCCAATATTGCTAAAATAGCTGCAAGGTATCCTTCTGATGAGACACCTTGATTTTTAAGAAATGATAAACCGACTGAAAAAGTTACAGCCCCAACTGCACCATAAGTTGATGCCAATGCATAAGAATCAAATATATTGAATTTTCCTAATCGTCGTAAAATTTGATAATGATTCAAAGTAAATAACAAAGAAAGACCAATTGCAACTAACATAGGAATTAACATGTTTTCAAATCCAGTATTTCTCATCTCAATTCCTCCATGAAGTCCAATTGCTGCAAGAAGATAGATTGGTAAAAATTCTGAAATTGCTTCAGGTATTTTTAAATCAGATTTTATTCTGGCAGCAATAATTCCAAACAAAAAGAAAAGAATTATCGGAGTAAGAAGATTTGATTGAATTAATTGTAAAATATCCATTGTAATATTTCAAAAAATTTTTGGGGAAATAAAAATCAAGGTATTAAAAAATCAGACAAATAGATGAATTAAGTAAGTAAATCCAATTGCCATTACAGCAGCTCCAGGGATGGTAATTATCCAAGAAAATACAATTTGTCTACTAACGTTCCATCGTACAGCACGTTTTCTGCGTGCAGCACCTGAACCAATAATTGCGCCTGTAATAGCATGTGTAGTACTTGCTGGAATTCCAAATACTGCAAATATTGCTAACATCAAACCACCACCAGTTTCTGCTGCAAATCCCTGATATGGTTTAAGTCTTGTAATTTTTATGCCAAGTGTTTTAATGACTTTGTATCCTCCAAAGAAAGTACCTAACCCCATTGCAGTTGCTGCAGCAAAGATTACCCATAATGGCATTTCAAGTTCAGGAATCATTCCTGCTGAGAATAAAATTAAAACAATAATACCCATAGTTTTTTGTCCATCATTTGCACCGTGTGTTAAAGCAAACCAAGCTGAAGAGATTATTTGTAATTTACCAAATGTTTTGTTGACAGGTCCAGGTTTACGACTTGCAAATACTGTAATTATCAATGTGGTTAATAAAAGACCAAAGATTATTCCACCAATAGGTGCAATTACAATTCCTGCAAAGACTTTAGTCAATCCACCATAAACTAATTTTTCAAATCCTAATCCTGCAATACCTGCACCCATAATTCCTCCAACTAAAGAATGACTGTTTGAAATTGGTAATCCAAAATAAGTACAAAGAGTACTCCAACTAATGGCACCAGCTAATCCACCTATAATCATGTAAACTGTAATGTCATCAGGACTAACAATTCCTTTTGCAATAGTGGTTGCAACAGCAACACCAAAAACAAAAGGCCCGACAAAATTCATTACTGCAGATAACCCCACAGCATGAATTGGTTTTAGAACACGGGTTCCAATAACAGTAGCAACAGAATTTGCAGAATCATTAAATCCATTTACAAAATCAAAGATTAATGCAATAATAATTGCACCGATTGCTATTTCTATCATTTAATCATCTCAAGTATATTTTAGAACAATATCTTCAATGACATCTGCAACATCAACACATCTGTCAGATGCAGTCTCCATTGTTTCATAGATATCTTTTAGTTTGATGATGTTAATTGCATCATTAGTTTCAAACAATTCTTTGATAGCTTCTCTATATAGATCATCAACAGTATGTTCAATGATACTGGTATTTCTACAATGTTCAATCATATCTTTAGGATTTTTGATTTTCTGTAGTTTTGAAATCATGTATTCTACTTCTTTTGTAGCCTTGACTAGTTCCTCAGCAATTTTTTCACTGTATGGTGGAGGAGTAGTGATTTTGTAGCTGTATACTCTAGCTGCAATACCATCCATGAAATCAATCACATCATCTATTTTAGATGCAATTCTTTGCATATCTTCACGATCTAACGGAGTGATGAATGTCTTGTTTAATTCTGAAAAGATATCACGTGTTAAGACATCGGCTTCTGTTTCAAGTCTATGAATTTTTTTGACTTGGTCTGTATTATTTAGATCTGAAAATAAAACCACTACAGCCTCAGAGGTTTCAACTGCTTTTTTTGCTAAATTATCAAGTATCGCTAAAAGTTCTTTTTCATTAGATTTTATCCACGATAACCATTGTCCCATGAGTATCCAAATATGAATTTAGAATTAAGGTAAATGAACATAAAGCCTATTGTACTATATAGAAAGAGATTATTCTTCACAGTTTAACAACAGATCGGTTTGTGAATCAGTTGGAGTGTAACATCGATCAGTGTCAATGCCACCATCAATAACATCAGAACCAGAATTAGAATAAATTACATCAGCACCTGATTCTCCTTTTAGAATATCATTGCCAGAATTACCCTTTATTGTATCACTTCCATCATTGCCAGAAATAATATCATCACCATGTCCACCAAATATGCAATCATTTCCATCTCCACCTGAAATAATATCATTTCCTGCCAATCCAAAGATCAAGTCATCACCAACTGTACCTTGAATTATATCATTTCCTTCAGTTCCTTCAATAATGTTATAATCAGAATATGTACGTCCACAAGTATCGACAGTGATTATTTGTGTTGTTGTTGAGGAATTTCTAGCATTATCAAAAGCAATCCAAAGAATTGTAGATACACCTGGAGAAAATACATCTGGAGCATTGTTGATGATTGTTTTGATTCCACTTTCATCAGTTGCAGTAGCCTCTCCAAAAAAGACACTAGTTAGCATATCTGTAGCCTCAATTGTTAATGAAGGTGGAGCAGTAATTACAGGCTCTGTTATATCATGAGATAAATCTTCAATGATTTCATCAGGAATTTCAATAGAATCAACAATTACAGGTTCTACATAAAATTCTGTTTCAAAGGATTTGATAGTGTGATTTGTAGAATCAACAATTAGTAATTCACCGTTAATTCCAATTGCAATATCAGTGATGTAATCAAATGAGTTTGGATATTTTCCAATTTGATCAAATATATTTAATTTTAAATTAGAATCCTGAGACAAATGTAAAATTCTATCAGTAGCAGAATTAACAATAAACATATCACCTATAGGATCAACAGCTATTGCTTCAGGAGAGAAGATATAGCGTGATGCATGAAATGGAAATGATTTAATGAATTCTCCATTGGCATCAAATTTTTCAATTTTACTATTTCCTTTATCAGTGATATAGACATTTCCATCTGTATCAATATCAATTCCAACTGCAGTGAGGAATTGACCATCACCTAGTCCACTTGAACCAAATGATGAAAGAAATTCTCCATCAGTAGAAAACATTTGAACTCTTTGATTACCAGTATCAACTACATACACAATTCCATTGTTTACAGCAATTCCATTTGGGTAGAAGAATTGTCCTTCATAGATTCCTTTTTTTCCCCATTCTATAACAAATTCTCCATCTAGTGAAAACTTTTGAATTCTATTTAGATCACGGTCTGCAACAAAAACAGAGTCATCAGATACTGCTATTCCAGATGGATAATGAAATTCTCCGGATTGTTTTCCACTTTTACCCCATTCAGAAATGTATTCACCATCACTTGAGAATTTTTGAACACGTTTGTTTCCCAAATCACTAACATAGATACTGCCATCATCACCTACTTCTACAAATTGAGGATGTGAAAAATGTCCAGGTTTTACAATTCCATGCGAGCCAAATTCAGAGAGATATTCATAATCGCCATATCCAAAGGAACTTTGAGCAAAAGAATTAGCTAACAAAAATATAGAAAACATCATTACTACAAGGAATAATTTCAACGAATTAGAATGACAAAATTAGAGAAACATCATTGTAGTTAGAAAATGTAACAATTTTTGTCAATTTTATGTCAAAATGGCTTGTTTACTTCACGCGTAAACACATAGCTTGCAAGCCCAGCCATTGCAAACACAAACGCAAAGAGGATTCCAAGGCTAAGGATAATTGGAATTCCACCCTCAGATACGCCTGTCATCATTTCTCGCACCAACAAAACAGTGTAAGTAACAGGATTCAGTTTTGCAATTGTAGCAAGCCAGTCTGGAAGTAATTCTAATGGGAATAACGCAGGGCTGAGCATAAACAGTGGCATTCCAAGAAAATTAATCACACCCCAAAAGGTCTCTTGAGACTTTGCAGTAGCTGCAACTATCACAGAGATTCCTGAGAATCCCAACGAAAATAAAATAACAATTGCCATTATGGGTGCAATCATAATTGGATTAGGAAAACTAACACCTATTGCCAAAGCAATTCCCAAAATCAAACTAGCTTGCATAGCTGCAATCAAAGAAATTGCAGACATTTTTCCCAGAGCAATTGCTGAGCGAGAAATTGGAGAAGTCAATGCCTTGTTCATAAAACCATATCGTCTATCCCATAATGTATTAACACCGCCAAAGATACTAGTAAAAATTGCAGTAAGAATAATGACACCAGGTGCCATAAACTCGATGTATTCTCCTTGAAAACCAACGGACTGAATTAGGGGTTGAGTTCCTGAAAAAGTATTTCCAATTACTATAATCCAAACTGCAGGTTGAATCAATCTAATTAAAACACCACTTCTAGATTTCTTGTATCTCTTTAACTCCCTCCAAAAAATAGTATAGGTATCATACATCAAAGTATTCATGCACGTAACCTCTTCATTTTTGTATGTTCACGTTTTCGATTGAATTTAGAATCATCATCTCTAATTTCATGTCCAGTGTAAGAGAGGAATACATCATCAAGAGTTGGTTGAGTAAGAGAGAGAGAAGTGATTTTGATATCAAGTTCTGATGAAATTTGAAATATTTTTGGAATTACTTCTGTTCCATTTGATGCAAAAAGTGTAATTTTAGATCCGTCTTCGTTAATCTTGTTTACAAATTCAATTTTTCGAAGCTCAGATAAGAATGAGTTATAATTTTCTCTTTCTTCTAATATGATTGAAATTACTTCATTGCCCATTGCTTTTTTCATATTTTCTGGAGAATCAATCACCTGAATCTTTCCACCATCAATTATTCCAATTCTGTCACATAGTTGATCTGCTTCCTCCATGTAGTGAGTTGTAAGAAATATGGTCATCTTAAACTCGTCATGGATTTTTTTGATATACTTCCAAATCTTTCTTCGAGTTTGAATATCCAATCCAACTGTAGGCTCGTCAAGAAACAATACCTTTGGTCTGTGTAAAAGACCACCTGCAATATCTAATCTCTTT
Source organism: Thaumarchaeota archaeon casp-thauma3 (assembly GCA_001510275.1). Taxonomy (GTDB): domain Archaea; phylum Thermoproteota; class Nitrososphaeria; order Nitrososphaerales; family Nitrosopumilaceae; genus Nitrosopumilus. Next base: position 19,804 of record LFEY01000012.1, read on the forward strand.
CTCATACCACCAGAGTATGTAACTACAGTGTCATCTTGCTTGTCAGATAGTTCGATTAGATCCAAGATTTCATCAATTCTTTTGTTAATGTCACCTTTTGGAATATGATTGAGTTTTGCTTGAAGTATGAGATTTTCTCTTCCAGTTAGATACTCATCAACAGTTGTTTCTTGTTGAACATATCCAATATTTTCTCTGACTTGTTTTGCATTATTCTTTACATCAAATCCAGAAATCAAGGCTTGCCCAGATGTTAGTTTTAACAATGTAGTAAGAATCATTATCGTAGTACTTTTTCCAGCACCGTTAGGTCCTAAGAATCCAAAGATCTCTCCATTTTCAACTGAAAGAGAAATATCATTAACAGCAGTTACATCTCCAAATGATTTTGTGAGAGATTTTATTTCTATAGAGTACATTGTTTTGATCGCAGTTTTCAATTATAAATTGCTAAGTATTGATACAGTTGATCCGCATAAAAAATTTAAAGAGTGATTTGAAATTTACTTTATGAAAGGACTTTGTCATAAATGTCAGTCATCAAATGTTGAAACAACAATTCTTGAGGGAATTCCTGTTTGTACAGTATGTGCTGAAAAAACAGATTAATCAAAAAAGGTTATTTTGAAAAAAGAAGGTTTAAAAGAAATCATTCAAGATTCTTGAATTCTTCTTTTGTCACCCTTAATGTGACTTTTTCCCCTATTCCCCAAATTTCTGATTTGGAGAGTATTTTAGAATGCATCAAGCCATCAGTTACCTCTATTGATTCCAACTCATTGGTATCAGGGTGTCTGTGTAATCGCTTTACTTTACCAATTTTATGACGATCAATGTCAACAACTGGAATTCCGGTTCTAATAGGAGGTCTGCTAAGAAGTAATGTTTCTTCAGAAAATTTGTCTATGTAATCATCTGAAAGATAATAGTCCTTGTTGAATCCTTGATGGATTGTTACTCCACATACAGTAAGGGTGTCTTGGTTAATGTGAATGTGTTTGACTTTACCATATTCAATTCCCTCTCTGTCTACGACTTTTTTTCCAGTAAAGGTATCAGCAGTAGCCAAGTTTGTAGGCATTCCTTCTAGTTTTATTGACATATCATCAGATGTTCAGATTTGCTTATCACACCAAATATCAGAAATTTCTATCAATGGGGTTAAATTACTTGACAGAAAAAAATCACGCATGGAGATAAAGGAGACTTTGTTTCGTCCCATCCTCATTACAAAGGGAAGAAAGACAGGTAAACAACATTCTGTTATGCTTCGTGCAGTAAACTATAATGGAAAAATTTACTTTTCTAGACACAGACCAGATGGGGACTGGTTCAAAAATGCTTTGATAAATCCTGAGATACAAATAGAATACAATAATTTTGTTTTTTCAGGAAAAGCTATGTTAGTAACAGATGAAGAATTGGGTAAGAAAATTTCCCAGTTAAAATATCCTGGAGAAGAAAGAGCAAATGAGAAGAGAGTGACAATCGAAATTACGCTTGATTCTACATAAGTTATTTTGATCAAGATTTTTTCACTGATTTTTATGTAGTAAACACTAAATTCAAGCTATTAAAAGAAAAATTGAAAAAGTTAGAAGGAAAAATGAGTTCAAAAATAATAATTCCAATTGTAGTAGCCATTTCGGTGATAGTTACAGCAGGAGTAATGTATGGTATTAGTTTTGAACAACAACCTCAAGTTTCACAAGTGTCAACACCTGAAATAATCTATGTTGATAAATCAATATCAGAGTATTTTGAAGGAACAAATGACATTAAAAAAATATCATCACAAGAAGAACTAAAGAATATTCTTGAAGCATCAGCATTGTTTGAGGGTGGTTTTGATTATAGGGCCCTTAGAAGTTTTGCAGTAGACGAAGTAGCTATGTTTGATACAGCAGAATCTACTGGTGTTCCATCTCCTTCAGTTGAACCAATGCCTTCAGATGGAGTATTCAAAACAGAATCAGGAGGTTCAGAGTATTCAACAACAAATGTTCAAGTTGAAAATGTTGATGAACCAGATTATCTTAAAAACGATTCAAAATATGTCTACATTGTATCTAGAAACACACTTTCAATAATTGACGCATACCCTGCAGAGTCTGCAAAATTAATTCTCAAAATTGCACTGGATATTGAATCACAATATATCCAAAATATGTTCCTAAATGAAGATAGGTTGGTGATATTTTACAACGGACAAAGCGATGATGAAATAATACCACAATTTGACTTTATGCCACGTCGCTCTTACAGTCAAGTAACACATGCACTGATAATTGATGTATCAGATAAAGAGAATCCAACTATTCTCAAAGATTATTCCATTGATGGTTATTTTACTGATGCACGAATGATTGGAGATTATGCATACTTTGTAACTAACAGTAACGTTGACTATCAATATCCAAGACTTCCAGTTATTATGGAGGGTTCAGTTAGAATTATGACTCCTGAAGCATTTTACTTTGATAATGTAGAGCAGTTTTCAAACTTTAACACACTAACTGCAATTGACATATTTGGAGATACAATAAATTCAGAGACATTCCTTATGGGGTATACTGGAGCATTTTACGTCTCTGAAGACAACTTTTACTTGACTTATCAGCAAAATATGCCATTTGGATTTTATGAGAATTCATCACAAAATAGATTCTTTGATGTTATAGTGCCATTATTACCAAATGCCATTCAAAATGAAATTAAATTAATTCAAAATGATTCTTCGATTAATTCATCTGCACAATGGATGAAAATTTCAGAATTGATGCAAAAGTCATACAATGAGATGAGTAAAGATAACAAAGAGAAATTATTTGAAAAAATTAGAGAGTCATTAAATGAATATGATACAAAGATTCAGGAAGAAACAAGAAAAACTATAATTCATAAAATATCAATTGATGATGATAAAATAGAATATGTTGCAAAAGGTTCAGTCCCAGGAAGATTACTTAATCAATTCTCTATGGATGAAAGTGGAGACAGGTTTAGAGTCGCTACAACAACTGAAATTTATACACAATACGAGGGAACTATTCGTTCAAATGCAGTTTATGTCCTAGATGAACAACTCAACATCGTAGGAGGGCTAGACCAGATTGCACCTGATGAGAGCATATTTTCTACAAGATTCATCGGAGATAGACTATACTTGGTAACATTCCAACAAATTGATCCATTCTTTGTAATTGATTTGTCAACTGATACTCTAAAGATTCTAGGAGAGTTGAAAATTCCAGGATTTTCAAACTATTTGCACCCATATGATGAAGAATACATCATTGGAGTTGGTAGAGATACAAAAGAAATAGAAAATGGTAGAGTGCAGCAATTAGGAATCAAAATTGCGTTGTTTAATGTTGCAGATGTCAATAATCCAAAAGTTGCAGATGAGATAATCATAGGTGATAGTTCTACATATTCAGAGGCATTAAATAATCACAAGGCATTCTTTTTTGATAAAACTAGAGGCGTTCTTTCAATTCCAGTTAGTGGAGATGTGAAAAGTCTGAATGAGACATCAAGTTCCAAGATGTTCGCACCTGATTATAATCGATGGAGTGGATTCTATGTATTTGATTTAGATAGTTCAAATGGATTTGATCTTAAAGGAACAGTAACTCATTCAGATGATGACTCAGGTTATTATGGAATGGGAAGTGCTAGAACGTTCTATATTGATGATGTTTTGTATACAGCATCTGATGAATATCTAAAGATGAATTCCTTTAACAACTTGGAAGAAATCAATTCAATAAAACTAGAAAACACTGGAAAATTTATTGAATATCTTGAAGAAGATATTATACGTTAAGTCATATTAGATGGACTATTGTTGTCAGTCCTCGCCTATCAATTTCAACATCATTTTCAACTTCACTTACAGTTACTGTAAATGAAATAACATCACGTTGTTTGGCATTTTCTGCATGAAGTTTCAGATGAATATCCATCATTTCAAGTTCTTCAGTCGACAAATCAGTTTCATCTAAATATGCTCCACAAGTAGATTCTATTCTAAATCTATCATCTTTAAAATGAAATCCAAGTTTTGTTTTTCTTCCCTCTCTTCCATTTGCTTTGACATTAACATCAATGATTCCAGGTTTTGTTTCTGTGTAGCTAGATTTGTGATTCACAAAAACTCCAATCTCAATGGGTTTGCCAGCAGTAGATTCTGCCATCTTTTGAATTCCATCATTCATTACAACATCAACTGCTTTGATTGATTGGGCAACCTTTGCAATCCATTCATTTGTTCTTGTAATAGTTGCACGAATTTCTGCACGTCTTCTTTTGTCTTCATCCTCAGGTAATTTGTAATAATCAACCCATGCCTCATAGTCATGAGAGATATCTTCGATAAAATCAATGCAAGTTCGTTTGTAATCATCAACATTATCAGTTCTCTCAGACTCATCATCAGTCCTCAAACCATCATAATCCATAGGCATCGCCATGTTCTGAAATAATCGAAGTTCTAAAAAAACCAATCTTGACATAAAATTAATGATTATAATAGGAATTTTCATGGAATATAATGATGATATTTTCTGAATTAACTTCCAATCTTCAAGTTCAACTAAAAAAAGACATAGCACAAATCAGATTCCTTTTAAAAAAAAATCAAGGAATGGCATATGCTAGAATTGTAGAGATTGGTAAAGAAGTTGGCAAGAAATACAACATCAAATTAATTGTAAACTTTCCAAAAGAAGGAAGGATTGATGAATTTGATATGTATGGAAGAAGAGATTTGAGTCTGATTATTGATCATGATCGAAAAAGATTCCCCATAGATAGAGAGTTAATCAAACAAAAGGCAAAAGAGATACTTGGAGATGTACAAACAGAAGACGCTTACATGTTTGAAGATAAAGAAGGAGTTAGAGTCTTCACAAAAAATTGGAAGATTGACATCTTGCCTCATTCAGTGCACATCTGGACAGAATTTGATGAGAATGTAACAGCATTTTGTGATTGGTTAATGGAAAATGTCTATCAGATGGAAAAAAAGGAATAATTTCTAAATCAGAGATTTTCAAGTTCTTCAAGTAATCTTTGTGCCTCAGAATTTTTTGATTCCAATTTTAAAATTTGCTTACAACAGATTATTGCTTCATCTTTTTGTTGCAAGGCCAAATGAACATTAGTTTTGAGAGTAATGGTTTCAATATCATTATTGTCTAGTTGAAATGCTTTTTCAAAATATGGAAGTGCTTTTTTTGCATCTTCTACGATAAAATATGCACTTCCCATAATAAACATAAAATCATGATCATTAGAGAATTTAGATTCTAGACTCTTTCCAAGTTCAATGGCTTCTACATATTCACCTTCTTTGATTAATTTTTTCAGATGGCGTTTTGGATATCTAAAAAGACTTACCATTATTGGTTCGTTATTTGTTGAAAGATTTTATCAATTTGAATGTAGACAGTATCAAGAAGAAATAGTCATTATTCCTTCTTTGATTAAGAATTGAATTCCTCCGACAAAGGAATCATCATCAATTAGTCCGTCTGCCCACCATCCTGCATTGTTTT
>LFEY01000013.1 GCA_001510275.1 Thaumarchaeota archaeon casp-thauma3
GCATCAGATGCAGAAATTACAAGCATTACATCATCTTTGGGTATAGTCAAAGCAGCAAAGACACTAAACCTTGATACAAATATCTCATCAGGTACAGGTCAAATTGGTTTAATTGACAAAGACTTATGGCCATTTATTCAAACATACGACTTTAACCCAACCGGTTCAGCCGTAGTTGACTATAACAAGGCAGGAGTCAATGAGACAGTCACACTAGTTTTTGATGTAACTGACGGACTTGCAACATTTGATATAGATAGAACTACTGTACCACTCAGTGCACAAGTTCATTTCAATGTAGGTGATCCTATGTTAAACATAGACCCAACATCTTCAGATGAATGGGAATGGACTGCAGCTGGCGCAGCTACATATAGAAGTGTTGGAACTGTAGCTATCGCAGATTTGGGCTTTGGACTTAATGGTGCCTTCAAGACAACATTAGCTCCACAAACCACTGTTGTCTTAGAACGACAAGCAAATCTTGATACTGGTGCAGTAGACAAAACTGGTATCTTTGAAACAGGTGCAAACACAGCAATCTTCTCAAGCACTGATAATGCAGATACATCTACAATTAAAGTAGCATCAACTGCAACCAGAGGTTTGAGTGGAACTCTTGACTATAACGATACTCCAATATCAATTGTCATTGGCCATGAATTTGGTACAATTGACATGGACGCATTAAGCGTCGGTGATGAGTGGAACTCTGGTGAAGGAATGACAGTTTTACTAGTTGATGCAGATCAAAATCTAAACAGCCTAGCTGATGAAGATTTAGATCTTAACTCATCAACAGTGACATTAGTTCCTTCACTACAAATTGGTTCTCCTAAAGTATTGACAACAACAGTAGACGGTGGTGCAACATTCTCTAGTGGTTCCTTCATTATGGGAACACCAGACAGTGGAGTCGTCGTAGACTCATTCAGTGAAATTGCAAGAGCAACTCTTAACAGTGCAACAGGTACAAATGATGCAGCAGGAGCAGGAATAACTACTGGTACAACATTAATAATTGATACTGGTATTACTGTAGCTGAACTTAGAACATTTGTAGAAGCTTCTGGTGTTAACTTCGTATATCTTAACTATGATATTCGATCACTAACCAGCACAACTCCTACTGATTTAGCAATACACGCTGAAACAAGTGAGAATGCAGTATTCCAATCAACTACCGTTACAGCACTATCCGATGCAGATGCTACACAAGCTAAAGTTCTTCTAAAGGACGCAGTTAGTACAGCAACAACAGATGATATAGTTGCAACAGGCACACTAAATGCCCAAAGTGTTGCACTTTCTGAAACAGAAAATGTTCGATTGACATTTACTACAACTCCAGCAGTAGCTGATAATGATCCATTTGTTATTGACTTTTTCTCCTTTGGAGATAGAGTAAATAATGCAATCTACAGATTAGAGTTAGAAGAAACTGGTGATAACACCGGTGAATTCATTGGTAGCGTCGAGTATATCATGACAAACCAACTCAATCAAGTAGCAGCAACATACGATGGATTAGTTCCAATCTTGGATGCGATTGTAATCCTTGTAACTGAGGACTTGACTGATGAAGATGGACCTAGAACCAATTATCTTGATCTAGGTTCAGACGGAGTTAGTACTCAGATTGCAGATCAACAAGACGCACCAACACATAGCGGTGTAGTTGACTTGGATCTCGATACATACAAGATTGCAGATACTGTAGTAGTTACATTAACTGATCAAGATCTTAACGTAAGTTCTACTCTTGTTGATATCTATGTAGCTCAAAGCAGTGGTAAAGTTGATTCAGCAACCGCATCAACAATAAATCACCTTCTTGACATAACATTCAATGATGTTTTGTATGGCCTACTTGGTAGTACAGACGGATTTGTACTCGTTGAAACTGAAGCAGCATCTGGTGTATTCACTGGTAGCTTCCAAGTTCCATCAACATATGATCTAGATGGTCCAGGTGGTGCAGCAACTACAGGAACAACTACAGGTACTGACATTGAAGTAAACTATAACGACCACAGAGATGCCTCAGGTGAAACTATTGAGGTAGGCGATGGTGCAGGTATTAGAGCCAATACTGGTTCTATTTCACTTGACCGAACCGTCTATCCAGTTCCATGGGGTGTCGCATCTGACTTTGCAACAATTACATCTGGCAAAACGACAAATTCATTCTCTATCTTCCCAATTCACGCAACTGGTATTGATACAGTTATCGATACCACCGGTGAGCAGATAAAGACAACTGGCGGTGACGTAACGATACACGTTAGAGTCAGCGACCCAGATCTTGACTTATCTGCAGCAGGACAAGATAAGATGAATACAAACAGATCAGCAGGCGCAGTTGGCCCAGTAACGATCACAGTATCTAGAGGTACTGATGAACTTACTCTAGCATATGCAGGCGGTAGTACCGTATCAACTACAAAAACAATTGTAGTTGGTTCAGACTCCTCCTTTACTGCTAGAACCATGGGACCAATAACAGAGACAGCAGGTAATACTGGTGTCTTTGAGCTTGACTTTGCAATCAGATATACTGACGGTCCAGATTCTACACTCTGTCCAACTACAACAACATATGAAAACCTAGATGGCGGTGGTACAGCTGCAGCCGATAGATTTGGCGCAGCACCAACTTCAGGCGAGGACTTCTGTATACTCCAAGGTGATATTCTCACTGTAGAGTATACTGATGCCGTAGACGCATCTGGTAATACAAATACTGTAACTGATTCAGCAACCTTCGATCTTCGAAACGGTGTGCTACAATCAGATAAATCAGTATACATTATCGGAAGTGATATGATCATCACTGTTATCGAACCTGACTGGGACCTAGACAATGATGGCGCAGAGACCTATGATCTCGATATAATCGAGTGGGACTCTGATGCAGCAACCACCTCTATGGGTGATCAAGCCGCAGGAGCCAGCACTGGTCTAGAATTCGATCCAGAACCATCAGCATTGAGAGAAACAGGTGACTCTACTGGAATCTTCCAGATTGTCGTTGAAATCCCTCAAAGTATTAATGGTGATAACCTTGAAAGAGGTGAACAAATCCAATTAGAATATACTGATTGGGGACCATCTGGTGCTAGATATGTCGGACAAGAGAACGAAGATATGAACGTAACAGTTTACACATCAAACTTTGGTGCAACTGTGGAACTTGACCAAAAAGTCTACACATGGACTGACAAAGTATACATTACTATTGTAGCCCCTGATCACAACTTTGACAGCAATCTGGTTGATACTATCGGAGAAACGTCTGATGATCCTATAAAGATCACCACCCGTTCATTTGATATTAACAAATACAGTCTTGTTGAAACAGGAACTGATACAGGCATATTCACAGGTGAAGTAATCCTTACAGGATTCCTACACGACTCCAATGGCGATGGTACAGCAACCGGACCATCTCAGACTACGTCTGCAGATAGTACCGGCCCAACCAATGGCTTCCTAGAAACTGATAATGATGATGGCCTCACTGTCTCCTTTGAATTCTCAGAGGATGAAACAACAGTAGGTTCAGCTCTAATTAGATGGAATATTGGTGAAGTCCAATGGCTTGAAGCAAGTTATCCAGCAAGCGGAACAGGTGTTGTAAGAGCAATTGATCCAGATATGAACTTAAATCCAGAAGCAGTCGACAACTTCAAAGTCGACTTGTGGTCTGACTCCGACGCCGGAGGTATTGCCCTAACTGTAACTGAAACTAATGAGGCAACTGGAATATTCGAAGGTACTGTATTCTTTACAACTACTAACGAATCTTCTGGTCATAGACTCAGAGTAGCAGAAGGTGACACTGTCACTGCAGAATATGAGGACAATACACTACCTGATCCATACACAAGAGCCGATGAACTTGATGTTACTGCCACTACACTAATTGGTACTATAGTACCCCCACTCGAGAGAGCACCAGCTGCTAACTTGAGAACAGTTGATGCATTTGGCAACAGTCTAGATACTGTTTCCGTTGATCAACAGGTACAAATCAGTGCTGACTTAGCTAATGGTCAGGACAGAGAGCAACCATTTGCATACTTGGTACAGATTCAGGATGGTAACGGTGTTACAGTCTCACTCGCATGGATTACAGGTTCACTATCAAGTGGTCAATCGTTTAGCCCAGCTTTATCATGGATTCCAACAACAGCAGGAACTTACACAGCAACTGCATTTGTATGGGAATCTGTTGATAATCCAACGGCATTATCACCACCAGTTAGTACAACTATAACTGTACAATAAGTAAGAACTAGTTCTAATTTTCCCTTTTTTTCTTTTTTTTGAATCACACTTAACGATAGTTATGCACAATTTTTTCTAAAGTAATATCTAGGAGAAGATTAACAATTAATTAAAATGAAACTCCAAATTTTATTTTCTGTTTTAATTGTACTTTTACTTGTACAAGTCCCAAATTCGTTTTCAGAACTAGAGTTATTTACAAACAGCAAGGTCTATTCTACTGAACATAGTTTACAAGTTTATGGAAAAGGACTACCTGAAGAAAATCTGATTATACGACTTTTTGCCCCTGATGAAACAATTACAAAGTTTGATCAAATTATTACAGATCTTGATGGCTCTTTTAATTATGGTTTATTGATTTGGCCAGAACCTTCCACAAATTTTTCATATGGCACATATACAGTTGAGGTAATTAGTACTGAACAAAATGGAATTTCTCAAAAAATTGATGTAAAGTTTACATCAACTACAGATTTAGTTGATACACCTGTTGAAAGACAAGTTAACACTCTAGTCTTTGCTCCTGAAACTGCTGCAATAAATCAATCATTTCGAGTTTTTGTGCAAACAACTAGTGATGGTCTCTTAATTGGAAATGATCCTACTAAATTACTTGGAACCACTCATGTCCACTTGCCATCTGGCCTTTCTGTCTCTTTATCTAATTCATTTAAAACCTTACACCAAGGATTGTATTTTGTTGATTATACTCCAAAAGAAGAAGGAACACATGTCTTTCATGTTGTTGCTTTTAGTCAAGGAGCAACATCTCATGGTTCTGCTGCAACTACAGTTCTAAGTCAAGATCTTGGTGGAATCTCTGATCAAATAATTAAACTAAACTCTATTCTAGATGAGACATCAGGTGAGCTTGATACCTTAAAATCTGAAATTGCAGGATTTGATGCTACTTTAGAGCATTCAAGTCAACAAATAGATGAAAATATTGGAACCATTTCTAGTTCTGTGAAATTTATCAGTGAGGCTTCATCTCAACTCAATGCATTGATGTTACCAATCATTGCATCTATTGGACTTATTGTAGCCTTACAAATCACAATTCTTGCACGAAGAAGATAGTTATAATAATGCTAGAAAAGAAAATTATCTAATGCCCAAAGTGGCGATTTTCTTTTCTATTATACTTCTTTCAATTGTATTGACAAGTTCTTACGCATTTACTCCTGGAGATATGATTCTTGAAGAAAACATATCAAAACAAATTGAATTTAATTCAGATATAATTAAAATTGACTCTAATTTTTTTACTGAAAACAATTTTAAACGATATCTAATTTTTGGAACAAACTCACAAAATTCTAATTTTTTAAAAAACAATTCTTCATATGGCATTAGTTCTGATAGTGGATTTTTCTATGTTACAATACTTTCCGAAAATAATGCATCAAGTTTAATCTCTCAGGGGTATAATGTAATTGAAGATTTTAAATTAGATTTTCATTCTACTGATGATCTAATTGATGCATCACGAATTGCTCAAATTACTCACTCTGATATTGCACAAAAAAATTATGGTGTTACAGGAAATGGAACAACAATTGCCATTGTAGATACAGGAGTTGATTTTTCCAATCCAGATATTCAGCATTCTCTTGCCAGAGATGAGAAAAATCATCCTATAATGCTTGATCCTGATGGTCAAGGAATTATTCTAACAAATGCAACTTTTTTTGCATTTATTGACAAAGATGAAATGATTAGAAATTACAGTAAACCCATTCCTCCTACTATGACATCTTCAACATATATCACAAAACAAGGAGTTTTTCTAGATGTATCCCAAGGAGGTAAGGGTAGTGAAATCTCTATCTACAATTCATTTTTTCCACAACTAGGTTCTTCAATAATTTTTAACGGAACACTATCTGATGATATGAAAATTGGTCAAGATAGTAGAAATTACATCAAATCAAAAAGTGGTGTATACCACCTTGGTGTAATTTATCAAGGTGCACTAGAGGGGGCTTTCGCGCAACTACAAATAGTACCTGTACTTGTAGTTGACTCATTTATTTCAGGAGTCTATGATACAATTATTCCTGATCTTAGTACTTCATGGAAAGACTATACTAGATTTGATCTAAAAGAAGGCCAAAAACCAGAATATGATTTTGATTTTACTGATGAAAAACCAATTGTACTGGGAAGTGGAAAAGAGTTTCTTGTATATGATTCAAACAATGATGGAAAAAATGACTACAGTGCAGGAACTATTGGTGCACAAGTATTAGATGTTTATGGAGTGATACAAAACAAAACTGCAGAAATCGATGATTCTATAAAAGCAGTAAATGGAACATTACTTCCAGCATTTGATTCTGATGGTGAATTTTTTGGTTTAATGACTGATTTTATGGGGCATGGTACATCTAGTGCAGCATCCATTACTTCAAGGGGAATTGAAACTTATGATATCTATAACAATACTGGAAAATTTACTATTACTGGCGTAGCTCCTGATGCAAAGATTATTCCTGTAAAGGCATTGTGGTTTGGTGATACCGTTTATGGATGGATGTGGGCTGCCGGATTTGATAATGCAGAACATGATTGGAAATTTACAGGAAAACCTAGAGTTGATATCATTTCAAATAGCTGGGGTGTGTCTTCTTTTCCTTCCTTTAAGGCATCTCCAGGCATGGATATTCTTTCTTTAATTCTTAGTGTGCTTGTAACACCTCATTCCTTAGATGATGATTATCCGGGGGTAACAATAGTTTCTAGTGCTGGAAATTCTGGACATGGATATGGAACAATAGGATTGCCAAATGCCTCACCTTATGGAATTTCAGTTGGTGCAACTACTAACAATGTCTTTGTAGGTTATGGCCCATTCAAGGATCAACCAAGATTTGGAAATACAACCTCTCATTACAATGATGTAGTTGATTTCTCTAGTAGGGGTCCTAGTTCAATTGGTGACCCAAAACCTGACTTGATGAGCATAGGTGCACATGGATTTACTCCATCAAATGTTTTAAAATCTGAAAAAGATTCAAGGAGAGAATCCTTTTCTTTGTTTGGTGGAACTAGTATGGCTGCACCTATCGTATCTGGTGCTGCAGCAGTTTTAATCGAAGGTATGAAAAAACAATTCCAAGACATTGATCCATTTACAATAAAAAATATTCTAATGTCTACTGCAACTGATCTAAAAAATGATCCATTTACTCAAGGATCTGGATTAGTTAATGTCTCTTCAGCTCTGGATTATGTTAATGGAAAAGATGGATTGTTTATTGTACATAATGATGCATCATATAATAACATCAAGAAAATTTTAGATCCTGCAATTAATAAAATAAATTCAACTGCAATTGGATTTGAAAGATTTCAATTACCATCTAATTCTATTCCTATGACTAGTTGGTTTGCAGGACAATTGCTTCCAGGAGAAAGAAGTTCTACTACTTTTACTATAGAAAATCCTTCTGAAAACGAACTTACAGTTACTGTAATACCAAAAAAATTATCTTTAATTGTAAAAAATGAGTTTAGTGGAACAACAACTGTACAGCAACAAGATTCAATACTTAATAAATCTGGAGTCTATATTCCTAACTATGTCAAGCTTTCAGATGTAAAACATCATTCTACCTTAGATGAATTTTTTGATGATAATAATCCCATTCCTGATGATTCCTCATTGATGATACTAAATGTAAATTTTCCATTTGATACATTCATGAATAAAACTTCAGATATCTATGCTGATGATCTCAAAATTTCTTCTTTGTATATTTACGATTGGCTTGATAACAATAATGATACAAAAATTACAAGTGATGAACTATCCTTGATAAATAGGGCTGGTTCCTGGGGAACTGTTCAAGAACTTAGAGTAAGTGATCCAAATGAAAAATTTGAAGGAACACCTTTGGTTGGAGTATATCCTGTTCCAACAAGATTTTCTTATTGGTTAGGTGATACTAAAATGAATTCTACCTCCATGGATTATACATTATCTGCAAGTTATTATCAAAAAGAAAAATGGTCTGTTCTCTGGACTGAATCTCAAATTATTACTGTGCCACCAAAAGATATTGCTACAGTTGATGTTACATTAGTTGCACCAACTGATTTGCAAACAGGAGTCTATCAAGGATTTTTGACATTTGAAGGTGAAACACATTCAGTTAATGCTCCTGTATCTTTTGTAATAAAACAATTAGTTGATCAAAATAATTCTTCTGTAATTATTCAAGGCAAACAAAGTGATGATGTTCTTTATGGTAATGGATACACTAAAGGAGCATTTGATATGGTTAATCGCTATTTAGCAGGAGATTGGAGACAATATTATTTTGATATTCAAGATGAATCAATTAATTCAGCAGCGATTGAACTTTCATGGATTAGTGATGATACTAATCTAGCTGTCTTTGTAATGGATCCATCTGGACAAATCACTCAAACAAATGTTCCATCTGGTGTGTTTGGACATTTTCTAGGATGGCCTTCTCTTGATTGGTTAGGTAGTTCTGTCTTTAGTCAAGGTGGCGGATTCTTTCCTGTAAAAAATAAAGATGACACATCAACTGTTTTGTATGTTCCAATTAATCAAACTGGTACTTACACTCTTTTAACACATTCAACATTGTTTGGAGGAAATTCTACAACAGAACCAATTACCCTTACAGCAAAATTTATGAATATTTCATCTCAAGATAAACAAGTAGAATTTGAATCAAATGATTCTATTCCAGATGATTCTGCTCAAAAAAACGATTCTAATTCCTTCTTTAATTTTGGAATTATTCTTGGATTAATCATTGGAGTTACGATCGGAATTGTTTTCATATTCATCAATAAACAAAAACATGAAGAATAATTAAACAAGGTTTATTAGCAATTTGGCGAGAAATCAGATTGAATGTCAGAGCTTGGGACAAAAAAGTCTGGCGGATTATCCCGAAGAGACTTTCTAAAGTTAATGGGTGCCGCAGGCACAGGATTAGCGTTTGCTCCATTTGTTCCATTTGGTAATTTTATGCCAAACCCACGTCAGGCATCTCTTGAAAAAGTTCCAGTAATCTTACCTGATGGGACTCAGGCCAATATCAACACTTTCCCAATTAATCACTCTGAAGTAATTACATATCCTGCTACTGGTGATCCTGCACTTGATGCAGAAGGATTTCGTAAATGGCAGTTCATTAGGTTACCTGAAGAATTAGGTGGTGCAAAAAATGATGCATCTGCTATCAGGGCATTTAGTATGATTTGTCTCCACCTTTGGTGTTTGTGGAAATATTGGCCAGATGAAGGAAGAAAGAGAGGTGAATGCCCGTGTCATGGTAGTATGTATGATCCTGTAACTGGAACAGCTTTTGCAGGTCCTGCATCAGTACAAGCTCCACCATCAAACACATTACCTAAATTAAATTTTGAAATTGACTCAGATGGATTTGTACTTATTTTACCGCCAAAGTTTGGTATAAATGAAAATGGAGTAATTGGATATGGCCGTTTCGCTTGAAAGAAGAACTGGAGTAGTTGCCTTTCTTTACTGGCTTTGGGATGGTGTAGATAGAACCATCTTTACTGCAATCAAATTTTCATTCCCTTCTAGATTTGTAAGTCCATTTGGATTCTTAGGTATGCTTACATTTGTTACATTTATCATTCTTGGCGTTTCAGGCGCTCTACTCATGTTTTACTATCAACCTATATTGGATAGAGCATGGGATAGTGTTCAATTCATTAATGATGATGTTCCATTTGGTTTTCACATAAGAAATATTCATTATCATGGTTCTAATGCAATGGTACTCTTAGCTGTTCTTCACATGTATTATCAATACTTTAGTGGAAGATACAAAATTAGAAATGAAGTTTTATGGATAACTGGTGTCATTCTTGGTACTGTTACTATTCTTGAAGCGTTTACTGGATATGATGTAATATTTAGTGAAAGAGCAGAACTTGCAATTAGTATTGCTGCATCTCTGACTACATCAATTCCTGTAGTTGGGCCGACAATTCGTGATGCAGCACTAGGTAGTGGATTCGCAGACTTTGTGTTAAGATTCTATGCACAACATGTGTTCTTGTTACCAATAGTGATGCTAGGATTAATGGCAGTTCATTTCCCAAGATTCTTGGTATTTGATGTGCCTATGGTAATGGCCATTTCGGGTGCTATTCTCATCACAGGTGGTGTATTTCCAATTGACATGGGATTCAAGTTTGAGCCGACAGTCCCGCCAGGAGTAACAGTTCCTGAATGGTATCTTACAGGAATTTATGCATTTATGAGGACTCAGTATGACAAGTTTGTAACAGGACTGTTATGGCCTTTGTTATTCATTATCTCCCTTGTATTAATTCCGTTTATTGATAGATACAAGAAATTCTCATGGAGAGAAAGACCAATAATTACCGCACTTGGTATAACTAGTCTTGCCCAAATTATGGTTACCACATATTGGGGATTTTATATTTCACCTGACGTCTCACTTGCATTAGTAGAGCGTTTGGTAATTGATCCCGTATTCTTCTATTCTACAATGATTTTGTTGGTTCCACTAGGATTTGGATTTACATACATGATGATTAAACTTGCCAATGAAGCTGAAAGAAAATCAAAACTTGCAAAAAATACCGGTCCACAGAAAGTTGCCACAATACATCTTTCTGAAAAATGGATTAATTGGGTTCTAGTTGCCTTGTTAGCATTTCAAGTGTTCCTAAATATTGCAGCATATAATGCCGCTTTGACAGGAATGAAAAACATATCATTATTCTTTATTGGAATAATTTTGTTAGTATTTGCAGCATTCTTCCATGTTTACAGATATGGTTTAAGTCAGGAAAAAAATGCACCGCCACCACCACCAGTTCCAGTACAGGAAGAAAAACCAAAACTAGCTGAGCCTGATGTATCTTCTAACTCCAGTAAACTTCCAACAAGTGATGCTACAGCAGAAGCAAAACCAAAAGAATTAACTCAAGAAGTTCCTATACCAAAGACTCAAGCAGATTTGGGAGTTGGTGCAGGTAATAACACAAATCTTGGTTCTGGAGATCTTGGTAAATCATGATCTCAAAAATTCTAAACAAACTTTATAAGAACTTGAGAGGTTGCAAAAAATTATGAGCGCATCTACATCAAGCCATGCATATGGTATAGGTGTCATTGCACTAATCATTGGCATGTCTGCATCTGTAGTTTTTTACACTTCATTTTATCTTCCTGAATCTTTAGAAAAACCATCTGTCTCAGCACATATCTTAAATCCTGAAGGGGATTTTATTATTGAAATTGTTCTAGGTGCAGTAATTGAAGGAAATGAAAACTATGTTCCAAATCAATCAAAGGTATCATTGGGAATTAACAACAAAGTAATTTGGCAAAATAATGATGATACTGCACATACGGTAACTCCTGATCATAGATCCTCTGATGGATATAGTGGTGACTTTGGATCTGTAGGTGTCTTAAAACCTGGTGATTCTTATGAATTCTTATTTACAGAACCTCAGGAGGTTCCTTATCACTGTAATCCCCATCCTTGGATGACTGGAAAAATTCTTGTAGAATTGAGTAGATTTTAGATAGAATATTTTGCAAAAATTATCTGACTTTCAATTTCTTTATGCTGCTCAATAATTGATGCTCTGAATTTTATTTCATGTTCTTGTTTTGGTTCAAATTTAATTAGTGCAGTAAACTCTGCCTTGTTTTCAGGCATTATGTCTTTGTTGATGAATAATCTTGAAACATTTTGTGATATGTTTTTTCCATTGTATGACTTGTAGATTATGTGTTCATTTGAATCTAAAATCTGTGTATTTATCACAACTCCATCATATCTCCCTGGATATGAAACAGAAATTATTCCCTTGATTTCAGAATTGGGATGAATGTCAGTTGAATCTAATTTGAATTCAATATCTTTCACAAAAATTTCCTACCCCATTCAGAATAAATAATTTTGTTAAACGGGCCCAAAGGGCTTCGATCCCTTGACTTTTGGATTAGAAGTCCAACACGCTATCCATGCTGCGTCATAGGCCCAAAAACCTAGCAATTAATTACCATTTTAAGGGTTTACAGCCACTTTTTTTGGTAATTCTCTCTTTCCATTTTAAAGAGAAATTGCTGTGCATATCCTGCATATGGCCCAAAATGATTTACAATTTTTTCATGAAGAATATTGTATTGTTTTTCTGTAATTGTTTTTGTCTTTATTTGAAATTTTTCTGAATAGTATTTTTCTAAAATTCTAATCATCCATCTATCTAAGGGAAATGCTTCTAATTTATTTAATGAAAATAACATTATGCAATCTGCTACTTTATTTCCCACTCCTGGAACCTTGCAAATCTCTTCTTTTGCATCTTGATAATTACATTTTTTCAAGTATTCAAAATCGATTTTTTTTAATAATGTCATTTTTGCTGCTTCTTTGATAAATTTTGCACGATATCCAACACCACAATTTTTAATTTCATTAATTGATGCTTTAGCAAGTTTTTCTGGATTGGGAAATAAAAAAAATTCTTGATTTTGCAACTTTATTTTTATTCCAAACTTTTTTGATATATTTTCTAGACTGTATTTGATTTTTTGAATATTAGAGTTTGAAGAGACAATAAATGAAATCAAACACTGAAAAGGATCTTGTCTGAGAATTCTTAATCCTTGATATTTTTTTACAGCAATTTTTACTGTTTTATCTTTTGAAATTGATTTGATAATTTTATCTAAATTATCATTTTCTCTGAAAAAATCTGTGTTCAAATTTTGATAAGAATTGATAATTCCATTTTTATCTACACGAAGAACATCTTGACCATTCACTCCATCCCAACACTCTCCATTTTTTTTCCAAAGAAATACTTGACCACTATTAATTGAATTTTCAACATTTATTGTACAATTATTTTGCATCTCAGACAGTTATTTCATCATTAACTGCAGGTGCATATGTTTCAAAACCAAATTTTTCATGAATTTCTTGAGCAAACATTTCACATGATTCTGAATCCCCGTGAACTGCCATTACCTTTGGGTTTCCTTTAATTTTTTTAATCATATCAAACAATTCATTTTTGTCTGCATGTCCAGAAAACTCAAATTGCTTTACTTCTGCTGTAACATTAAGATCTTTACCTCTAGTTGAAACCTTTCCTGTATCTAGTAATTTTTTACCTGGTGTACCTTCGCCTTGATAGGAAACTAGAGCTATTCCATTTTTACTATCAAAAGCTAATTCTTGTAAATAATAAACTGCATTTCCTCCAACTAACATTCCAGCTGGTGATATTACAACACATGGTTCACCAATTGCACGTTTTCTTTCAGAATGCTCTCTTATTGCAGTTGCACTTTTGATTGCATCTGCAAATACTTTGGGGTCTCTTAGATATTCTGGATGTCTAAACATTATTTCATTTACTTTTAATGCCATTCCATCCATTATGATTTTGTGTTTGAAATTTGCACTTCTTAAAATACAAGCCATCTCTTGAGAACGTTCAACTGAAAATGATGGAATGAATAGTATTCCTTTTCTGTCCATTACTTCATTTGCAAATTCTATTAATTGATCTTCTGATTCTTTTCTGGGTTTTTGTACTGTCTTAGCATAAGTACTCTCAGTAATTAGTAAATCAATTTCTCCTATATCCAAATCCATTTCTCGTAGCATTCTAGAACCATCTGTTTTGATATCACCCGTATAGAAAAGCCGTTTTTTCTCTGATTCTACCAATACCGTAGCTCCACCAATTACATGTCCTGATTCTCGTAGCTCAAAAATTGCATTTCCTTTTGTAACTTTTTGTTTAAATCCAATTTCCTTGGCATTTTTCATCATATTGTTTAATTCAGGCAAGTCAAATGGGTGTGCGTTCTTTTCAATTTTCAACATATCTTCAATCAATAATTTTGAGAGATCAAATGTTGGTGGTGTGGCATAGACATCAGTATTTCCGCTTACAAAAAGGGATGGGACATTTCCTGAATGATCAAGGTGTGCATGAGTAATTATGATTGCATCTAAATCCTTAGGTTTTACATGAAGTGGATACTGTGGTGGTGTTCCTCTTCTTCCAAACATCACTCCATAATCTAGCAGAAGTTTTGTTCCATTACAATTAACTAAAAAACCAGATCTGCCAACTTCATTTGCAGCTCCTAAAACTTTCACATCCAAGAATTAAAATGAAATTTCAACGACGTTAAAACTTTCTTATAGCTAAATCGATCATTATGCCTATTATAGAATCTACAAAAGCTTTAATTAGTGTAAGCTAAGATCCGATCCTCATGGGAAGATCCTATGACGAGTGGATAAAACTACAAGATCAAGCAGTTGTCGCTAAAACACGTAAAGGCGATGAATCAAACAAACCACTCTTAAATCAACTCAACTGGATTTGGGTAAACAATCTTATGAATAAGAAAGCAGACCTTAATCCTTCTTCTGCAGAATTACTTGACTGGGTTACTTCTGGTCAAATAGACGCAATGAGAAAATAAACGTGCAAAACACGTTGTCTTTTTGTTTTTTAAATTTCTTAATCTAATTTCTGCGCATGTATTTTAAGTCGATCAATTCCATAACAGGGTTATGAATTTCAATCATGGTTTAAATAGTAACTAAGCAATGTTAATTTTGTTATGCCAATAGCAATACTTCCAGACATTGATGAACAAAGATGTATCGGATGTGCACTATGTGTAGAAATCTGTACAACTCTTGGTCCTGATGTCCTTAGAGTAAAACCAGTTGAAGGCTGGAAGAGAGGTAAAGCATTTGTATTTTATCCAGAAAGATGTATTTCAGATGGTGCATGCATCGGTGTATGCCCAACAAAATCAATCTTTTGGATGAGACCAATGAATTACACTGCTGGACAACCAGTACCTCTTCACAAAAACGGTGTCTTCATCAAAGGTTGGGCAGAAGACGCAGCATTATAAGCTGAATCTTTTAGCACATTCTTTTTTCTTATTTTTAATTAGACAAAAGATTTTTTCTTGATTTCTTTTGGTAGTATTTTTACAAAATGCTTTAAGAATTTATCATTTTTATCATAATGAATTTCTGAAAACTTGTTGTTACCAAAGAAATACTTCCATGTCTTTTCAAATATAGGGAATTCTTTTGGTTCAAAATCTATTCTAGAAGTTTCATGATGTGCAGCTGGAAAGATATCTGAAATCTCAATTGGAATTAATCCTAACTGTGGATTATATTGACATACCTGTATTGAATCAAAATCCTTAAGATTTCTTTTTAGATCAATATATTGACGAGACAAATATCCTGGTTTTGAGCTTGATTCTTTGATAATGACGAGTTTCTTTTTCTTTGATTTGAATTTTCTAACCATGTCATGATATGCTTGAACCTCTGGACGAAATTGATCTTCTTTATCGTATAGAAAAATAGCCTTTTCTTTGAATTTTGGTGTAGCAACACCAAGAAATTCGTAATTTCCTGTCATTACTTCAATCATTTCAAATAATTTAGGATGAGCTCTTGCCTTTTTCATTACATATTCCCATAATCTTCCTTCATGGATAGATTGTTTTACCTTGTCTACTTCAAGTTTAATGGCATAAAGATTATGAATTGCTAGTTGATTGATTTTCTCAGTTATCTCAAGCTGGCGTAACTCATCCGGAGTGTATTTAGAGCATACTTCACAATTACATGGAAATACAACAATATCCGATAAATATCGTGTGCCATCATCTGTGATGTATCTCTGATGTTTGGCATAAAGCATGTATGATGCTGAATCAAATGTGTCGCATCCTAAAGCCACCGCAAATGGTATTGTTAATGGGTGCCCTGCTCCAAAAAGATGTAAAGGAATAGAGTGTGGCATTTGTTTTTTTGCAGCCACAATCATCTGTGCTAATAGTCTATATTCATATGACTCCATAAATTCAACTGGACTTCCTAAAGCCAACATCTGAAAACCCATATCTACCAATCTCTTTGTTGACTTTGCAACCAGTTCAAAATGCTCTCCTCCCTGAATTGGACCAATCCAAATCTGACCATTGTCTTCACTATCATCAAGTGTCTGCTTTGAAACTTTGAGAGTATGTTTAACATATGCTTCAGCTTTTTTTAATGGTAGTCCAAATCCTGTTGGTTTATCTAGTGGAATTGCAAAATCAGTTAGAATTCCTTTTTCAAAATTTGCCATATCTGGTGGCAAAACATCAACATCTCCATATTCTAAAACCTGATAACCTCCAGAATCTGTCATAACTGCACCGTCAAAATTTATAATATTATGAATTCCTTTTTTTACAGCTTCATCACCGTAACTATTTTTGGTAATGTATGCATTTGTAATTACTAAATCAAAACCCATCTCTTGGATTTTTTTTGATGGGATTGTTTGCTTTACAGGATGAATAACAGGAACATATGCAGGTGTCTCAATTTTCCCATGATTAGTATAGAGAGTACCTATTCTTCCTGCTAAATCAGTTTTGGAAATTTCAAACAAGTAAATATCCAAACTTTAAGGTGCTATTTAATCAATCAACAAAAAATTTTTTCAAATCATTATTTTTTGTAACTAAATCAAGCCAATCTACTTCCTCATTACCTTTGTTACTAGAAATTAAAGTCATCACTTTTTTTACCACTTCTTTAATGCTTTTCTCACTAGTATCAATTTGAAATACCTTTTCTTGAAATTTACTCATTGCATCATGTGCAATAACGCCTAGTACTTCACTACCTGCGTTTTCAATGCTTTTTTTATCGGTGTATTTTCTTTCTTTGTAGACTGAGATTAAGTCATAGGGATTTCTTCTCAAAACAATCATTATCTTTATTTTGTTTTTATCTAAAACATAAGGTGCTAAATGACCCACAATCACATTTTTCTCTGAGATTTTTTGTTCAAGGATTTTTTCAAGCTTTAAAGTATCTACATCATTCGTGTCTTTATTTTTTTCAAATAATCCTGCATCTTTTGCTATACTATTGATGTCAATTATAGATAGTTCAAGCTTTTCAGCAATTTCCTGTGTTATAGTATGTTTTCCAACTCCTGGATTTCCGGTAATTACTATTGACATGTTATAAAATCACAATAAACCCCATTAAACGATTTCTGCAATACTAATAAGTAGAATTAGATTTTTGACTATATTGCAAATTGGTTTATTCGGTAAAGCAAATGTTGGAAAATCGACATTTTTCTCAGCTGCAACTGAAACTCCTGTAGCGTCAGGTAATTTTCCTTTTACAACAATTGAACCAAATGTTGGTGTGGCTTATGTTAAAGCAGATTGTGCTTGCAAACATTTTGGCATTAAACATGAAAATGAATTATGTGTTAATGGCACTCGTTTAATTCCAATTAAACTCATTGATGTTGCAGGATTAGTTCCAGGTGCACATGAAGGAAAGGGGTTAGGAAATCAATTTCTTGATGATGCAAGACAAGCTGAAGTTTTGATTCATGTAGTTGATATTGCTGGAAGTACTGATCTTCAAGGACAACCAGTTCCAGTTGGAACACACGATCCTCTAGAAGATGTAATATTTGTTCAGGATGAATTTGATCAATGGTTTGTAGATATTCTCAAAAGAGAATGGGATAAGATTACGCGTGAAATAGATCAGAAGAGAGCAAAACTTACTGATGGCATTGCAAAACGATTCACTGGATTAGGTATTAAAGATTATCAAGTACAACAAGTGTTACAAAAACTTGGCCTTGTTTCTAGAAATCCAAAAGAATGGGAAGATTCTGATATCCAAACTTTTGTTAAAGAATTAAGAAAAAATACAAAACCAATAATCATTGCTGCAAATAAAGCAGATCTTTGCCAAGACCTTGATATTCTTAAAAAAATTTCAGACCTTGTAATTCCTTGCAGTGCTGAAACCGAATTACTTTTACGAAAAGCATCAAAAGCAGGAATTGTGAATTATTCTTCTGGAGATGAAGATTTTAAAATTATCCCCGGAAAAGAAATTCTACCTCCTCAACAAAAAGCATTGGATTTGGTAAAGTCAGTATTTTCTAAAATTTCCTCTACTGGGATTCAAAAAATCCTAAATACTGCTGTTTTTGATTCTTTAAAATTTATCGTTGTATATCCTGTTGAAGATGAAACTAAACTAACTAACAAAGATGGCATCATTTTGCCTGACACAAAATTGCTTCCACAAGATTCTACTGCAAAAGAGTTGGCAGGTTTAATTCATGCAGATATTGCCAAGGGGTTCTTACATGCAATTGACTGTAAAACCAAACAAAGAATCAGTGGTGATCAGAAACTAAAAAATGGTGATGTAATTAAAATTGTATCCACATTAAGTAGGGGTTAACATGCTAGGTTTGGGAATTGAAAGTACAGCTCATACATTTTCTTGTGCTATAGTTGAAAAAAAAGGAAAGAAAGGAAGGATTCTTTCTGATATCAGAAAAATTTATCGTCCTACAGAAGGAGAGGGAATTCATCCAAGAGAAGCATCGCGTCATCATATTGAGAATAGTTCTTCAGTGTTATCTGAATGTCTTAGAGAGGCAAATATTACAATCAAAGATCTGGATATCATTTCTTATGCTGCAGGCCCAGGATTAGGTCCATGTTTACGTGTTGGTGCAGTTGTTGCACGATCTTTATCTTCTTTTTATAAAATTCCAATCTATCCTGTTAATCATGCAATTGGTCACATTGAATTAGGAAAATTACTTACAGGTGCAACCAATCCTTTGGTACTTTTGGTATCTGGAGGACATACTATGCTTTTAGCATTTCTTAACAAACAGTGGCGAGTTTTCGGTGAAACTTTAGATATTACATTGGGTCAATTACTTGATCAATTTGGAAGATCTATTGGATTTGCTTCACCATGTGGAAAAAATATAGAAGAGTTGGCATCCACATCTTCAAACTATATCATGTTACCCTATTCAGTAAAAGGCAATGATGTTTCCTTTTCAGGTTTATTATCTGCAACAAAATCTATTGCAAAGAAAAGTAAAGTTGATGCATGTTATTCACTTCAAGAAACTGCTTTTGCAATGATTAGTGAAGTTGTAGAGCGTGCTTTATCATTTACATGCAAAAAAGAACTGATGATAGTAGGTGGTGTTGCAGCTAACAAAAGATTATCTGAAATGCTTCGAGATGTATGTAAACGACATGGATGCAAATTCTTTGTAGTTCCATTACGATATGCCGGAGATTGTGGAAGTCAAATATGTTGGACTGGACTTTTAGAATCACAAGTCAAGCAAGGAACTTTACTAAAAGATACTTTGGTCACACAATCTTGGAGATTAGATTCAGTTAAAATAGATTATTGATTTTTGTTTTCATTGACTGTCTCATCAATAACTTTAAGCCAATTTTTTGTATTGAAAACTCCAAACTTGTAAATCTGTTCACCTTCACTTGTTTTTGCAGTAAAACATACTTTTTTTATTAGTAATCCCTCTTTCCATGTTTTAGTCACATCATCTAATGAAACATCCAGTATAGTATCTCCCATATGTTTAGAAAAATCCATTATTCTTGCTCTAGTTTTATCAAATGCTAATCTCTTATTTGTTAATGTTAGAATTCCTGAACCCAAATTGTCTTCACCACAGTCTTCTTGTTTTATTTTCTTTTCTCCTTCTTCCATGATTACTTTTTATTGAATTCCTTTGGATATAATGTTAATGAAATTAAGAAAAAAAGGAGCAGAAGCTGACATATATCAAACTACATGGCAAAATTCTAAAGCAATTCTCAAAATTAGAAAAACAAAAAATTATCGTAACACTTCTCTTGATTCAAAAATACGTAAACAAAGAACAATTAAAGAATCCCAAATGATATCTCAAGTAAAGTCATTTGGAATCCCAACACCACTTGTTTACTTTGTAAACTTGGAAAAAACTTTAATTGTTATGCAAGAAATCCCTGGAAAACCAGTTCATGATTTACCTGAATCAAAAATTATTGAATTATCCAAAGAAATTGGAAAATTAGTTGGAATACTACACAAAAATGGAGTAATGCATGGAGATTTGACAACATCAAACTTTATCCTATTCAAAAATACTGTTTTTGTCATTGATTTTGGATTGTCTCAAAATACAATAAAACCTGAAGATCATGCAGTTGATTTAAGATTAATTAAAGAAATCCTTAACAGTGCACACGTAAAAATCATGGAACCTGCTTGGAAAAATTTCCTAAACGGTTACAAATCTATTGTTGGATATGTAAATTACATTAAAATCACAAAACTAGTTTCTGATATAGAAAGTCGTGGTAGGTATGCAACAGTCATTTGATCTATTTTTTGCATCCTCAAATAGTCACAAATATCAAGAGGCAAAAAAAATTCTAGACCTCTTTGGGATAAAACTTGGTTTTTTTAAATCTGATTTAGAAGAGATTCAATCAAATTCACTTAAGGACATTGCATCAAAAAAAGCAAAAGATGCGTTTTCTAAATGCAAAAAACCTGTAATAATTGAAGATGATGGCCTATTCATTAATTCACTTAATGGATTCCCCGGGCCATATTCATCGTATGTTTTTAAAACAATTGGAAACAAAGGAATTCTTGATCTCTTAAAAAATAATAGAAATGCAAAATTTGTTTCAATTATTACTTATTATGATAAAAATTTTTTAGAATCATTTGATGGAAAATTAGATGGAACCATTTCAAAATATCAAAAAGGAAAAGGTTGGGGATATGATCCAATCTTTATACCAAAAAATTCAAAAAAAACATTTGCAGAATTAAATGATAAAAATGAACTATCACATAGATACAAAGCATTAAAGAAATTTTCTAATTGGTATTTGCATAAGTAGGAATAAAACGATCAATAAATCGTTCATTATTTTGTAAAATTGATATTCTTGAAATAACACTTTCATCCATTATTGAAAATATTTCACTTTGTTTTGCTATTTGTTCACTAAATTTTTTTATTTCTTCCATTTCTAACATGTTCTCGTGTTCTAATCTATTAGTTGAACGACCTATATGCATGTAAGATTTTATTTCAATAAAATGTGGACTAGCTTTTCTAAACATTTCAGCAAATGCTGGAATTGATTCTTTCTTGTCATTGTAATTTCTGATCAAAGTAATTCTTAACACTGTTCTTGTTTTCAAATCTTTTAACATACTGAGTGTTCTATTCCATCTTTCCCACGAATCATCATATCTTGGCTTGTTTATTCTCATAAATGCTTCATAATCTGCAGCATTTGTTGATAGATACAATTGTGTTGGTAATGCATCTTCATCTTGTAATTTTTGAATCATGTCTGGTTCTTGTCCATTTGTTACAAGAAAAATTGATTTTGTTGCTTCAAATGATTTTAGATATTTAATTAGTTCTGGAAGTTTGGGGTACATTGTAGGTTCTCCAGAAAGCGAAATAGCATAATGGGCAGGCAATAATGATTCATCTAATCTTTGTTTATCATTTCTTGAATCACCATAAAATCCATTAATCAATTTTTTTCGTTCAGCCATCAACTTTGTTAAAATTTGTTCAGGTTCTGCAACTTGTTCTGGTTTCATTTGCATTGAATCATAAAATTCCATAGGTCTCCAACAATACACACATCTATTTTCACAATACATGCCAGCAGGAGAGAATTCCATACACCTATGAGTAGATATTCCATAAAACTTGTGTTTGTAACAATTGCCTTCATGCTTGAATGATTTTTTTGTCCAATGACAAAGTCCTACAGTTGAATGATCTGCTACGCCATATTTTGCTTTTTTTAATTGTGCAGATATTACAGGGTTGATCTGAAGTAATTGTTCTTCCTCTTCAACAGTCTCACCAGAACAACTCATTAGATCATATCTCGTTTTAGTTTACTTAAATTGATCGAGTTTTTTGTTAGACATGGAAATTTTTCTCAATCCTATTACAATTTTGAGTCGATTCCAGAGTGAGGTTTATTTACCGCCTCCCCAAGGTAATTTTAGCATTGAAAAAAATATATAGTTTATCCTTCTTAGTGTTATTATTAACTACATTAACTAGTATGCCTATCAACTCCAGTTTTGCTGCTGAGAATGACTTTGATAATGATGGTGTTGAAAATTCAGTTGATGCATGTCCAAATTTACAAGAAGATTATGAGGGGACCATTGATGGTTGCCCATCAAACTTTGTTCCATGGTATGATGAAGACTATGATGGAATCGAAGATCATCTTGATCAATGTCCAAATCTTAAAGAACGTTACAACAAATTCCAAGATGAAGATGGTTGTCCTGATATAGCCCCTAGTGGTGGTCCTGGTGGGTTACCTGATTCTGACGGTGATGGAATTGTTGACACAGTTGATTTATGTCCAAACCAACCAGAAACATTCAATGGTATTTTAGATACTGATGGTTGCCCAGATAGTTTTGGTTCTGGTGACAGAGACAGAGATGGGGTTCCAGATAATTTAGATCAATGTCCACTAAGTCCGGAAACTTACAACAGATTCCAAGATGATGATGGTTGTCCTGATACTAAAACTGATTCATTTACATTAGATTCTGATAATGATGGTATTCAAGACATAATTGATTTATGTCCAAACCAACCAGAAGTGTATAATGGTTATTTAGATACTGATGGTTGTCCTGATGTTGCATTAGCTTCATCATTTAATGATAGAGATGGGGATGGAATAGCAGACCCGTTTGATATATGTCCAGACCAACCAGAAACTTATAATAAATTTGCTGATTATGACGGTTGTCCCGATTCATTTCCATCACTTACTGGTACACTAAATGATATAGATGGTGATAGAATAATGGATGCTTTTGACGCATGTCCTTTAGATCCTGAAAGATACAATGGATTCCAAGACGATGATGGTTGTCCAGATATTCCTCCTTACACTAGTGATGTTGATTCAGATCTTGATGGAATTCTAAACAGTATTGATCAATGTCCACAAGTAAAAGAAACTTACAATAAATTCCAAGACGATGACGGTTGCCCAGATTCTGTAGCAGGCAATAAAAGAATTGCTGATACTGATGGTGATGGGATAAATGATTATGTTGATTTGTGTCCAAACCAACCAGAAACATTCAATGGTGTTTTTGATAGAGACGGTTGTCCAGACTCTAGTTCTTCAACAGACAGAGATTTGGATGGAGTTCCTGATGATTTAGATCAATGTCCGCTTGCTAAAGAAACTTACAATGGATTCCAAGACACTGACGGTTGTCCAGATAGTGTTGCTAGATTCTCAGCATTAGATTATGATGGTGATGGAATTTCTGATATGATTGATAAATGTCCCTTAGAACCAGAAGTATATAATGGCTATTTCGACCAAGATGGCTGTCCAGATATTGTGGTTTTAGATTCTGATGGTGATGGAATTAGAGATTCATTAGATAAATGTCCTACAGAAGCAGAAACTTGGAACCGATATTTAGATCATGATGGCTGTCCTGATGACCCTGCAGAAACTGATACAGACTTTGATGGCATTCTTGATTCTGTAGATTTATGTCCTCTTGACAGAGAACGTTATAATGGATTCCAAGACGATGACGGTTGCCCAGATTTTCCTGATTATATTACTAGTACAGATTCTGACTTTGATGGAATTATTGATGAATTAGATCAATGTCCATTAGTTCCAGAAAAATACAACAAATTCCAAGACACTGACGGTTGTCCAGATTCTGTAGCCGACAATAAAGGAGTTAAAGATACAGATAAAGATGGAATTAATGATTACAAAGATCTTTGTCCAAATCAACCAGAAACCTATAATGGAATTCTTGATTTAGATGGTTGTCCAGATGATTATATCCCAAGTATTGATCGTGATCGAGATGGATTGCCTGATGCAATTGATGCATGTCCAACTGCTAAAGAAACTTATAACAAATTCCAAGACGATGACGGCTGTCCTGATACTATAATAGAGTCATTTGTAGTTGACTCTGATAATGATGGCATTAATGATGTTCATGATGATTGCCCTCTAGTTGCTGAAAACTATAATGGATTTAAAGACACTGACGGTTGTCCTGATATTGATAATACACAACCTGATTCTGATGGAGACGGTGTTCCAGATGTGATGGATATGTGTCCAGAACAAAGTGAAGTTTGGAATAGATATATTGATTATGATGGATGCCCAGATGTCTTGCCAACTGGAAATCTTGCATTTGATAGTGATAAAGATGGTATAAATGATGATATAGATTTGTGTCCAAATGAACGAGAAACTTGGAACAAGTACAATGATCATGATGGTTGTCCAGATATTGCCCCAGAACAATCAAGATACAAACATGATGCTGATTTAGATGGTATTATCAATGATAATGACTTGTGTCCTCTAGAACCAGAGGATTATGACGGTGATAGAGATACCGACGGATGCCCTGACCTGTAGTAATATCTTAAAATGAAAAAATATTATATTTTAGGATTTTTGCTTTTACTTACATCTACTATTGGTATGTTACCAAGTGGCATTTATGCAAATGCAGAAATTGATTCTGATAGGGACGGCGTCCCAGATAATTCAGATCAATGTCCTCATCTTCTAGAAGATTATGAGGGGCCCATTGATGGCTGTCCCTCAAACTTTGTTCCATGGTATGATGCTGATTCTGATGGAATACAAGATCATCTTGATAATTGTCCAACTGTAAAAGAAACTTACAACAAATTCCA
>LFEY01000014.1 GCA_001510275.1 Thaumarchaeota archaeon casp-thauma3
TCTATGAAGACTAAAGCAATTTGCTCTTTCTTCGTACTATTTGCTATCGTAGCTGGTATGATTACAACAGTACCAGCTGCTTTTGCAGATCATTCAGAAGTAACAATCACAACAGTAGATGGTTCTGGTTTTGGTCAGGACTGTGCACTAGCTAATGGCGGTTCAGGATGTTATGTTACACTAGAAGCAACAGTTGATGTTGGTGGAAAGGTAATATTCTCAAATCCTGATGCTTCACCACATACATTTACAGCAGGAACCATAGATGGTTTTGCTCAATCTCCAAGTGGTGAATTTGATACTTCTATTCTAATGCAAGACGAATCAGGTGAATGGATACCAGATACTGTAGGTACAGTTCCTTACTACTGTTCACTTCATGTTTGGATGACAGGCACGATCATAGTACAAGAAGCTGCAAAAGAAACTATGGATGAAACTCATGTAGACGAAGTTCGCATAGAAGATAATGTGGAAGTAACTCATGAAGAAGCCATGATGGAAAACGATGTAGAGTTAATGGTAACAATTACCGACTCAGTTGTATTAGGTGGAACTCAAGTTGATCTTGAATTCAACAAATTACACGTCAACTATGAAATTACTGCAACACAAAACGGTGAAACAGTTTTACAAGAAACTGCACATTCCATGGAAATGACTGCAAGTCACATGGTAGATGCTGTTGGATCTGATGAAAATCCAATAATGGTAGAAATAGTTTCTTTAGGAATTGGTGCACCAGGTGCTGAAGCTGATTGGACTGGACCAGTAGGTTCAGTAGCAACTACACAAGTTGTTCCAGAATTTGGTACAATTGCAATGATGATACTAGTTGTCGCAATTATAAGCATCGTAGCAGTAACTGCAAAATCTAGAGTAATTCCAAAATTTTAGGAATCTCTTTTTCTATTTTCTTTTTACTAAAGCAATTATAGCTAAAATTATAGCTGCTGCAGCAATTGATAATCCAAATATTGCAAAATCATAGGCGGCACCACCACCAGACGATACAGAAGTTTCACCAGATTTTAGTTTTGAAACATCTTGTTGAAGAGAGGAAATTGCATTTTTAAGTGCAGTAAGATCTGTTGGGCCTCCAGTGCTTTTAGGAGGAAAATCTAAAACAGAGGTACTTTCTACATCTTCAATTGGAATTTGTATATCAATAGGGGTTCCATTGATTTCTCCTTTCAAATTCATAATGTAACTACCAGTTTTAGTTGGAATTACAGGTGAAAAATAGTAACCTGGTCTAACATCAGAATTAATGTCAATTTTTTTGGTGGTACCACCATACATGGCTGTAGCCTCCAAATTTTTGAAAACGCTAGTAATTCCTTTGTAAGTATCCTCAGATTCTCCAGGTTCAGTAATTTTAAAGACAATATCATTTCTAATTCCTACAACAGGAGGTTCAATTCCCCAACCTACTTCAATTTTGTATTGCCCAACTTCTACTGTAGTATGAGCAAAAGATGGCACAGCCATTCCAATTAAAAACAATAATACAATAAAGCCAAAAATTGCTATCTTCACGACTATCGTATGATAATTACACGTTATTATCTTTACGTGAATTGGTACAAATTATGAATATATAAAAATTGTTTAAATTATGAATAATGACCTGAGGATCAAATGAAAAAATTTCTAATAATTTTATTAATTTTATCATCAATGTCTATTCCATTTGCGGCAGCACATCCATTTACAGAAGAAACTATTCCTAGTTTAACATCAAATTCACCAACTGGTGTTACAGAAGTTATTGTTTATTTTTCAGAGCCAGTTGAGCTTAACTTTAGCACACTTAAAGTACTTGACAGCAATGGGAATCAAATTGATAACAAAGATACAAGTTATTATGAAGGAGAAGATTCTCTTATTGTTTCAACTCCTCCATTAGAAGATGGTGTATACACAGTTTCAACTAGAGTTCTATCAAAAATAGATG
Source organism: Thaumarchaeota archaeon casp-thauma3 (assembly GCA_001510275.1). GTDB lineage: Archaea > Thermoproteota > Nitrososphaeria > Nitrososphaerales > Nitrosopumilaceae > Nitrosopumilus. Next base: position 1,958 of record LFEY01000014.1, read on the forward strand.
GGCATTTAATTCCTGATGCATTTTTGTTTACAGTAGGTAATGTCATAGTTGACCCTGCATTATTAGGACAAGAAAGACCAACAGAACTGATATTTTTACCAGAAGCAGTAGCTAGATTTCCTGGACTTGTTGGCCAAACAATAGTTTTAGGAGCTGTAATTGCGTCTCTAATAATCTGGGGAACACAAAACAAACAACTAATCAGAGAAGAATTAGATAAGATAGAATTTTTCCATCATGGAAAATTTATGTCACTTACAGGAATTGGATTAGGACTTATTTTTATCTCTAATATTTTGATGATTGCAGCACAGACTATTAGATTAGAGGCATCACCCATAGATGCAATTCAAACCAATTTTGGCACTACATGGATAATCAGAATGAGTATTACAATAATTTTACTAGGAATCTGGTTTGGATTAGATAGAAAAAAAGTTCTGTCAAAGAAAAATCAGATACCTATGCTTGTAGCTATGCTTGCAGTAATTGGAACTTCAAGCTTAATTGGACATGGTACAGCTAGTGGAGAAACACCAGCGCTTGTTTTAGATTACATACATAATTTGGTTTCAGCAATATGGATAGGTGGAATATTCTATTTTGTTTTCACATTATTACCAACATTTTCACAACTAAAAGAACCAATACGAGAGAAAATGAGTCTAGTATTAATTCCAAGATTCTCAATTGCATTTATCATTGCAATAGGAGTTGTGATTATTACAGGGCCAACTTTGATGTGGTTCTTAGAAAGTGATGTTGGATTAATTACTGAATCAATTTATGGTCAATTAATTATTCTAAAAATTGCTATTGCTGCAATAATGATTGGATTAGGAGGATTTTTTCAGTTTAGAGTGCAAAAAAATGCAGAAAAAAATCTTCAATCAGGAAAAATTGCTGTACACAAAAAGCTAAAGAGATCACTCAAAATTGATGCAACATTAGGAATTATACTGTTAGGAGTAGTTGCACTGTTAACAAATGGAACATTACCAGCAGGGGAGATACAAAAAGTTGATGCACAAGAGGTTGTATATGGATTTAAGACTGTAGAGTTTACTGAGAATGTAAAATTTGATATTGAAATTTCTCCATTTACAAGTGGAGTAAATACAATTAGTGTTAAAGTAAGTGACTTTAATGATAACCAACTATATGATTCTGATCAAATCAAAGTGAAATTATCAAATCCATCAAGGAATATTTCATCAATTGAAGTACCAATGCCAATTAAAAATCTGTCAGACCCAATTGAATATCAAGGTGAATTAACATTTGGATTTTCTGGAGAATGGCAAGTAGAGATTGAAGCTCTAAGAACCGAAAATGCTAATGAATCAATAATCATGAATTTACTTGTAAAACCACGACTAACTAACATCCAAACTCAAATTATTGAATATGAATTACCAGAAGACGCAAAACCTCTTTTTCCATTATATGATGGAAATAATTCTATCTGGATAAGTGATGCATCATTTCCTCGTTTGTGGCAATTTTCACTTGATACACAAGAATTTTCCTCATATTCATTTAATGGATTAGCTACAATATTTCTAACACAAGACAACAAAGGAAGAATTTGGTTTACAGATACTCCAAGAAATCAAATTGGATTCTTTGATCCAGACACCAAACAAATTACAACAAAAACAATTCCAAAACTAGACCCAGTAATATCAGATAATTCTCCGATATTTATTCAAGCAGATTTTGATGGAAATATTTGGATTACAATTGTCAACAAGGACAAAATTGTAAAATATTTACCAGAACTTGATGTGTTTGAAGAAATTGTATTACCAGATAAACAATCGCTACCATTTGCATTAACAATTGATAAAGATGGAAAGATATGGTATTCCACAAGTGGTGCAGGTAAGATTGGATTTATTGATCCAAAAAATAACCAAATAACTCAAATCTCAAGTGAGTTACAACTTCAGTCTCCAGAAGCTTTGATTTTTGATAAGTATGGAAATTTGTGGATTGCAGAACACACAGGTTTATCCATAACTAAATTTAATCCAGTCTTAGAAACATTTGAAAGAATTTCAGTTCCAGATGAAGAAGCATTACCATTTGGAATGACATTTGATAAGTATGGAAACATTTGGTTTGCACAACATACGGTAGATAACATTGGAGTTTATGATCCAGATAACAATAATTTAATTGAAATTCCAGTTCCAACTGAAACATCATTTATTCAATTTATGACATCAGATGGAAATGATAATGTATGGTTTGTTGAGCAGCAATCAAACAAAATTGGAACAGTAAAGGCTACAGAAATTCCAGTAATTGCTTCACAAATACAAACAACAAGTAACTTTGGATTAAAATATACAGAGCTTGCATCACCACTAATTGCATTAGGAATTATTGCAACATCTCTATTTTTTGTAAAAAGTATACAAGACAAAAGAAGATTAAATTCTCTGATTAATTCTTAGATAGCAATCCAGCAGATTTTATTCCCATAGTTCCTGCAAGTAAACCAATTGATAACAATACAATAGTTCCTGCAGGAGTAATATCAAAGACATATGAGATTAAAATTCCTACAACGACAGAAAATACAGAAAAACTCATAGAGATAATTGCTGTTTGTTTGAAACCTTTACCATACATAATTGCAGTTACATTAGGAATTACAAACAAGGCAGAAATTAACAAAACACCTACAAGTTGAATTGATGTAACTACAGTAATTCCTGCCATAAACACAATTAGATAGTTAATTTTTTCTACTGGAACTCCACTAACTTTAGCCTGTTCTTCATTGAATGTAGAATACAAGATTTGTCTATACAGTAATAAAATTACAATTAGAATAATTCCAGTTAATAATAAAATTAAAACCGTATCATCTACGCTAACAAGAAGTATACTTCCAAACAGGAAACTAAAGATGTCAATTGTAAATCCACCTGAAAATCCAATAACTACAAGCCCAACTGCTATTCCTGATGATAAAAGTACTGCAATTGATGCATCACCAGATATGTTGAATTTGTCTTTAATTCTTGTAATAATTAGTGCACTAACTATTGAAACACCATAAGCTGTCCATAACGGATAGATGCCTGCTAACAAGCCTAATGCAATTCCACCAAATGATGAATGTGCAATTGCATCACCAAATAATGAATAGCGTCTCAAAACTAGGAATAACCCAACAACTGAACAAAGAATTGCGATTGCAATTCCAGAGATTAGTGCTCTATGCATAAAACTGTAAGTTAGAATTTCTAAAGACATGATTAATGATGATGCATGTGTTCTTGCATCGAGGCCTCAGAATATTGCTTAACTAGTTCATCATCAGAAAAGAATTTTTCAGATTTTCCATGAAAAAATAATGTTCTGTTTAGACATGCTACATGATTTGCTAGTTGATTAATTGCATCCAAATCATGAGAAGACCAAATAATTGTAATTTTTTGCTTAGAGTTTAATTCACGAAGAATACTGTAGAATAATTCTATACTTTGTTGATCAATTCCTGTTACAGGTTCATCTAGAATGAGGATTTTTGGATTATTTACTAAAGCTTTTGCAATAAAGACTCGTTGTAATTGTCCTCCAGATAATTCACCGATTTGTCTGTTACGAAGTTCATGTATCCATAATTGTTGTAAAATTTCATCAATCTTATTTTCATCAGATTCATTTCTCAACCCCATTCTTACAACATCGCTAACTGTAGCTGGGAAATTTTTTTCAAAGATTGGTTTTTGTGGTACAAATCCAATTTCTTTAAGATAGTTTTTTGATTTTCTAATATCTTCTCCAAAAAATTTGATTTCTCCTTTGTACTTTGTGTTGAGTCCTAGCATTGAATCAAAAAGAGTAGATTTTCCAGCACCATTAGGACCAATTATGCCTAGAAAGTCTCCTTGATTGACTACAAAACTCACATCATCAAGGGCTTTAACATCTGGATATTGAACCGTAAGATTACTAATTTCAACTGCTCTCAACATAATGCCTCCTTTAGATTGTCAAGGTTTTCAGTCATTTTAGAAATATAATCTCCATCAGAAACAACTTCTAATGTAGATAAAACTAAGACTTTGCCACCTATTTCATTTGCAATTATTTCAGATGTTCTTGCATTAACATTCTCTTCACTAAAAATTATTTTAATATTTAATTCTCTGGCTGTGGAAATTACATCTTCTAATGTTTTTGCTGTAGCTTCTATATGTGAATTATTTGATGAAATAATTGTATGTTGATTCAGATTATATTCATCTGCAAAATATGAAAACGCATTATGAAAAGATAGAAAGTTGTGATTGCAATTAGATAATTCATTTCGAATTTTTGAATCAAGTAAATCTAATTGTTCATTGTATTTTACTGCATTGGATTGATAATATTGTTTATTTTCAGGATCTGAATTAGAAAATGCATTTGCAATATTTTGCACTTGTATTTTTGCATAAACAGGATTTAACCAGATATGTGGATCTCCAGAAGTGTTAACAATTCCTTCATCAAGATATTTGACTAAAATTTCATCACTGGTATCAACTATTATTCCTCGATAATTATTTTCATCTAAACTATCAACCCAATTTTCAAAACCTATTCCATTAGTGATTATTAGATCAGACTTTTGCATCTTTTGTACATCTTTTATGGTTGGCTCCCAATCATGTGGTTCAACTCCAACAGGAACAAGTAAAGTAACATCCACTTTTTCTTGTCCAACATTTTGTGAAAATTCATGAAGAGGGTAAAATGATGAGATAACTTGTAGTTTAGAATTATCAATTGTTGTAAATTGCTGATTTGAATCAGTTACATAAATTACAAGTGAGCTTAATGGAATTACTACAGCTATTGCAATTATTGCAAGTTTGGTCTGTGTATTCACACATCAATTTGATGTAAATTATTAATAAATCTATAAAATCTTAATAATTTTAATTGCTAAACTTATAAGATAATTAATAACATTAGGCATATGCCAATAGTCTCAATCTCCTTAAATGAAGAAATTCTATCTGAATTAGACAAGCTACAATCAAGTATGGGATTTTCAGGTAGATCTGAAGCTATCAGAGCAGGAATTAGAGCATTCGTTTCTGAAGAAAAACAAAAAGCAAATTTATCTGGAAATATTCATGCCATTCTTTTAGTTGTACACAATGATGAGTATGATCATGTTGTTTCAGGAATTACTCATAATTTTGAGGATCTAATTACAACACATCTTCACAGTAAGATTGAGAAAGAAAAATGTATGGAATTATTTTTAATCAATGGTGATGCAGAAAAAGTCTCTACAATAACAAAAGATTTTCAAACAAATAAAAACATGGATACTGTAAAGCTTGTTACACTTTAGATACTAAATCTAAATGAATTTTGTCTTGTAACAAAAATCACCCCAATAATTGAGGTAGTTAATATGAGTAATGCAATAGTACCAAATTCCGGAACAACAACCATTCCAAATTCAGTTTCTTGTCCAGTGTTTCGAATATTTTCAAATTTTATTATCATAGGACCTGTCTGATCTTCAGCAAATGTAAATTTTTCAAATTCACCACCAATTTGTGCAATTCCAAATGCACGATGAATTTCTTTTCCATTTTGAATTATAATAAATGTGTAATCAGAATTTCTTAATGGCTCATTAGTTCTACCATCTCTAATAGTAAAAATAAAGTTTGTACTAATTCCTGGTTCTGTCTCTAAAGGATCCCATGAAAGATTTACTTTAAAGTCCTCACTTTTCGTATATGCCTCTAAGGGAAAACCTATTTTTTCACTTGTAGATAGAGTAAACACAATATTATCAGGTAACGGTTCATCTAATTTTTTCATTTCATTTTTTAAATATCTCAAATGATCTTGCAGTAAAATAAAGTGAACAATTCTTTCATTATCTTCTGTATAATCATCAATTGATACTGAAGATTTGAATAGTTCAATTCCATTTACATACCCAGAATAACTAGGAGGTAAAAATTCAGCAAAATCTTTTGGAAAATGAATTTCTTCATGTACTACTGATACGTGAGACATTTGTTTTTCACTCCAGTCAAATGACATCTCAAATGTTACTTGTTTAGCCTCAGAGTCATACTCAAAATTTGAAATTGTATCAAAATATGACTTCAAACGAAATTCTACATCTTGGTTTTCTGCATCTTTTTGAATGTAAGAGTTAGTCTCAATTATGCTCAAATCAGCATTATAGATGCCAGAGTTTTCTATGATATTAGTAGGCTCATCAATAGTTCTTACTTCAATCTCAAAATTGTACAAGCCACCTGAATCAAATAATGCTCCTGTAATTTCTATAGGATTAGAGTCAGTTCCATGCCATGCTCCAAGCAAAGAGTCTTGTTCACCATGAATTGTAACTTCTTCTTGTGTTGGGGTTATTTTAATTGGCAAGATTCCATCTTCTGTAAAGAAATAATTTCTAAAGATCATTTCATCATTATGAAATAAACCAATTAGGAATGTAATATTTTTTGCATTTTCTTTTGTTTTATCTTCAGTTGCAGTAATTGTGATTTGTTCTTGATCATTTTCAAAATACATTGGCATCTCTACTGAAATTGAAATTTCTTTTCCTTGAATATTTATTGAGGAGATTGTATCAATTCCTAATCCATGTCCATAAACACTATTTGCTGAAAACAATAAACATGCAACAATTGTAAATATTCCAAATTTTGTTAGAGATAACATTATTTTCATTCCATCATGGTTATTTTACTGTCAGTAGTTCCTCAACTTTTTGAATTAAAGCATCCATTGTTGTTACCTCCAAGATAGGTTGAAGATCATTTGGATCATTTGCTCCAAGTGCAGCTAATGAATAAATGTAATCAGTTGTAGGCATATCAGTAGTAAGATAGTATTGCTCTAAAACGTGTTCTAATGAATGTGGTTCAACAACTTGGGGTAATGCTTGTGTAACAACTTTGTTTTTCCATAATTCAACTAGTCTTTTCCACTGTTCTAATGTAATATTCTCATCAATTTCTGGAATCATTTCAACTTCAGCTTGAATGTACATTTTCTCTTCAGTTCCAATTTTTTCATGAATTTCAGATATTTCCTTATGTCCTTCTACTGAAAGTGGATCATAGTTTGCAGGTTGAGGAATGGATGGTGGAATAATTTTTTTAATTTTAAATGAATTTCTGCCTATGGTCTCAATGTGTAGTTGTAATCCATCAATCTCTACATCTTCACATTTTGTAATTTTGGCAATAGTTCCAATTAATTTAGGAGAATTCCAGCCATTTATAGAATTTTTTTCATCAATCAAACATACACCAAACTGACCATCACCTAACATACAATCATCAACTAATTGTTTGTAACGAGGCTCAAAGATTCGAAGTGGAAGTTCTTGTCTAGGAAATAAAACCAAATCTAATGGAAATATCGGAATTACTTTTGTTTGTGTCAACTAGTCATATTGAAATGTCTCTAGATATATGGAATACGAATTCTAAAAATAAATCAAAAACCGTTCTCATTAAGTATCAGGCCTAATAGAGCTGCACGTGTATGTTTTCCATATTCAGCTTGCTCAAAGTATTTGGCATTTTTTGTATTATCAACATCATTTGAGATTTCATCTATTCTTGGAAGAGGATGCAAAATTATAGAATCATCTTTCATCTGTTTTAGCAAATCTAATCCTACAACATAGCTTCCTTTGACTTTGAGATATTCTTCTTCATCAGGGAATCTCTCCTTTTGTATTCTTGTTACATAAAGAACATCAAGATCATCAATGTGTTCTGTTATATCAGTAGATTCTGTATAGGACAATCTCTTTTTGATTTCGTAAACTGAATCAGATCTTATTCTAAGTGACTCTGGAGAAATTAGACGAACATCAACATCATAGTTTCCAAGTCCATACAAAAGAGAATAAACAGTTCGTCCATATTTTAGATCTCCAACAATTCCAATCTTAAGACCATCAATCTTTTTCTTTTCTTTTTTGATTGTGAACAAATCTTGAATTGCCTGTGTAGGATGTTCTTCTGTTCCACTTCCAGCATTAATTACAGGTTTTTCTGAAACTTCAGCTGCAAATCTACTTGAACCATCTAAGGTGTGTCGTAAAACAAGAACATCAGAGTAAATGGACATTATTCGTACAGTATCAGCAAGGCTCTCACCTTTTTGTGTAGAAGAGGAATTAATATCAGAGATTCCTAATGAATTACCGCCAACTGATGCCATAGCAGAATCAAAACTAAGACGAGTTCTAGTACTTGGCTCATAAAATAGGTAAGCTAAAGTTTTGCCTTTGCAAATCTCCCTTCGTTCTGTGGGGTTTAGTTGTATTATCTTGTCTGTTGCTGCAAAAATTTTCTCTAGTTTTTCTTTATCAAATTCCTTAATTGATATGATATCTTTTTGATAGAACTCGTTCATTCTTTCAATAATATATACCAGAGACTATACAAAGTATTCTGATGGAACAGTCCGAACTTATGGTTCGACGAATCAAAGAAGGTACTGTAATTGATCATATTGATGAAGGTAAGGGCCTTCAGGTCCTCAACGCATTAAGAATTGATGGTAAAGATGGAAGTTTGATCACCATAGCCTTGAATGTTCCAAGTGGCAAATTCAAAAAAAAAGATATCATTAAGGTAGAAAACAAGTTCCTAAAAGATGACGATACAAACAAACTTGCAGTCATTGTGCCACAGGCAACAATTAACATTATCAAAAACTACAAACTAGTTGAAAAGAGAAGGGTTGCTCTTCCAAATGAGGTTGATAGAATATTTCGTTGTTCAAATCCAGAATGTATTACAAACAGTACTGAACACATAGAATCAGTAATGGATGTTATTGACAAAGAAGGAAGAGTGCTTAGATGTAGATATTGTGCAAGAATACTAGATGTAAAGCAGTTAAAATATAATTAAATTTAAAAAATATGTTTTTGGCACTTATTGTCCTAAGATGATAAACATCATGACTATACCATAGATAGCAATTGATTCTACCATACCTACAAAGATGAATACTTTAGACTGTAATGCTGGATTCTCACTAATTACTGCAAGACCTGCTGCACCAACTTGACCTAAACCAACACCGGCACCACCTGCTGCAACACCAAATGCGATACCAGCACCAATTAATTTGGAGCCATCACTCATACTGCCAGTTCCTTCTTCTTGAGCATATGCCACATCTGTAAAACCTGCAGCTACGAATGCAATGGCTGCTACTGATAACAATAAAACAATAGGTTTCATCTGTCTGAATTCCTCATAATTCCATATTTAAATCATGATGATATTAGATCACTAAATTTTATCAAGTGTTTTCTTTTTGAATGATGTTAGATCATTTTTAATAGATTTAACAAAATTTTCATGATCTTGATCTAATGTCTTCTTAGAATCTTCAAGTAATTTTTTGATTTCTTCTTTTGTCATTATTTTCTACTTTCCATCTTAGCTTTGACTTTTTTTAACTTTGCGAATTCTTCTCTTTCTCTTTCTTCAAGAGTTGCAAGAATAAATCGAATTTTTTGTTGATATTGAGGAATAATGACGTTTTCTAAAGCATTAAGCAACTTTTGTGTCTTTTCAAGTGCTTTTGCAAGGCTAAATATTGAATTTTCATATTCTGCTGCTTTACAAATTTGTGGAAGTAGTTCTTTGATCTGTTTTGCTGCTCTATCAATTGAAGAATTTGTATCTGCAAATCCATAAGGCATTGATTTTGTATCTTTTTCAGTTACTGTAAGTGCAGGGATCTTTACATCAACTACTCTGCGTATGTTAACTTCCACTTGCATTACAGGTGGTGTGGATTCAGCAACAGAGTCAACTGTTCCTGTTCCTAATGCAAGGTATGCTTCATTGACAGATTTGTAAATGTCTTGTAGTGGATCCCAAATACCACCTCTTGTTTTAGAAGCCTTTTCAATCATCTCCTCAATATTTTTTAAGAGAACTTTACGTTTATCATCTAAAATTTTTTGAACCATTGTTGCAACTTGGCTAGATTTTTTGAATTTGAGAAGTTCAATTTTTGTAGCAGAAACATTTTGTCCAAATGACATTTTGTTATTCTTCCTTGTAATACTGATCTACGAATTTATCTTTAATTTTAGTAATCTCATTCTTTGGTAGCTTAGAAACAATTTTCCATAAAATTCCAAGTGTTTCTTCAATAGTTCTGTTTTCATCAGTTGCTTGTGTAAGAAATTCTTTTTCAAAGATATCACCAACATCCATGTATTTCAAGTCAATTTCAGTTAGTCCTGCTTTACCTACAATACCTGCTAATGCTCTTACTTCTTGTGCTCTAGAATACGCATCATAAACTTGATTAGCAACTTCAGCATGATCTGCTCTAGTACTTCCTTCACCAATTCCGTCTTTCATCAATCTACTAAGACTCATCAAAATATTGATTGGGGGATAAATTCCTTGTCTGAATAAATCTCTACCAACTACTATTTGTCCCTCTGTAATGTAACCAGTAAGATCAGGAATTGGGTGAGTAATATCATCAGATGGCATTGATAAAATTGGAACTTGGGTTACACTTCCTTTTCTTCCGTTTAGTTTACCTGCTCTTTCATAAATTGTTGAAAGGTCAGTGTAAAGATAACCAGGATATCCTTTTCTTCCAGGAACTTCTTCTCTTGCTGCACTAATCTCTCTTAGTGCTTCTGCATAGTTTGTCATGTCAGTCATTACAACTAGAACGTGCATTCCTAAGTCAAATGCCAAATATTCAGCGACAGTTAAAGCCACACGTGGGGTGATAATTCTTTCAATTGCAGGATCATCTGCTGTATTTAGAAATAGAACACTTCTCTTTAGTGCACCAGATTCTTCAAGACTTCGTCTGAAATATTCTGCTTCACTGTATTGCACACCAATTGCTGCAAATACTACAGCAAAGTCATCTTGTGTTCCAACAACACTTGCTTGTCTTGCAATTTGTGCTGCCAAAAGATTGTGAGACATACCAGAACCTGAAAAGATTGGAAGTTTTTGTCCTCTAACTAGGGTCATCAATCCATCAATTACAGATACACCTGTTTGAATGAAATCCTTTGGATATTCACGTTGTTCTGGATTCATTGGTTCACCATTAATGTCAACAAATTTATCAGCAATTGGATCTGGTAGTCCATCTTTTGGTCTACCTAATCCATCAAAAACTCTACCAAGTACTTCTTTTGATACTGGCATTTCCATGACTTTACCAACAAATTTTGCATTAGTTCCAGCGATGGATAATCCATTTGTTCCCTCAAAAACCTGAACGATTGCTTTACCAAATCCTACTTCGAGAACTTTACCTAGTCTTCTTTCTCCTTCATTAGTTTCAATTTCAACAAGTTCATCAAATGCTGCATTTTCAACATCACCTACAATTACTAGAGGGCCTTTAATTTCGGCAATCTTATTGTATTGAACCCCACCTTCTGTTGTCAATTTGATACTTTCACTCCTGTAATTGATTTGAATTGTTCTTGCATCTCTATGTCTAGTTGATCAAGTTTTGGCATCTCATCATCTTTGACATCCATTCTTGCTTTTAGTAACGAACTAATAACTGACATTGCACGGATATCAGATATTGGTGTACCCTCTTTGATTGCTTGTTGACCTCTCTTGTAAAAGTCAACTAATAATTTCATTAATTTGTACTGTTTTTCTGGACTACAAAAAGTGTCAACATCATCAAATGAGTTTTGTTGTAAAAGACCAATCTTAATCATTCTTGCAACTTCAAGAATTAGTTTTTCTTCATCAGGTAATGCTTCTGGACCTAAAAGTCTAACAATTTCTTTTAGTGTGTCTTCTCTTTGTAAAATGCTATAAGCTTCACTTCTTATACTAAACCAATCTTCACTAATGTTTTCTCTCCACCATTTTGCAATGTCAGCAAGATAACCAGAATAACTGTTCATCCAATTGATTGATGGATAGTGTCTAGAGTATGCAAGTTTTGCATCCAAAGCCCAGAAAGTTTTGATGAATCTCATTGTGTGAGTTGTAACTGGTTCTGTAAAGTCACCACCTGATGGAGATACAGCACCAATTAGAGTAACTGAGCCATCACGGTCTGGACTCCCAACTGCTTTAACACGACCTGCTCTTTCATAAAATTCTGCTAATCTTGATGCAAGATATGATGGATAGCCTTCTTCTGCGGGCATCTCTTCTAGTCTACCACTCATTTCTCTGAGTGCTTCAGCCCATCTACTTGTAGAGTCTGCTACAAGTACAACGTCTTTACCCATATCTCTATAATATTCTGCAATTGTTACACCAGTGTAGATACTTGCTTCTCTTGCTGCTACTGGCATGTTACTTGTATTTGCAACAAGGACAGTTCTATCCATGAGTGGTTTTCCACTACGTGGATCTTTGAGGTGTGGGAATTCAACTAGTACTTCAGTCATCTCATTTCCTCTTTCACCACAACCGATGTAAACAACAACTTGTGAATCAGCCCATTTTGCAATTTGGTGTAACGTAACTGTCTTTCCTGTTCCAAATGCCCCAGGAATTGAACCAGTTCCACCTTTTGCAATTGGGAAAAATGTGTCTATAACACGTTGTCCAGTTAGTAGTGGTACAGTTGGATCGTATCTGGCTTTGTATGGACGTGGTTTTCTTACAGGCCATTTATGATACATCTTAAGTGAAATAGTTTGTCCATCTTTCTCAGATGTAGCTATTTCTGTTTCTAAATCATAATCTCCTTCTGAAACGATATTTGTAATTTTTCCGCCTGGATTATCTGGTGGGACCATAATTGAGTGTTCAATAAGATCGGTTTCTTGTACAGTTCCAAGTACATTTCCTCCAGCAACTTCATCACCGACACTAGTAGTGGGTACAAAATGATATTTTTTTGTCATATCGACTGGAGTAGTAGTAATACCTCTACCGATAAAGGAACCAGATGCTTTTGATAACTCTCTTAGGGGTCTTTGAATTCCATCATAAAGTTGTCCAATAATACCAGGGCCTAACAAAACACTAAGTGGATTTCCAGTACCAATTACAGGCTCACCTGGTTTTAATCCACTAGTTGATTCATAAACTTGAATAAATGCTACATCACCAGTTAATCGAATTACTTCACCTACTAATTTTGAATTACCAACAGTTACAGTTTCATACATCTTTGCTTCAGACATACCATCAGCTCTAACTGCAGGGCCACTTACCCAAACAATTCTACCTTTAGCTGCCATATTCTAATTTCCCACTCCGAATGTGGATGCAATTGATTTCCTTATTAAAGGCTTCAAGCGTTCAATTCTTGCATCGATTGTATTGTTAAATGTCATTGCACCATCTTTTGATTTTATTATAATTCCACCAAGACAATCAATTGTATCAGATGCTAATTCAGCTCCTGAGAATTGAGATAATGCAGCTTGTACTACGTCTTTATCTTTATCATTTGTAAAAACTGTAACTTCAGTTGTACCTAAAATTTTAGTTGCTTCATCTAACAAAGTCTTAATCAGATTTGAGTAATCGCCACTTCGATCAGTATTTGCTATTTGATCTAATGCTTTTGAAAAGACTTTGTTAACTCCTTCTTCCAATAACAAAAGTTGTTTATTTCTAACGTCTAGATCAGAACTACCAACAATCTGTTTTTCAATTTTTTCAGCTTCTTTTTTTCCATCTGAGATAATTTTATCATATTCATGTTCTAATTTAGGAAGTGAATTATCTAGAGTATGTTTAGAATCTGAACCGGAATTTTCGAGATCTGATAGAATTTCTTTCTCTGTTTTCTTAAGAATTTTGTCAATAGATTGTTCTAATGATGAATTAGGTGCCAACATGAGGAAGTCATTCAATAATAGATTTTAATGTTTGGGAGGAACTGAATAATTTTAAAAAAAATTCATATTTTCAATTTGGACTTAGAAAGATATTATAATGTAATAATCGTCGTTGGAAGTGTGACTGTTGCAGATCTTTTGATGGGCAGTGTTATACTACCAAGAACTGAATCTCCAAAAGCAATATCACGTCTAACTGAGTTTGAATGGTTTCACAAAATGGAGATGGAAAATGAGACATCTACTCCTGAAATAGATGATCTTCTTTTACGGGCACAAAAAACACATCAATTTGTTGAAGATGTGATCAAAGGATTGAATATTCCTCTACGAGTTGGTATCATGGAAATTCTTTTCAAAGGTACTGTGATAAAAAAGAGAAATTATAACATTGATGAGATTGAAAATTTGATTGCAGATTTAGAGAAAACTCCGGATAGTATAACTAAAGCATCTAAAGTATTAGAAGAAAATTCAAAGGTTAATCATTCTCTAGAAGAATACAAATCATTAAAAGAAACATTACAAGTTGCAAACAAGTTAAAAGTTGATCTAAGTGGTTTTGGATCCATGAACTATTTTTATACAAATCTATTTGTCATTAATTCCTCTGATTACGGAGAAATTGAACGATCATTAGAAGGCATTCCAATTTTCAAATACAATTTAGAATCTAAAGAAAAAACAGCTATTATAATAATTTCAGATATTGATGACTCTGATAAAATTCTCAAAGTTATGCGAGCTCTTAACTCTAATCCATTTAGTATACCCAAAGATTTTCCTCAAATTCCAAGTGAAGCATATTCCTTAGCCGAATCAAAGATAAAGGGACTTACAACAAAACAAAAATCTCTTTCAAAAGAGTTAGATTCTATTACAAAAAAAATTCGTGGTCAAATTCTAACGATGCATGAAAATGCGTTTGTAGCAAAAGAGGTTCTTGAAACATTACGTAAACCAGGAGGTACCAAAAATTTTGCAGTTATTCAAGGATATATCCCCAAGAAAATGGAAAAAAAATTCAAACAAGTAACAAGCCAATGGACATCAATAACTGAAGAAATAAAAGATGAAGAGGTGCTTTCAGATCTTCCAGTTTATTTGGATAATCCCAAATGGGTTAGAACATATGAAGTAATTACTACTAGTCAAGGAATTCCTAGGAAAGGAGAGTTTGATCCAACATGGATGATTGCACTAATGTGGCCTATATTTTACGGATTAATGTTTGCAGATTTAGGTCATGGATTATTGTTAATGGGTTTAGGACTATTATTCAAATTCAAAGGACAGGGCACACTATCAAGATGGGGAATGTTACTTGCAATGTCTGGCGCAGCAGGTGCGGTTGCCGGAGTTTTTCAAGGAGAGGCATTTGGTTTTCATTTAGAACACTTTGCAGGTTTTGAAGCTTTGCTACATGAAGGTGGTCCACTTCATTCAGTATCGTGGTTGATAGGTGCTATCAGTGTAGCAGAATTAACATTTGAACAAGTAATCATGATTCTCAAAGTATCAATATTCTTAGGAGTTATTCATCTAGGGTGGGCTTTCCTTTTACGAATTCGTAACTATGCAAAAAAGAAAGATAAGGATGCATTGATTTTTGAGGCTATCCCCAATTTGTTCATGTGGTTAGGAGTTTTTGGAGTAATGATGGGAGCAATAGGTTCTGGATATGATGTTATGAATATGTATTCCAAAATTCACACAGAAGCTGTTCCTTGGGTCTCTGTACTTGTTGGAGAATGGGCAGTGGTATGGTTAGTTGTTAGAGTTTCAATAATTATCATACTTGCATGTGTTGTATTGATGATAATTGGTGGAATAAGACACAACAAAAAACATCCAGATGATGGTGGAGACATGGTAAGTGTCATAATGGAAGTTTTACTTGGAAAAACCATTGAATGTCTAGCGCATACAATCAGCTATGCTCGAATAGGAATTATGCTTCTAGTGCATGCAGCTCTTTTGCTTACAGTTAACAAAGCCTATGAGTCCATGGGAGGACTTGATGCACCAGCTTCTCTCATACTAATTGTAGGAGGACAAATAGGAATTATGATGATTGAAGGTTTGATTGTATACATACAGTCTCTAAGGCTTCACCTCTATGAGTTCTTTACAAAATGGTATGATGGTGGTTCTCAACCATTCAAACAACTAGTTCCAGAAATGGTTTACAATTCATATTCTTGGAAGAATAAAAAAGGGTAGAAATATCATGTCAAAAGAAGCCATAATAACCATAATTCCTGCAGTCATTATGCTTGGTTTTGTAATGTTTGGAATAAGTGTAATTAAGCCATAGTATTTTGTGGAATTGAAAATCAAATTATTTTTCTACAGGTAAATCTAGCTTATTTCCCCATTCTCCCCAAGAACCAAGATAAACACGAATGTTTGTAAATCCAAGTTTTTTTAGTGCAAGAAATGCATTGGCAGCACGATATGCTCCTTGGCAATAAGTCACAATCTCAGAATCTTTTGGTATTTGGTATAACTCAGATAGTTCATTATCTGATTTGAAAGTACCATCATCACCAATATTGAGATTCCAGTCAATATTGACAGATTTTGGAATATGGCCTACTTGAGCTGCCCTTACAATATCTCCATTATATTCTTGAATAGATCTAGCATCGATAATCTTGAGAGTATCAATATTATCTAAAATGTATTCATAACCGGAAATAATTTCAGGATTGACTTTTCCAGAAAATTTTGAGGGTTGAAATGGATTTGATTTTGTCTCAAGGGAAAAATTATCTTTTTGCCATTTTGTAATTCCACCATCTAACATTACAGTATCTGGATGAGAAAAATACATCGACATCCAAACTCCTCTAGCAGCAAGCATTCCTGATACTTGATCATAAAATACAACTTTTTTTTCATTGGTAATTCCAACAAATGAAAATAGAGTCTGTGTTTGTTTATTGAAATTTTCAATTCCATCTGGACTAGTATCTATCCAATGAAATGCAAATAGATCTAAATTCACAGCACCTGGAATATGACCTTCTGAGTATTCCTTAAAAGAACGAGTATCAATTATCAAAATATTGGGATCACTAAGAATTGAATTTAATTTAGTTGTAGAGATTAGCATGACTTTGATGAATTGATCAAATCTAAATTTATTTGGATTGAAAAATAAAAAGAAAAGAAAATAGAGGTTATCTATTCATTGACGTATGCTCTTTCTCCGTGCTGTGCCAAATCAATGCCAATCTCCTCTTCTTTAGGAGTGACTCTGATTCCGCCAGGCCATACGGCATCCATTATTTTCAGGATTATCAAGGTAACACCAAAGGCATAGCCTACTGATATTGCAGCACCAATGATGCTGATTGCTTGCTGTTCCATTCCTTCTGGCGTACCAGTCCATGCGCCAATACCGTCTCCAGTATCCCAAACGTGTGGACTAGCTAATGTACCAGTCAAAATTGCACCTGTAAGACCACCTATTCCATGTACTCCCCATACATCTAATGCGTCATCCCATTTGCGTGCACTCTTGAATGCAATTGCTGCATAACAAAGTGTACCAGCTGCAATACCGATAATAATCGAAGCCATTGGACCTACCCAACCTGAAGCTGGAGTGATTGCTACCAATCCTGCTACTGCACCTGATGCGGCGCCTACAACACTTGGTTTTCCTGTATGTGCCCAGGACATTAAGACCCAGGTAATTACAGCCATACCAGTTGCGGTATTTGTAACAGTCCATGCACTTACGGTAATGCCGTCTACCATTACTTCACTTCCTGCGTTGAAACCAAACCATCCAAACCAGAGCATTGAAGCTCCGAGAACTACAAATGGTATATTGTGTGGTTCCATTGGCACTTTGCCATATCCAAGTCTTCTGCCAAGGACTAAGGCTCCTGCCAACGCAGCAAATCCTGAAGAAATGTGTACTACAGTACCACCAGCAAAGTCTAATGCGTATGATGGAGATAAGTCTGGATCAAGGTCTAGTGCACCTCCTCCTATGTAACCGCCTCCCCAAACCCAATGTGCTATTGGGTCATAAACGAAGGTTCCCCATAGAAGTACGAATATGATTATTGCACTAAATTTGATTCTATCAATCAAACCGCCAATAATTAGAGCTGGTGTGATAATTGCGAATGTAGCTTGGAACATTGCAAATAGTTGGTGAGGTACTGTACCTGGCCAACCTTGACTACAAACATCTCCTTCTACCATTGCATTCATCTGATAAGCTGCAGACCATGTATCTGCACATGGACCTGCTTCACCAAGTGGTGCCCATGCTGAGACTTGATTAAATCCAGCATAGTCCAGGTTACCCATGAACATATTTGCATCATTATCAATTCCACCAAATGCTAGTGAGTATCCCCATAGAACCCATTGTACTGACATTAGACCCATAACAATCATGGTCATACCAAGTACGTTGACGACATTCTTTGATCTGGCTAATCCGCCATAAAAGAATCCGACACCGGGAGTCATGAAGAGTACTAATGATGTTGCAGTTAGCATCCATGCCATATCACCTGTATCTACTTTACAAGGTAGCATGTTGCCTTCGCCATCATCAAACCAACATTCATTAGGATTACCAGTGTAAATTCCACTGGTTCCTACTACATATCCATCCATACCATCTTCAACACTTTGTGCATATGCTTGAGACATAACACCAGTTGCTGTAATGGCTACTGTGACCACAAGTAATAGAGCATACTTATGGTTCCTAGAATTCATTAAATTTATCGAAATTTAAGAGCATTTAAGGATTGTAGACATTAAAATTTGTAAAAAAGTAAATTGTTATATTTTAGTATATTCTGATAATAACATAAAATATGAAAATTAAGTCAAGGGTGAATAAATGGGAGTAAAATCAGTCACACAATTAGCAATTTTTGATACATTTAAGACTAAAGGTGATGATCTAACAGGAGAAGCAAATAGACAAAGAGCAATCATTACAATACTTGCCAGTAATGCCAATCCCGCAGAAAGAACGAGGACAGGGATTTCTCAAAGAATAGCAAACAAACAAGGA
Source organism: Thaumarchaeota archaeon casp-thauma3 (assembly GCA_001510275.1). Classification (GTDB taxonomy): domain Archaea; phylum Thermoproteota; class Nitrososphaeria; order Nitrososphaerales; family Nitrosopumilaceae; genus Nitrosopumilus. Next base: position 20,878 of record LFEY01000014.1, read on the forward strand.
ATAGCTTGGAAGAATATCTATTCAGGAATATTCCGCGATATGGATGAGATTTTACTTCCAATGGAGATAGCAGAGGAACAGGGTAGATTACCTCTAAAAAGAGGTCCAAAGGCTCTACAAGAAAAAGGAATTCCATATTATCATTTAACAAAAAAGGGCATCTTGATAGCACTATCAATAAGTGAAATTGAAAATAGGGAAAATTTACTAAAAAAGTTTTTCTCAAAGTCTGAATCTGCTGAAAAAGAATTTGAAAAAATCCTCTCAAGTCTTTTAATGACAAGTCCTAATTTTACATATTCAATTCTTCAAAAATATGTCAAGGCTTTTTGTAATAAAAAAATTAATCTTCTTCCTTTTGATCTATCAAAACTTAGAGAGATTTCCGATGAATCTTTAGGTATTCAAAAGGAGTTTTTAGAGGCTTTTTTGAAACTATCCAAACAGGAAAAAGAAGATGCCGTCAAATTCCTCAATAAAATAACCTGACTACAACCACGACAACGCCAAACATTAAAATCAGTTATTTATTGAGATCAATCAAAATGGGTGGATCTAAAAATGTATTTGCATCTGTCAAATCCTATAGTAAAAGAGGAAAATTATTAAAAAAAGTTGATTTTCAAACTTTAGCAGAATCAAGAGATCTTGATGAGTTAGTGACTCGAATTAAAAATACAGTTTATGGAGAGGCATTATCTGAAGTAGAGAAACCTTACACATCACATGGTATTGAATCTGCTCTAAGGAGTCATCTAGCTGAGGTTCATTATAGCATAGCAAAAACTGCTGGTGAATCACGTATTTTAGATGCTTATTATTTGAAATTTATTATTTCTAATTTAAAACAAATTCTAAAAGGAAAAGTTTTGGGAAAATCTCAAGAGGAGATTGAAACTCACGTTAATCTTCGTGCTGAAGAACTAATCAAACAAAGAGATATTGTAATCAAAGCACTTGTTGCAAAAGATCTGGAAGAAACAGTTGCAAGTTTAAACCAAGTACAATTTGGGGAAGAGGTTGCAAAAGCAGCAGCTTTGTATGCAGATAAAAAAAATATTCAAATTTTTGATACATATTTTGATAAAATTTTGTATACACGTCTTGTAAAAGCTCTCAAGTCTGGAGATATAGATGCAAGTAAATTAATTGGAATGGATGTTGATTTTTACAATATTCTAAGTGTAATTAGAGGAAAGTTTTGGGGACTAGATGAACAACAAATTCAGGATTTAATTATAATTCAGTCTCCAGCTGCAAAAGATTTGCTAGGAAGAATGATGTCAGCTGGAACAATAAGAGATGCATTTAATGAACTTTCTAACACAAAATATAGGGATTTGGTTCCTCAAGTTGAAAATGAATTAGATGCAATAGCTGAATTTGAAAGAGCTTTTGAAATGGCAATTTATCAAGCATCACTAAACTCTTTCACAAAGATGTTTAGTTTAGCAACAACAGTAGGAATTACAAAACTAACTGCATATGAGGTAAGAAATCTTGCAGCAATTGCTTATGCAGTTGAACAAAAGATACCAACAGAAACTACTATGTCAAAATTGATTTTAGAGACAGAATAATCTGGTATAAAATATGAGTAAATTTCCAACAAAAAAAAATGAAACATCAATTGATATTCTTACAAATTGGGTAAGTATTTCCATGGCATTGATTTTTGCTCTACCATCACTAGGAGTATTTTTGGGAGTTTACTATGGAACTGGAAATCTGATTATAGGTGCAGTATTAGGATTTGGAGTTCATTTTATCACACTTGCATTTTCAAGCAGAATTTCAAAGTATCTAAATAAAATTATGAATTAACCTATATTGATCTAATTTCAAGATGATATATTATGATGGGAGATAGGGATTTTCAAAGCATCATACAAAGTGCAATAGGTTCTATAGGAAAAGAATTAGAAATTGAGGTAGATTCAAAAGATATTCAAACTATTCATCTTCATGAAGTAGTCCGATGTCTAAGACGTTCATATTATGACAGGATAGACCCTAATGAGATTGAAAGAAGAGGATTCAATGAACTTCTTTCAGGATTATTAAGAAAATTACAGTATGGAAGTGAACCAAAAGAATTTGCTATAGAGAATATCAAGCTAAGGGGACAAGTCGATATGATAGTAGATGATTCTATTCTTTTATTCAGATCAGCAATTGAAGAGTTAGAAAGTCCTCAAGCAAATGATATTCTATATCTTAATGCATGTATGTGGATATATGACAAAGTTGATGGGATGATTGTATACATTACTGGAGATAGAAAAGAAACAAGTTTTTCATTAGCACGTAACAAAAAGATGTTTGAGGAAGTTATTAGAAGAGTCAGAGTACTAAATGATCTTCTTAAAGAACAAAAAACACCTATCTTAGAACCATCATCTGAATGTTCTGATTGTCAATATTATGAAAGATGTTTCATGAAAAAGAGATTTACTAAACAAATATCCCTAGAAAAAATGTTTGGACTAAGCAAACAAGATTAACCTAAATAAATGAAAAATATGAAAAAAAGGAATTATTCCTTTGTTTAATCTAGTGGTTCCGGATGTCCTTTACCACGAAGAGCGAAACACACTACTGCTAGTGCAATTGCGACTCCTATTGCTGAGCCAAATGCGGCCATACCTGCTTCTGCCATTTGATAAAAACTCACTTTACGGGCTTTTATAACTTTGCCAATATTTTTGCTCTAAAAACAAATTATCATAATTTTGAAATTTTATGATACAGTAGTCGTTATTTGATAAATTCAAAATGAAGTTCATTTTCTTGACCACTTGTCATAGAGCTTAGGTTGTAAAATACATCCCCAGTAATTCTCCAAGTTGCAGAATTATCTTCAAGATGAGTCCATAATTCAGGAGTATTTCCAGAGTTTTTTAGCGAAATAGTGTCTTTTAGTATAATTGAGTTATCACCAAGAAGAACATAGTAGTTTGAGCCAAATTCTAGCATCCCCTCAGGTCTACTTCCTATTTCACCACCTGAAATTTGTTCAGACTCAGAAAAACTTGTTTCAAATAATTGATAATCCATAGTTTGAACGATCACAGCAGCAGAGTTAGGATTAGAAATTTTGAATGCAATCTTAATTGTAGCTGATCGTTGTGAAATTTTTGTAACAGAAATATCCTCTAGTTCAATTTGAAGAGGTTCTACTTGTATAGCATTTTGAGTGTCATAAAGAGTTTCATCTTGAGATTCTACAATCATTGTAGGTCCCATCAAAAGAATCCCCCCCAATATAGCAACAAACGTTGCAATTGCAATGCCAACAAAGATTTTAGGATTCATTATTTTTGCTTACTCTCTAGATATCTTAAATGTTGAGATAGTTATTATATCATTGTAGATAGAAAAAATCATGCAGTACTTTCAAGCAGTACAACAAGGAAAACAAAGAGCCAGTAAATCACAAATGAAGATGTTTGAAGTAGCTGGATTTGGGATGTTGACTTTGACAACCAAAAAAGTTGATGGAAAATTTCAACCAGTTGGAGAGGAAGAATTTACAGCTGTAATTGATTCTCCAAATGGACATGTAGCAATAATTGTAGATAAAGATGGTTTTACAAAAGCTCAATCAAGGGCACTAGAAAAAGAAGAAGCTATATCAATTTTTAAAAAACTCAGAGAATCAGGAATTTCTGAATATTCAGGAAAAGAGATTCAGATCTGGTCTGAAACAAGACCAACAATTCAAAACGAAATTTCTGAATAATTATTTTGAAGGGAAAATAATTTCAGTACCTACATCTTCACCCTTAATGGCTTTTTCAATAATTTTTGGAGTAGCCTTTATGATTCTTGTTTTGATTTTAGAGCGCTCAATGATTTTTAGAGCAACAATATCCATCAGGTCATATCCGCCTGCAACAGAATCTTCATGAACTAACATATTTCTTAAATTTTTTAGTTCAATTCTTTTGAATTTTTTTGCTTTTTTGAATTTGTTTGGATCCCTATCATAAACCCCATCAACGTCAGTGGCATTAAGGAATTGTTCAGCTTGTATTTTTTCAGCAATCAATGCAGCAGTACCATTAGTGCTTTGACCAGGATGTAAGCCACCTGTTACAACTATTAATCCATCATCTACTGCATGCCTGACTTCCTGTAAAGTAGCTGGTGGATGTGAATAAGCCCTATTCTTTAGAGCATAAATCAGCAGTTTTGCATTAAGTTTTGAAATTTCGATTCCAAGTTCATCAAGAGTAGATTCATCTGCACCAGAAGATCTTGCATGAGAAATGTAATGTCTTGCAATATTTCCACCCCCAGCAACAACAATTGGTTGACAAATCTTACTGATTTTTACTAGAAATTGGGCATAGTCTTTTAGTGCTTTAACATTATCAGTACCAAAAACTTTTCCAGATAATTTGATAACAATTCTTTTTTTCACTTTAGATCACCAATGATTGATTTTGCGGCAATTTCAACTTTTTTTCTGTTCTTTTGATGGGTATAGATTCTAAGAATATTCATAAATCCAGATATTGCTGAAACTACAGGAATTTCTGAAATTGGCATCTCCTTTGCTGAGGATTTTCCATTCTCATTTGTAATCAGAATAATAGATTTTGATTCGTTTTTGGATGGTGCAAGAGGAATTGATGGGGTAACAGAACTATCTACAAAAATTTCATTTTCATCAACTTTCGATTTTTTAGATATGGCAGTCCTAAGTTCATCAGTTCGTGTTTTCTTCAAGTTAGTTCTACTTGTCAAGATTCTCTCAAATACACATTTTAGTAATTTTCTATTTTGATAATCAAGTGCAAATTGTCTAGCACGTTTTAATTTTGAAGATTTTGATGAGATTAGAGTTGATAAAACGTATTCATCTGTAAGTTTAACATATTCATTTAGATTAAAAGTAGTAAAGCCAAATTCATCATCTGATAATCTTAAGGCTTCAATTAACATAACTTCTGCTGCTCTTACAGTTTTATGAAAATATACTGCTTTGAACATTTGATATCTAGAATGCATCATTGATTCAAAAGAGTACAATGCAGAACGTTCCAAGGCTAATTTTTTTTGATATACATCAAGTGATTGTGTAATTCTTTTATGATCAATTTTTGCATGTTCTGCTCCTGTAAAATAACCATCTCTAAGCAAATAATCCATCATATCTGCACTAAGTGCACCTGAAACAATTTCATTCATGTATTGAAATTTAGAATACCCAAACGCAATTCGAGTTATGAGTTTTTTATCAAACCCATTTTTTGATAAACTATCACCGATTTCAGATTTAAGAATAATTTCTTTACCAAAGTCTTCATGTGAAATTTTTTTTTCTTGGATTATTTCCTCAAAAAGATGAGAAAATGGTCCATGACCTATATCATGTAAAAGACCAGATAACCTAAGTATTTCAACATCATCTAATTTTAAAAATCCTTTTTCATTTAATGCATGACCTGCTTGACTTGCAATGTGCATGACTCCTAATGAGTGCTCAAATCTTGTATGTTGAGCTGCTGGATATGTTAAATGAGCACCAGAAAGTTGTCTAATTCGTCTTAATCTCTGAAACATAGGATTATCAATTATTGATAGTTCATGTTCGTAGACACGAATAAAATCATGAATTGGATCTATTATATCTAGATATTTTTTTTTCATAACCCTATTTTCTTTGAAAATATTTTCAAAATTTCTTCATGTATTTCTTGTTTAGACTTTGATGCATCAATTATTTTCCAATGTTTTTTCTGGGCAGTTGTTCGATAGATTTTAGAGATTTTTCTTAAAAACTCTTCATTTTTTTCAAACTTGTCTCTATGAGTTTTCTGTCTACGAAATGATTCTTTTTGAGTAACATCAAGTAAAATTACAAGATCAGCTTTTGGTAGACCAACATCAAGATTCTCAAGCCATTTTTGCTTCATACCGTTTACTATTCCATAAACCAAATTAGAATGATAATACCGATTCATAATTAGAATAGAATTTTTCTCTTCTGCCTCTAAAATTTGATTTAGTTTTTCCCATCTATTTGCAGCCAAAAGACAATGAATTACTTGTGGAAGAAATTTTCTTTTTCCATCCAAATATTTTCTGATTTCTTTCCCTATTGGGGTTTTATAGTCAGGAAAATGGAATAGTTTTGTTTTGATCTTTCTTTTTTTAAGCGCTTTTTCTAGTAAAGTTGATTGTGTTAACTTACCTGCTTGATCTCCACCTTCAATTACAATTATCATAAGTTATCAAAATAGAGAAATTAATTGATTAAAAATCTATCATGTTTGATTAATTACGAATTGTTTAATACGCCCTTTACCAATTTTCCATCATGGCTGACAAGTATACATGTCCTTATTGTGAATCAATTTTTGAGGATAAGGAAGATCTTTCAAAACACATAGATAGAATTCATGGAGATTCCGGAATTCTTGAAGGCTCTAGATAAATCTAAACTCTTTTTGTTTTTCTAAAATATTTTCATATAGAATTCAAATTTGAGTTCAAGTATGTTAACCAAATTCTATAAGATTTATAACTAAAAATTGAACACATATCACAAAATGGGACTTGTAAAAGAAGTAATCAAGGAGATTGGAAATAAATCTAGAGAATTCTATGAATTTGTCTTACCACCAATTGACATGTATCTAAATGAAGATAGTCTTAAGGTAGTAATAGATATTCCAGGATTTGCCAAAAATGATATTGAGTTGATTCTATGTGGAGATATACTTTCTATCAAAGCTCAAAAAACAATTGATGAAAAAGAATCTGAATCATTAATTTCAAATCAAAGACCAAATATTATAGATAAAAAAATTAGACTTCCTATTAATATTAAACAAGGTGAAGAAAAAATTAAATCGGCAAAATATCAAAATGGGGTTCTTACAATAATTATTCCTGTAATAAAAAAAGGAAAAAATATCTCAATTGAATAAACTAATATTTTCTAAACAAACTTGATGCGACCATTATCAAACCAGAAGTAATCATTCCAACTAAACCAAGAAGATCATTGGATTGATACAAAAATGTTGAACCAATGAAAAGTGCAGAAGCAAATATGCTTCCACTGATTAAAACCACAGGTTTTCTTTTTTTCATATGGATCTGAATTTCATCCATAAGTTTTTTCATATCAGGTCCAATTCGAAGTACAGTGTCAATTGATTTTGCAAAAATATCAAAAGAGATCTTTAATTCTTCAACATATGCTCGTGTGATCAAATTTTCTTCTTCAAGTATATTTTTTAAGACTTTGACAAACTTAAAATCTACATCATGTGTTTTATAGATTCCTTCAATTATCGATGCCATTCTCATATACAAGGCTAAATTTTTTGGCAGTATAAATGGGAATTTACTCATAGTTTGATTTGCAAGCTCCATCAAGCTTTGCACTTCCATTTCATCAGGCTTGTTTCCATGCATGGCACGAATTGAAAGTTCTATTCCCTTTTCAATTACTGTTCTATTATATCCAGGAGTTAGCATTCCAAGATCATTCATAGCATTAACAACTCTTGGAGGATTTTTTTCAACTAGTGCAAGATACAGTCTGATTAGCTTGAATCTTGTTTCATCATTTATCCGTCCAACCATTCCATAGTCATACAAGATGAGTTTTCCATCATCAGTTACCGAGATGTTTCCAGGGTGAGGATCTGCATGAAAAATTGAATGTTTGAGAAGCATAGTGAAGAAGACTTTATGAACATCAATGACTAGTTGTTCTCTATCAATTCCCTTCTCATCAAGAGCCTGTACATTTGTAACTTTGATCCCTGGGAGATATTCCATTGTTAGTACATTTTTTGAGGAAAAATCATCAAAAACTGAGGGTACAACTACTTTGTTGGTATTTCCCATATCACTTTTGATTTTTTTGAGGTTTTCAGATTCAATAGTATAATCCATTTCTTCGTAAATGGTTTCAATAAATTGAGAAAGCATAGCTTTTGCTGAATATCGTAAGTTTGGATCAACAAATCTTAATGCTAGTGGAAGAATTTTTTTTAAAACTTTGAGATCTCTTGCTACAACTTTTTCAATGCCAGGTCTTTTTACTTTGATAGCAATTTGCTGACCAGAAATTGAACCTCGATAAACTTGTCCCAATGATGCACCTGAAATACAATTAGGATCTATTTCGTCAAATTTTTCATCAATTGGTCCAAGATCTTTTTCAATTATTGGTTTAACTTGATCAAAAGGAGCAGCAGGAACACTGTCCTGCAGTTTTGCAAGCTCCTCTAAGTAAGGTTGAGGTAAGATATCTGCTCTGGAAGAAAGCCATTGTCCTAATTTAATGTAGACAGGTCCTAATGAAATGAATGTGTCAAGTACCTTACGAGCATTTTTTCGAAATTGCTCTAAATCTATTTCATTTCCCTCATGGTGAATCCATTTTTTTCTATCCCTACGTAATGCAAAGATTGATGGTAGTAGTTTGATGAGTACATTGATGGTTCTAATAATAGACATAAAATTTACTCCAAATAATTTTTAATTTTTTTTGTTATTGTATATCCTAGATATCCAGAAATAATTGATGAGATCAAACCAGAAGTAAAAGTTATTTTTTTTGATTTTTTATTGAGAAACTTTTTTGCAATTTGTGAACCACCAAAAACTGCACATGCTAAACCAATTAAAACTTCTGGTGCATCATAAACTAAATGCCCAATTGGATCTTTTCTCGGATCAATCTTATCAGTGTGAACTAAAAATTTATCATCATATTCTCTGATGTGTAAATTACCATAACGATATTGCTTGTATGCACCATTTTTTTGCCCAAGAAGTGTTTCTTTGGCTTCTTCTAACATAAATTCTCGTAATTCCTTTGGAACCTCAATTTCATATCCCAGCATGATCGCAAGGTCTAGTAATTGCTTATAATCTTACGGTCTAGAAAGTGCTTCAGCCTAAGGTTTAGATTCAATTTCTGATAGTTTTTTGATAACTTGTTCAAGTTCTTCCTTGTTTTTATTAACAACTTGTTTTATTACTTCGATCTCTTCATTTAGTTGATCTAAATGAACATCATCTGAGTTTTTGAATTGTTTTTCTAATTCTTCTAGGATTTGCTGATTATATTGATTAAGTTTTTCTAATTCATTCTTGTATTTTTCTAAATTTTCATATTGATTAGAGAGTTCAGAGATCTCAACATATTCTTGATTTGTAAGAAAACCTAGAAAAATTACAATACTCCCAACAACTAAAACAGAAATTAGGACAACAATACTTGATCTCAATTTGACTTAATCTTATTTTTCTATTTTAGATTTATAATTTAATCTCTAACTTGCCTCGATTGTTGCTTTTTTACGCCTACGCATAATGTAAATTCCTGCTACAATTGTCAGAATGATTGGGATAATTATCATTGTTAAATCAGTATTGTCTTTTTCATCATTTGATAATTCTTGAACAAAGATTGTAGCATTGTGAGTTAGAAAGATCTCATCTCTAACACTGTCTTTGTATCTTACAGTAATGGTAATTTCGTGTTCTCCATATTTTGGTTCACCATCAAATTCAATTGGTAAATTAAATGGTACAGGTGCATCAACTTCAATTTCATCAATAAATTGAGTAGTTGATTTGATATTAGAATCACCACGAGGATCAATAGTTACAAAACCAAACAATCCATCATCATTTCCTTCATTAATGATTTCTCCAATTACCATCTGTGTGCCAGATAATTCAATTACATCTATATTAAGAATACTAAGATCAATTAATCCTTTAATGTAAAAATCAACAATCTTTGAAATACTCATTTTATCACCATGTGTATTATAATATGAAATTGATAAAGGAATTCGTAAAGTATCACCTTTAAGTTCTTCAGGTACATATACTGTTGCCGTAAGGTATCTAACCGATTTTGGAGCAATGTTTCCAATATCCCAGCTTGATTCTAAGATAACAACATTTTCTATATTAGTAGTTGATGATGATGTTGATGCAAGTTCTGTTTGTGTGTTAGTCACAACAATATCTACACCAGAAATTGGAGCACTCCCATCATTTGCAATTTCAATTATTACATCATTTGATCTTAAAGATGTAAGAAATGGCTCTAGTGCTCTTACATTGATCACACTATCACCTGTTACTTTAAAATCAAAATCAGAAAATGCTGTTCGAACACCAGATTCTCTTAATCTAGAGTAATCAACTTTTACAGTTCCAGGATACTGTTGAATTTTTACATTTTTATCAAGATTTACAAAAAAAGTCAGATGAAAATTTGCTCCTGCTAATGAATTAGAATCACTATCTGCATGAATTATAGCGCCAGGACCATCAGATGCAGAAAAACCAAATGGCAATGATAGTTGACCTTGAATTCCTGTAATATCTTGAGTTCCTACATTTGCAAATACAACTGTAAATGGAACATTACCATCTCCTGCTTCAACTTCAATTTTTTGATTTAATGTACCAAAGTATGCATCTAAAAATTTGACATCCCCAAAGTCTCTTTTAAAAGGAGACTCACCAAATCCACCAGATGTTATTTGAGCAAATGAGTTATCAAAAACAAATGGTGCAAGTGCAATAATAGACAATGAGAAGAATAGTTTAAGATTCAATTATGCAATAACCTCCATTTCAGATGGCTGATCACCTTCAAAGGCTTTACCATCTTTTATTGTTATTACCCTATCTGTATTACCAAAGTGTTGTCTATCATGTGTAACTATGATGAATGTTTGATTAAGTTTTTTTGCCATTGATTTCATTAATTGGACAATTGTATCTGATGTTACTGAGTCAAGGTTACCAGTTGGCTCATCTGCTAAAACAATTGAAGGTTTATTGATTAATCCTCTTGCAATTGCTACTCTTTGAGATTGCCCACCTGAAATTTTGTTTGCACGTTTATGCATTTGATCTTCAAGTCCAACTGCTTTTAGTAAATCTCTAGCCTCTTTTTCAGCAGTACTGCTAGTTCCAGCAATTTGTTTTGGTAATAATATATTTTCCAGTACTGAAAGATCACTAAGTAAATTGGAAAATTGAAAGATAAAGCCTAATTTTTTATTTCTAAATGAGGAAATGTTATTGTCACTAAGTGTTGTGGTATCAATTCCATCAATGAAGATCTTTCCATTTGTTGGATGATCTAATAATCCAATCATGTTAAGTAATGTTGATTTACCAGATCCAGAACTTCCAACAATTAGAACAACTTCGCCCTGTTCAATTGAAAGTGATACATTATCAAGAGCTTTTACTTTATTGTCTCCTTCTCCGTAAATCTTACTCAGATTAGTAATTTCAAGTACCTTAGACAGTTCTCATCGCCTCCACGGGTAACAGCTTAGTTGCCCTATACGATGGATATAGAGATGCAATAATTGCCAAAATAAATGAAGTTAAAGCAGTTTGTATGACCTTTTCCCAGTTGTAAGTGACTTCAAGTGGGAGGCTGTTATTGAATGACATTTTTGTTTCCTTTGCATAAAATGTATAGCCTAATCCTGTTGCAGTTCCTACCCCAGCTCCAATTGCTCCAATAATCATTCCTTGAAAAATGAAAATGATTAGAATATCTTTTCTTTTAGCTCCAATTGCTCTCATGACACCAATTTCTCTAGTCTTACCATTAACTAACATCATCTGAATTGTAACAATAGCAAATGCAGATGACATCATTCCAAAGTACCCTATCATATTGATCATTGCAATTCCAGATCTAAAACCAGCAAGTTGCTGTTCAGCTGACTCTTCTATAGTTTCCGCAATAAAGTCATCATTAGGAAATGAACGCAAAAAGAATTCTTTTACTTCAAATGCTTTGGAAGGATCATTAAGTTTTACCATTAACGAACCTGTATCACCAGGTCTATTCATCATATCACGTAAAGTATCAATATGTACAACAGCTGTATAATCAAATCCTTGACCACCGGGTGATGTAGCAATACCAGATACGGTAAATCTTCTAATTTGATCTTCTCCCCATCTATCAACTACAAGAACTTTAACACTATCACCTACTTCAGCTCCTCCAAGATCTTGTGCCACATTTGATCCCAATACAATAGAATTTCTTGAAAATACATATTTTCCATCTAAAACAGTTTCGTGAACAGTAGATGCTCTAATATCACGAAACGGATCAACACCTACAATTGGTATTCTTGTTTCTTCAATTAGTTTTCCATTTTTTGTCATATTCATTTCTGCCGTTGATGAAAGCCGCGGTGTTGCCGCTTCAACAAATGGAATTCTTTCAAACCAATTTACAAGTGATAAATCAGATTTATCGATATAATCAGCTTCATCAGTTACTAAAATATCACCATTTCGATAATCACTGATATCTCTAACTATAGCATCAAACAATCCTTGAAATATTACAAAATTTACATGGATTACTAAAATTCCAATGGTTACAGCTAAAACTGCACCAATCAAACTGCCTTTTTTATTGAATAGCATTCTTTTGGCTAATCTTAATCGATAATCCACAGGGGTAATAAAATAGTCTAATATATAATGTATTAGACGTGTAATATTATCATTATAGACAATTTTATATCAAATAAGTAATTTCTATATTCTATGGAGTTAATTAGATGATAAAATGGACAATTTAGATATAAAAATTCTAAGTAGACTTTTGAATAATTGCAGAGAATCAGACAGACAAATAGGCATAGAATTAGACTTGTCTGGTGGAGCAGTACATACTAGAATTCAAAAAATGGAAGAAAAAGGGATAATTGAAGAATTTTTCATTAAAGTCGAACCACCCGTCTTAGGTTATGGGGTTTTGTATTTTGTTGTATCAGGTGAAAGCATTAACAAGATTTTAGAACAAGTAAGTCTTGTAGGTGAACCATATTTTGTAGTACCATGTATAGGAGGAATTACAGTTTGTAGCATTGTTGTAAAAGAGAATTTAAAACAAAAAATTGAACTTGTAAGTAAATTAATGAAGGATGTTAGAGTTCTATCAATTTTTGAAGCAGAGAATCCAGGATTTAATTCCAATCTTACAAAAACAGATTTAGAAATATTAGAAGAATTAATTAAAGATCCTAGACAGAAAATTGAAAATATTGCAAAGAATACAAACATGGCAACAAAAACAATAACTAGATGTATTGAAAAATTACAGGAAAATGATGGAATTCAATTTACTTTAATTTATGATCCTAAAAAAATTGATAATTTTATTCCACATGTTATTCTTACTTGGATAGAAGGTAAATTAAAAGAAACATTAGAAAATATGAATAATATATTTTCTGAATCATATTTACAAATTCCTTTTATTGCAAAAAATCAAATTGTCTTGTTTATGTATAGTGATAGTATTTTCAAGATGGATGAGTTAACACAAAAAGTTAGAACTATTGAAAATGTAAAATCAGCTGATTTATTCATTCCAAAAAAAATTTCCATTTATATCAAATGGTTAGAAAACGCTATTAGTGATTTCAAAAAATCATCTAGACTACATCTAACATATCAAACAAATTAAATAATAATAACTTCTAGGACTTGTTATGAAGAAGAAGAAAATCTATGAGGGGAAAATTTTAGGTCTTAGTGTATATGATGGTAAAATAGAGGGAAGAAAAGTTAAACGTGAGATGATAGAACATAGAGGTGCTGTAGCAATGCTTGCTTTTGATGAAGAAAAGAAGGTAATTCTTGTTAAACAACATAGATTTCTTCATGGATATGTTTTAGAAATTCCTGCTGGAACATTAGAAAAAAGAGAAAAGCCAATAAAATGTGCATTCAGAGAACTAGAAGAAGAGACGGGATATAGAGCAAAAAAGATGACTCCGCTAATTACCTATTACCCATCAATTGGCTATAATACTGAGGCAATTCATTGTTTTGTAGCCTCTGGATTAAAGAAAATTGCTGATTTGAAACTAGATGATGATGAGATATTATCTGTAGTAAAAATGGATATGCAAAAACTGCTTAGAATGATAAAATCTGGAAAAATTCAAGATTCAAAAACAATTTGTGCAGTCTTAACTTATGCTATTAAAAAGAAACTATACTAACTATTCATTATAGATAGGCTTTACAAGATCTGCAATATCTGTCCAAGATTGTGCTATTCTTTCAAACATATACACTAAATCAAGAAAATCCATTGGAATTTGTTTTTTATTACCAAATGTAGTTCTAAGTTTACTAAGTTTTTCTTCATATTTTTTATGTAATGATATTGCTTCAATAGCTAAAAGTCTATCAGGTTTTGTAAATGCATCAATAAATTTTTCTGCAAGGTTACCAAAATCCTTAACTACATCAAAGATTTTTTTTGAATGTTCTTTTGATAAAGATGAATTATAAATTAAATTTGAAAGTTCAACAATAGAATCACCTGCATTTTCAAGAAGATTTGCTGCAACTCTATAATCAAGAACATCAATATTTTCTAAATTAAATGCATTAGCTAATCTTTTATCAACAAGAGCACTACGAATTAAACGAACTAGTAAGAAATATTGTCTATTTACCTCAACATCACGATTTGATAATGTTTGTAAGTTAGACTTGTCATCTGAAATTAATCCATTTGATGCATCAACGTACATACCAAGTGAAATTGAGCTCATTCGTTTGAGAATTTTTTCTGGATTAAGTGTTGTTGCATCTAAAAGAAATTGCATGTTAATATGAGATGCATCTTCTTCAATTATTTCCATTCCGACTAATCGTCTCATAGAATTACGAATCTTTTCTCTATCTTCTCCGGGAATAATTGATTTTGAATTAATTTCAATAATATCATATCCTAAAAGATAAGCTCCAGTGATGTCAGCTACAATATTTTCTTCTTTTGGTAAGGGATATGAAATTACAAGTTTTTTTGTTGGGCGTGTCTCTTTATTTGCAGAAATTGAAATACTATCTTGTCCTGTTTCAATTTCAACTTCACTACTTTTATCTAGATTATGTGCATCAACCCACTCTTTTGGTAATGATACTAGGAGGCTACTTCCAATTCTTTGCAGGCGTCGAATAAATTTAGTCAATTTATATTAATTTAATTAATTTAAGCCATATTCTTATATTTTGTGTAAAATTTAAACTAAGATCAATGGAGGCTACAGCATTTTGTCCTGCTCACATAACAGGCTTTTTCAAGGCTCATCTAGATGATAATCAAAATTCTTTAGAAAATTTAGGATCTATGGGGGCTGGATTCTCAATAAAACAGGGGGTTACAACAAGAGTAAAAATAGATACAAAAGATGATCAAGAATCAAACTTTAGAATCACAACAAAGGGGTATCAGTCAGATAAAACAGATGTCTCAGAATTTGTTTTAAATGAATTCTTAAAGCTTGGAGAATTTTCAAACAAGTTTTTTGATATTGAACATGATATATCAATTCCAGTTGGATATGGTTTAGGTTCTAGTGGCGCTGTTGCATTATCGCTATCATTTGCATTAGATCAAGCTCTTAAAACAAAATTAGATAAAATAATAATTGGGCAAATCGCACATAATGCAGAGATTAATTGTAAAACTGGGTTAGGGGATGTTTTAGCATCATTTCATGGTGGTTTTGAAATTCGTGTGAAACCTGGCGCTCCAGGGATTGGTAGTGTTGAAAAAATTCTTACAGATAAAATCTCAATAATTATGATCTGTTTTTCTCCAATTTCTACAAATAAATTTATCAAAGAACGTTTATCTCAAATTAATGGTCTTGGTGGAAAAATGGTAAACAAATTATTAGAATCAAAAAATTATGAACATTTTCAAGACATGTCATTAGAATTTGCAAAATATGTAGATGTTATGACTCCAAGAATGCAAAAAGTAGTTAATGAATTATCTAAAAATAATATTAAATGTGGAATTGCATTTTTTGGGGAAACAATTTTCTCAATGATTCCAAAAGAAGATGAAAGCATGGTTTTAGAGATTTTACAAAAATATCCTGAAGGGATAATAATAAAATCAGAATTAGATGATAATGGTGCAAGAGTTCTTTACAATTAATTGAAATTATATGCCTTTAATTCCTAAATCACATCCAAGAGCAAAATCACTTTTAATCCGTGAAAAATTAGTAAATGGATTTGATAATGGATTAGTTGCAAAAGAAGGACTCTTGGCTCAAGGAAGAGGAGAAGCCTTTGATTATTTACTAGGAGAAAAAACTGGCAAAGCTGCAAAGCAGGCCATCAAAGCTGCAGCAGCACAACTTCTTTTGGCAGATATGCCTGTAATCTCAGTTAATGGAAACATAGCTGCATTATGTCCCAAACAAATTGTAAGACTATCAAAGCAGATCAAGGCAAAACTTGAGGTAAACCTGTTTTATGCTAATGAGAAGAGAAAGCAGGCAATAATTAAGACGCTCAAAAAGAATGGGGCAAGAGAGATTTTAGGTACAAGTCTTGCTTCATCTACAAAACTACCAGGTATTGATTCAGCTAGAAGGATTGTAGATAAAAATGGAATTTTTGTAGCTGATGTTGTAGTTGTACCTCTAGAAGATGGAGATAGAACAATGGCACTTAGAAAGGCAGGAAAGATAGTTATCACATTTGATCTAAATCCTCTTTCTAGAACTTCGCAAACTGGTAACATTACAATTGTAGATAATGTTACACGAGCAGTTGATTTGTTAATTGATGAATCTAAAAAACTGGCTAAAAAGAATCGGAATATTCTTCAAAAAATTGTTAATGATTTTGATAACAAAAAAAACCTTACAGAGAATATTATTCAAATAAAAAATAATCTTACAAGGAGAGCTAGAATTGCATAAAACAGTACAAGATATTACAAATATGAAAAAAGGGAAAAAGAAAATTTCGGTAATTACAAGTTATGATTATACTCTAGCTTCATTATGTGATAAAGCAGGAATAGATGTATTGTTAGTTGGAGATAGTGCAGGAATGGTAATGCTTGGTTATGAAAATACAATTCCAGTGACAATGGATCAAATGTGTATGTTTACAGAAGCAGTTAGTAGGGCAAGGCAAAACTCGTTACTAGTATCAGATTTACCATTTATGTCATACCAAGCAAGCATAGAAGATGCCATCAATAATTCTGGTAGATTAATCAAAGCAGGGGCTGATGCTGTAAAACTTGAAGGAGGTTCAATAATGTCTGAAACAATTAGTGCAATTGTAGATATAGGAATTCCAGTAATGGGTCATATTGGATTACAGCCTCAAACAACAATGCTTTCACAGGGATACAAAGTACAAGGAAAAACAAAAGACACTGCAATGAGGTTAATTGAGGATGCAAAAGAGCTTGAAGAAGCAGGTGTGTTTAGTATTGCATTAGAGATGATAAGTCATGAGGTAGCAGAGATAATTTCTGAAACTGTTAGTATTCCCACAATAGGAATTGGTTCAGGAGTAAACTGTGATGGACAAGTACTAGTTGTTCAAGATTTACTAGGAATGTACGATAAGATAAAACCAAAATTTGCAAAAAGATACATGAATTTATCAGAAGATATTGTAAGATCACTAGAGAATTATAAAAAAGATGTAGAATCAGGTACGTTTCCTGCAGCAGAGAATTGGTTTTCAATGGATGATGAAGAGTTTAAAAAATTACGTGAGCAAATTGGTAGCTAAAAAAAAGATAAAGAAAAAAGATCACCCATCTTTAGATATTGTTAATTCACATGGAGTAGAATTATCTGGAAAAAGAATTGTACTTTGTGTTGCAGGTAGTGTTGCAGCATACAAAGCAATTGAACTTGCAAGATTACTTATGAGACATGGGGCAGATGTAACATGTGTTACAAGTAATGCAGTTACAAAATTAATACAGCCTGATTATTTCAAATGGGCTACTGGAAACGAAGTAATTACAAGACTTACAGGAGAACTAGAACATATTAGATTAGCAGATTATAATCAATCAGATCTAGTAATAGTATATCCTGCTACTGCAAATACATTAGGAAAACTAGCAAATGGAATAGATGATACACCAATTTCTACTATACTTACTGTGGGATTTGGATCAAAGATTCCAATCTTAATGTGTATGGCAATGCATGAATCAATGTATGACAATGCAGCAATAAAAAAGAATATAGAATTTCTAAAAAATAAGATTGAATTTATCTCTCCTCAAATGATTGAAGGAAAAGCAAAAGCACCAGAACCAGAAGATGTTTTAGAACATGTTTTAAAAAAATTTGGATTCTCATCAATATTAAAAAATAAAAAAGTGTTAATGACTGCAGGACCGACAATTGAACACATAGATCCTGTACGAGTAATTACAAATCAAAGTTCAGGAAAAACAGGGGTAACTTTAGCATCTGAATTAATTTCTGCAGGGGCCAAAGTTACTTTTGTGTATGGTCCTGGAGAAGAAAAACCTCCAAAAGGTGCAAAAATTATCAATGTTACATCTAGCAAAGAAATGCTCAATGCTGTAAAAACAGAATTAAAGAAAAAATTCGATATTGTAATTATGGCAGCAGCGATTGCAGATTATATTCCTGCAAATCCAAGTAAGGATAAAATTAAAAGTTCAAAAAATGAGTTAAAGATTAGCCTCAAAAAAGCACCAAAAATTATAGATCAAATAAAAAAATATCAAAAAAATGTACTGCTAGTAGGTTTTAAGGCAGAAACAAATCTTACAAAAAAACAATTAATCAAGTCAGCTCAAATAAAATTAAAAGAATCATCTTCAGATATGATAATAGCAAACGACATTGGTTCACCTAAATATAAAAAAAATCCTCAAAACAATCAGGTAGTCATTGTAGATTCTGAAAAAGTTGTTACATCTGGATGGATGAGAAAACAGAAAATTGCAAAGTTTATCAAAAAACAAATTGAGCATAGGTACTATCATGAAACTGGCAGAATGTTAAAATCTGATCTCAAAGAGATTACATAAAATACATCATAGAACAAGTGATTTTACAAATGAAATTGAATCATTCTGATTACAAACAAAGAAATATGAAAATTTGGAATGAGGTTGCTCCTCGTTATCATAAAAGATGGGCTAGTGTAAGTAAAGGACCATTTCAAAGTACTACAAAATTAATAGAATTAGTAAACATCAACAAAGGCAACATAGTATTAGATCTTGCATGTGGTACAGGTGTAGTAACAAAGAAAATTCGAAATAAGGTTGGGAATTTAGGATATGTAGTAGGTGCTGATACTTCTACTACAGCAATTAAAATAGCAAAAAAGTGGAATGGAAAAAAATCAAATTTAGATTTTGTAAATATTGATGCAGAAAAGTTTAGTTTTTTAAAAAAATTTGATGTTGTAACTTGTCAGTATGCATTGTTCTTCTTTCCAAATGCCCAAAAAGCATTAAAAAATATTAGAAATAGCCTCAAAAAATCAGGTAAAATAGGAATTTCAGTTCATGGAAGTAAGGAAAAAGTTCCTTTTTTTAGTAGTATTTTAGATTCTGTAACCCAATACATTCCAGATTATGTACCACCTGGTTCACCAAATCTTGATAGATTTGGTACAAAATCTGCATTAAAAAAAGAGATTAGCAGAGCTGGGTTCTCAAAGATTACAGTAAAGGAATTTGTTTTTCATTATAGTCCTGGAAAATTTGAAGATTATTGGAAAAATTACATCAAATACATTGCAACTCCTCTAAAAGAAAAGCTAGATGCATTAGAATATTCAGAAATAAAAGGATTGAAACAGTTAGTAAAAGAGAAAACCATTCAATACACAAAGAAAAATGGAGAAATTCTATTTCCATGGCAAGTTTTAATTTTAACTGCAAAATACTAGAGATTCGGAGAAATAAGAATGGGTAAAGATAGGAAAGAGAAAGAAAAAAAACCAAAAAAATCTGATTTTAAAGCATTTCTTAGAAAAAGAGCACCAATTTATCTTGGTTTGATTGGATTGTTTGTAATTTTCATAGTTCCTGATTTAATGAAAGGGGATTTGGAAAGTAGTTTCCCAGAACTTTCATCTGAAGAACAACAAATAGTTGATATCTTAATGGGGTATAATGGCCCAAATGAAGCTGGATTAACTGTGATGGATGCAATTTCAAAGAAAATTAGTGAAGAATATCCTGATGAGAAAATTTACAACAACAAAAAAACTGTTGTAGACCTTACTGTATCAAGTATAGATTCAGAAGAATATCAAGTTGTTTTGAATTTTGAGTCACATAAAGGAAAAATTAATTATGATTGGAATATAGATATGGGTTCTGGAGAAATCACATCAAATAATCAAGAATCAAAATACATTATTGATTTAGTAGACTTTTATGATTAGGCTCAAAGCGTAACTAAATCTTTAGTAAATTTGTGCATTACAATTGGTTTTTCTTTAACAATTAGAGAATCTTCTATTCTAATTCCAAATTTATTTTCAATATAGATTCCAGGCTCTATAGTAATTGCCATATTTTTTTTTAATTTTGTATCACTTCTATAGGAAACAGTTGGAAGTTCATGTACTTCTAATCCAATTCCATGACCAGTAGAGTGAATAAAGTATTGGCCATAATTTTTTTCTTCAATGTATTTTCTACATGCAGAATCTACATCTTTACAATCTACATTTGGTTTAACCGCTTTTAGACCAAGTTTTTGAGATTCTTTAACAATTTCATATGCTTCATTTGCTTGAGATGAAATTTTTCCAAGTGCAAATGTTCTGGTTGCATCAGAAACATATCCTTTGTATCGTAATGTAAGGTCAGTAACTACAAGATCACCTTTTTTGAATTTTCTTGATGAAACTTGAGCATGAGGTAGTGCACCATTAGGACCTCCAGCAATAATTAGAGGGTTAAGTGTTGATTTGTATCCAGTGTCAAACATTTGTTGTTCCATTGCATATTGCATCAAAATTGTTTGTAATTCTGATTCTTTTTGACCTACTTTCATCTTTTTTG
Organism: Thaumarchaeota archaeon casp-thauma3; assembly: GCA_001510275.1. Lineage (GTDB taxonomy): Archaea > Thermoproteota > Nitrososphaeria > Nitrososphaerales > Nitrosopumilaceae > Nitrosopumilus. The sequence goes on from LFEY01000014.1 coordinate 41,786, forward strand.
AGCAAATCTTGAACATTTCGTCAATGATTTTAGAAGCTTTTTTGAGTATTTGGAGTTCTTTTTCGTCTTTAATTATACGAGAATTGTAAAATGGTTCTGTAGATGATTTTATTTTTGGAATAGATTTTTTCAAAGACATCATAATAGAATAATTTTGACAATCAGTACAAACACGATTTTTCTTAATTTTTTTTATTAGAGAGGTAATCAAGCCAGTTCCACGTTCTGCTGTAATTACATCACATTCTTCAGATTCTTCTCTTGCCCTTCCTACTTCAAGTTCTGGAGCAATAATGGTTGTTTTTCCATTCTTTTCAAGTAATCCTATTGCTTCGCCCCAAAATCCAGTCATGTAAAACAAGTTCTCAGGCTCAAATGTAACTAGTGTATCACAACCAATCTTTTGGGCATATTTTAGAAGATTTTTTCTCCGCTGTTTCACACAAAAAAATCTCTGTTTCTCAATTTATGTATGATGTAAAGTTTGTATATGGAAATTTAGGCCAGATCGTTGTGACAGAAGAAAGAGAGAAGAAAAAAGTAGTTGCATTACTATCAGGAGGTTTAGATAGTCAACTTGCAGTCAGAATGATGCAAGAACAAGGTTTTGAGGTTTCAGCTGTTGCAATAAAAACTCCTTTTTGTGATTTTGATTGTGGACGAGGGTGTGGATTTGAAATTAGAGAAAGAGCTGATGATCTTAATGTTAATTTAAAGACAGTTTATCTTGGTGATGAATACATTGAGATGTTAAAGCATCCAAAACATGGAATTGGTGCTGGCTTTAATCCATGTATTGATTGTAGAGCCATGATGTTTGATGCTGCAAAAAAACACATGGAAGAAATTGGTGCAGAGTTTATTATTTCAGGTGAAGTATTAGGTCAACGTCCAATGAGTCAACATGGGCCTGCATTAAGAATTATTGAAAAAGAATCAGGCCTTGTTGGAAAAATTGTAAGACCATTGTCAGCTGGTTTACTACCAGAAACAGATGCTGAGAAAGAAGGACTAATCAAAAGAGAAAATCTTGGAATGATTAAAGGTAGAACAAGAAGAACCCAATTACAGATGGCAAAAAAATATGGGATTGAAAATCCACCTAATGCAGGTGGTGGTTGTTTGTTAACAGAACCCCAATTTGGAATTAAAGCAAAAGATTTGTTTAGTCATATTGAAACTCCAACGATTAATGATGTTGATTTGTTAAAGATTGGAAGACATTTTAGATTAGATGAAGAAACAAAATTTGTTGTTGGAAGAAACAAAGATGAAAATGAAATGATCAAAGCAATAGCATTGCCAGGAGATATTTTACTTGAAGTTAAAGATCATATGGGACCAGTTTCAATTTTACGTGGTAAAAATGCAAGAGATCATGTAAAATTTGCATCATCTATAACTGTAAGATATTCAGATGTGCCAAAAGATCAACAAGGAATTGTCACAGTCAAAGATGATAATTCTTCTAGAGAAATCAGTACAGAAAGTATAGAAGAACAATCTTACATTAAATTTAGAATGTAGGCGTGAAATTTTTAAAAAATTAGTTAGAATTAAAGAAGAGTTTTTGAAGGAGTAGATCGCATTTCCATCGAGGATGCAAAAACAAGAAACCCCTACATATCTAAAGGCTATAACGATTAGAGACATCAGTGATGTTCATTCTATCAAAGAAGATATCAAAAAGGGGATGATTTTGATTCTAAGAGTTACACCATTAGCACAAAAAGATGTAGAACAACTTCGTAAAGTAGTTGAAGAGTTGTATTCTATTGCAAAAACTGCTGATGCAGATATTGCAAGATTAGGAGAAGAGAGAATTATTGTTGCTCCATCTAGTATAAAGATCTGGAAACCAGAATACGATCTAAAATAATTTTATTGCTTCTTGAATTTGAGGATAATGAGCAGGTATTCTATACATTCGTCTAATATTCATAGCAAGATTTTCTGATTTCTTACGTTCTCCATGGTTAACTAGAACTCTTCGAAGTTTTGGTCTTAGTCTTTGTACAAAGGACATTAATTGATTATAATCACTGTGACCACTGAATCCATCTAGTTTTTCAACACCACAGTTGATAGTAACAACTTCAACTTTACCTTCTTTTCCTAACATGGATACTTGTTTAGAACCATCAAGTACTCTTCTTCCCATAGTTCCATTAACTTGGTAAGAAACAAACAATACTTTGTTCTTTTTATCTGGTGCAATGTTTTTGAAGTATTCTAAAACAGGACCACCTTCTAACATTCCTGATGTTGCTAAGATAATACATGGTGAATTTTCTCTCATTGGTTCTTCCCTAGTATCTGCATGCTCAATATTGGTGAAATATTCAGAATCAAATGGATTATCATCAGTCTCCAAGATCTTCTGTTTGAGTTCTCTTGCTAGATATTCTGGATAGGATTCATGAATAGCTGATGCTTCAGAAATCATTCCTTCTGTAAAGACTGGTGCTTCAACCATTTCTCCTGATTTCATATAGTGATCAATTACCATCATAATTTCTTGTGCACGACCAACTGCTGGGATTGGTATCAAAACTTTGCCTCCATCTGCTAAAGTGTTGTTTACTGCATTAATGAAAGCAGATTCTACCTCTTGTCGACTTGGTTGGATATCTTCTTTAAGACCATAGGTACTTTCGATCAACAATGTTTCCACTCTTGGAAAATTCCAACTAGCAGCTTCAAACAAAATACTTTTCCCAAATTTAATATCACCTGAATAAACAAAGTTATGATTGCCATTTCCAATATGAAAATGGCATAAGGCAGAACCTAGAATATGGCCTGCATTTGCAAAAACTAATTTTATGTCAGGAGAAATATCAGTAACAGTTCCATATGGTAAAGTAATTGCTTGTCTCATGATCTGTTTAACATCTCGTTCTGCATAAATTGGAGTTCTGCCTTGTGCAGTAGCTACTTTGATTGCATCTAATTGAATTAGATTCATCATAGGAAGGGTTGGCTCTGTACAATAGATTGGACCTTTGTAACCATATTTACACAATGTTGGTAAGAATCCAGTATGATCCAAGTGTGCATGTCCAATTACTACTGCATCAAGTTCGTCTAATGTTAGATTTAGAGAATCTAATCTTGGAAATGCATCCATTGGTGAACGTGCACCAGGATTAATTCCACAATCAATTAAGATCTTGCTTTCAGGAGTAGATAGTAATAAGGAAGATCTACCAACTTGGCCAAATCCACCAAGAGTATAAAGAGAAACTTCAGTTCTTTCAGATAGTCTAGGTCTGAAAATTTCATCACCAACTTGTTTAAGCTGTTTACTTCTCTCAGAAGCAGATTGTTTTAGAGTTGCATTTATTGTTTGAATTGTACGTGAAGGTATAGTTGTGGATTTCCTGATACGTAATTTCCATCCTGTTTTCTCAGTAACTTCAACATGATTGAATTCTTTTGCATCTCTTTGTAGTAACCAAGGTCTTTTTGCTTCTACTGAGACTTCACCAGTAGTTATATCAAATATAGTTCCTTGTAGGTTTGCTTCTTTTGGAACACATTCTGCAATAATTTTTCTAGCTTCATCTTCAGGTTTTCTAATTGATTCATCAGTCCTTACAACAATTCTTTTTTTGATCACATTTACAAGATTTGATATTGCTTCATTATTTTCCATCAGATAACGAGGAGTATTTGTATAAAGAGCAATTCGTGGTCCTTCATATTCTATTTTTGTAACATTCGCTTCTTTGGGAATACTTTGCAGTATGGTGGCCATTATATTTTGGCTAGAAGGTAATTCTTTTTGTAGTTGTTTTCTTTGCATTAAATCACTAAAGTTCGATGACGGATTTCTTTTGTTCATCGGTCAAAAGACGGAATCCGTCTTTATCCATTACTGCGACATTAATTCCATCGCCAGTACCAATATTTCTAACTATTGCAGATTTAACAGCTCGTAGAGCTATTTTTTTTGCTTCTTCAATTGTAAGATCTTCTCGAAATTCTTCTTCAAGCAAACCATAAGCAACTGGTGAACCACTACCAGTTGTAACATATGATTTCTCTTCAACAGAACCAAACATATCGATGTTAAACAATGCAGGTCCATTTGCATCATAACCACCAACCAAGATATCAGCCATGAATGGATAGCCTCTATTTTGATGGAATATCAATGAGCAAAGTCTTGCAAGTGAATGAAGTGAGATTGAATTATGTTTTTCAACTCTGTGTAAATTAGAATGATAACGTAAAATATCAACAATATTTTGTGCATCTGCCACACCACCAGCCAAGGTTAATCCTGCGTGCAAATCGATTTTTTGAATTTTCATTGTGTTATTATTTGCAATAAAATAACCTGCACTGGCTCTCATATCAGCACATAATACGACACCGTCTTTAGCCTTGATACCTACAGTGGTAGTCCCATGCAAAATTTTTTCTTCAACGTTGTTCGACAAAAAATACACCTATTAAGATAAAGTAAGTGGTATGTCACCCTTTTAAATAACTTTTTGATCCCCCTGAAATCATAAATAATGACAAAAAATCAAGATCGCATGCAATCGCATACGATGGAATTACCTAGACAAATTGTTGTGGGTGAAAAAAATATCAGTGAATTTGGTACATTTCTATATAATTTAACTAAACCAAAAAAAGTATCTTTAATTTCAGGAATTCATGTAAAAAAAATTCTTAAAGAAAAAATTGAAAAATCACTAAAATCAAAAAAAATTCAATTTATTTGGCATACATCAAAAGATAATCAGATTGTCAACCTAAATAAAATTCAAAAGGATGTAAAAAAAGATCATAGTAACATAGTTGCAGGGATTGGAGGAGGTCGTTCTGTAGATACTGCTAAATTGATTTCTTTTAATTTAGACATACCATTTGTAAGTGTACCAACTGCAGCATCACATGATGGAATAGCAAGTCCATTTGTTTCAGTGAAAAGCGATAAACCTCATTCAATTGTTGCAACAGCCCCCTTTGGAGTTTTTGTAGATATTGATATAATTAAAAAAGCACCAGCTAGGTTACTTGCAAGTGGATGTGGAGATTTAGTAGCAAACATAATTGCAGTCAAAGATTGGCAATTAGGACATGAAAAAACTGGTGAGTATTATGGAAGATACTCAGCAGATTTAGCAATGATGAGTGCAAAAATAGTTATGGAGAATTCAAAAAAATATGCCAAAGAAGGACTGGATGCACGAGTTATTGTTGAAGCTCTAATTAGTGCAGGAGTAGCATCGTGTATAGCAGGAAGTAGTAGACCATGTTCTGGGGCGGAACATCTTTTTTCTCATGCATTAGATAAGATTGCACCAGGAAAAGGATTACATGGTGAAAAATGTGGAATTGGTTCCATAATGATTGCAAAACTTCAAGGTCAAGATTGGAAAAGAATTATGAAAACGTTAAAAGATGTTGGTGCACCAACAACTGCAAAACAAATTGGTCTAAATGAAGAACAGATAATAGATGCATTGGTCATTGCACAAGACTTGAGACCTGAGAGATATACAGTTCTAAAAGAGATAGAAATGACAGAAAGAAAAGCAATGAATCTGGCAAAGAGTACTAAAGTAATTTGATTTAAGCAGCCTTTTGTTCAGGTGCTTTTTCTTTTATTTCAGGTTTCTTTTCCTGAATTTGTTTGTTGACGTGTGTTTCGACGAAACTCACCTTTTCCAAAGTTGTAACAAACTTGAATATATCTAATTGAATAAAATGTTTCATTATTTGTAAACCATCAGCACGTAAAATTTCCTCAGGAACACTAATGCTAACTTCTTTATCCTTCAAGTCAAATGCAATTTTTGTATCCTCTACTGGAAGTCTGTTTTTAAGAATTCCATCAATCTTATCACTTGGTGAATCAAGGGATTTGATTACGTTTACATCAAATAGAATTGTTTTTCCTGCGTATCTGTGATTGTAATCCATTTGAACTCTACCAGATCCAATAAAACGAATAATTCCTCTTTTATTATCAACTTCAATACTATCACCTACCGAAACTTTTTCTGCATCTTCGCCTAATTTTCTAATAGGAATCATTCTAACTTTTTTAGAATCTCTTTCACCAAAACCTTTGTCAGGTGTAACTTCAACTGTAAGTTTGTCACCTACAGATGTTTTTGCAAGAGCTTCATCTAATCCTTTGAGAACAGGATAAGAAACTTCACCAATGGAAACTAGTTTTGGTTGATATTTGATATTTTGCTCATGAATAGAATGTTTTTTTGCATCTTCTTCAATAGTAGTATCAAAGACCTCGCTACTATCTTTTACCTTTGCAGTATAGTTTACTAGAATTAGTGAACCTTTATTGAAAGTCAATGTGATCGGTCTCGAATTTCCTAATATTAAGTTAACAGGATTTAGAGAGCATTTAGTTTTTCTTCTGCAGTATTGAGTCCTGCTTTAGCATCTGTATCATACCCCATCATTGCTAATGTAGATGAAATTGCAGAAATGGTTCGCATTACATGATATGAACTAACTTCTCCCATACATCCAACTCGGAATACTTTTCCTTTAAGATCTCCAAATCCACCTGCCACTAATACTTTGAATTTGTCTGCTAGTGTATTTCTGAAAGTCTTGTCTTCAAGTCCATCCAAATAATTTAATGCTACGATTGAAATCGAACGGTCTTCTTCTTTTGCAAATGGTGTTAAGCCAATTGCACTTAATCCCGAGTATAATGCATCAGAACAAATTTTGTGACGTTTATAGACATTTTGTAGTCCTTCTTCTAACATTATTGATAATGCTTCTCTGTATGCATAAAGTAAAGGTAATGCAGGAGTGAAAGGAGTATGCTTTGATTCTTCATAATATTGAAAGTATCTTGCTAAATTGAAGTACATTGTTGCTGGAGGATTTTCTATCATGTATTTTTTGGCTTTAGCACTTACAGATATTGGTGAAATACCAGGAGGTGCTGCAATTGCTTTTTGTGACCCAGTCATACATACATCAACATTCCATTTATCTACTAAGAGTTCAGCACCACCAAGTAAAGAAACAGAATCTACTACATAAAATGCATCATTTCTAGATGTCAAGTCAGATACTTTATCAAGATAATTTACCATTGTTCCAGTAGAAGTTTCATTGTGAACGACATAGAATGCTTTAACATCTTTATTATTATCAAATGCTTCTTTTACTTGATCAAAAGTTGCATTTTGTCCTGGTGGAGTTTGAAGTTTAACAACATTAGCTCCTTGACCTTCAATAAGTTGTGATAGTCTGTTACTAAATTCTCCATTTACAGGAATAATAATTTTATCACCTTTTTTAACTAGATTTATCACGCTAGCTTCTACAGCACCTGTTCCAGATGCAGATAAAGCTACAATATCATTTTGTGTTTGAAATACTTGCTGAGTTTTTTCAACTACATCAGTGTATAATTCAACAAAATCATCACTTCTGTGATTAATGATTGGTGCAAGCATTGCCCTCATTACTCTATTAGGTACATTTGTTGGACCTGGAAGCATTGAAAGGTATTCCATATGATATCTATCTGTCAATGTAATATGGGGTTTATTTATAATTAGAGATTTTTCAAACGCTTTTTGGCACTAGTATTAATCAAAAAATTTTTTGTTCCTTCAGGTACAAAATCATCCCATTTTTGATCGCTGAAAATTAGTTTACGTATATTTGTTCCAGATAATACATCTCGTTTCAAAAAGGGAATAGAAATAATTTGAACATCTCTTTTTGAATACAAATGATTTGTTAGTTCATCATTTGAAAAAACTATATCAAATTTTGGAACAATAGCATCTATTTTTTCAACCCATTTAACATGATTATCCAAATCGGGGATAAAATAAATTGAAATTTTGTCTTTCATTGAATCATCAATTGAAGATAAAATCATTTTTCTTCGTTCCTCAGCCGTGAATGGATTGTTTTTTTGTACAGGTTTATTAGAGCTGCCTAAACCTACCCATAATTTATCAACTTTTGATAGTGCAAATTGTAAGGCCTCAAGATGACCCAAATGAAAAGGTTGGAATCTTCCAATTAACAAACCATTCATACAGAAATATAGAAAATTTCTTTTTAAAAAACTATCATAAAGAGTCATGATTGGAAAAAACTGTGGATTTTCTAAAAATTAATGGAGAATATGGGGAAGGGGGAGGACAAATAATACGTTCTGCGATTGCTCTTTCGTGTATTACAAAACAGCCAATTCATTTAGAAAACATAAGAAAGAATAGAAAGGTTCCAGGATTAAGACCACAACATCTTACAGCGATAAAAATTCTTAAAAAAGTTGCAAATGCTAAAGTAACTGGAGCAGAGATAGGTTCTACAGAATTAAAATTTATTCCAGGTAATATTGGAAATTTAGAATTAGTTGAAGATGTAGGAACAGCTGGAAGTATTTCTTTAATTTTACAAGTATTAATTCCAGTAGTTGCTATTTCTCAAAAAAAACTAAATTTAACAATTAAGGGAGGTACAGATGTACTTTGGAGTCCTTCTATTGATTATACTCAACATGTACTAAGAAATGCATATTCCAGAATGGGGATAGAATTTTCAATTGAATTGAATAAACGTGGTTACTATCCAAAAGGGAATGGAGAAATAAATTTACAGATATATCCATCTCATGTAAAATCAGCATCATTTTTAGAAAGAAAAACAAATGCTGCTAAATTAATTTGTACATTTTCAAAACTTCCAATTGAAACGATTGAAAATCAAATTGAAGAGATCAAAAAGAAATTAACTAAAGAAAATTTCATTGTTGAGACAGAAATTAAAAATCAAGAAGCAATAGATTCAGGAGCATCTCTACTAATTTATAGTATTGATGAACATTCAGTTATAGGAGTTGATGCATTGTTTGATAAAAAAACACAAAGTTTTGATTTAGATTTTGATAAATTTATTAAAAATCCATTAGGAGTAGATGAGAATTTGGCAGATATGCTTGTAGTTCCTGCAAGTTTAGGTCAGAAAAAAACAACATTTCAAGTTAAAGCGATTACAAAGCATTTAGAGACAAATTTGTTTGTAACATCAAAAATTACAGGTTGTAAATATGGAATTGGAAAAATAACTAATGGTTTTGAGGTAATTATTGAGGGAATCTTAGACTCCAGCATCAAGTAGAGATGCAAAAAATAGAATTGTTATTGATAAGACTACTGTGATTTCTCCAAGAATGATAATTTTTTTTCTTAATTTTTGAATTTCATGCTCTGGCATTTGGTTTGACATAATTTTTTCTTCAACATCCTTACGAATTACTCTAACATGTACTGCATATGTAATTATTAAAACAATAACAAGAATTATCTTAACAATTAGAAATGTTCCATAACTTGTTGCAACAAGAAGTTCAGGTTTACCAAGCAACATATGTGAACTATACAATCCAGTTGCCATTAGAATAATCAATGATGGAACAGCAATTTTGTTAAATCGTCTTCCAACACGAATCATTATTTGCATTCTTTCTTCAAGAGAATCAGTCATTGTCTTTAGAAGTGGAGAAAATACAATGCCAATGAAAAGTGAGCCACCTACCCAGATTGCAGCTGAGACAAGGTGAATCCAAGTGAGAATTGCTTGTTCTAGTGCAGTCATAGAATATGATATTTTAAATCAAATATTATGTATTTGGATCTTGACAACCTTTTTTAGTTGTACATAATCTGATAGCAATGAAATGGAACTTCAAAGTAGGATGACAGTTTATGCTGCATTTGTTGGAGTACTAGCTATGATGGGAGGAATTGTTTACTATGCTAGTCTAGATAATGTGGATCTTGAGCAAGTTGAGATTGAATTAACAAATGTGGAACTAAGAGATATTGATACAATAAATAATCAAGCAGAATTTAATGTAATATTTCTTGTAAAGAATCCAAGCGATAAAACATTTACAGTTTCATTAATTGAATACCAGCTTTATGGTGATGGAATGCTATTAGGCTCTGGACAGTACTCTACAACAGATATTTCAATGCCTGGAAGAGCTGCATTTTTTCCAGGTGTAGAAGTTCCTTTGAAAAACATATTTGTTCTTAACAAGTCTGAAGTTGATTCAGAAATTTATCAATCTGCCATAGAAAATAGAATCAATGGTTTTTCAGCGGAAGGAATTATCACTACTGAATCTACATGGAGTATTAGTGAAAAAGAGTTCAAAACTGGATTTTAATTAAAAAAAGTGGGCCGAGAGAGATTCGAACTCACGATCACCGCCGTGTCGAGGCGGTATCCTAACCAGCTAGACTACCGGCCCATTGAAATACAAAACAAAGTGCAGACATTATTAACGTTTAACAAAAGAAAGAATGAGTAAAAAGAAAGAAGGTATGAAATAATTGATAGATGATTTTACTGAAGAAGAAAAAATGGGTTTCTATAAGGCAATTTATTCAAGAAGAGATGTCAGATCTCATTTTACCTCAAAACCCATAGAAGATAATATTTTATCGAAAATTCTTCATGCTGCACATCATGCCCCATCAGTAGGATTTTCTCAACCATGGAATTTCATTTTAATTAAAGATGTTGAAACAAAAAAGAAGATCAAAGAATCTTTTGAGGAAGAGAAAAATCGTTCATCACAATTAGTTGAGGAACCAAAGAGATCAAAATATCTTTCATTTAAGTTAGAAGGAATTTTGGAATCTCCAGTAAATTTGTGTGTAACATATGATCCTACAAAATTTGGTCCATTTGTAATTGGTAGATCAAGTATTCCTGAAGCAGGATTATACAGTGTATGTTGTGCAATCCAAAATTTATGGTTATCAGCAAGAACAGAAGGAATAGGTCTTGGATGGGTGAGCATTCTATCAAATGAAACTCTAAAAGAAACCTTAGCATTACCAGAACATGTTGTGCCTATTGCATACTTATGTTTAGGATATGTTGATGAATTTAAAGAAAAACCAGATCTTGAAACTGCAGGTTGGTTACCAAGACTTGAACTAAAAGATGTTGTATATTTTGAAAAATGGAATGAGAAAGAAAATAAAAATTGGAACAGTATTCAAGAAATGATCAAAGATAATCTTGATTACGCTTAAATAATTAAGAATGTTTTTTTTTGCTGGGCTTGTGGCGCAGAGTCAATTTGACGCGAAACATGGATAGCGTGGTAACCTCCTAAGTTACAGGTCGAGGGATCGAAGCCCTCCAAGCCCGTTGAATTTTAAGTCATGGGAATTTAAATACAAAGACAAATGGCTGTAGATATGAAAGTTGTAGTTATTTCTGGAAGTCCAAGAAAAAATGCTCTTACACAAGTTATGATGAAGTATGTTTATGATTATGCTAAATCAAAAAACCAAGATACAAAATTGATCAATCTGTCAGATGGTCAAATTGAATGCTACAGAGGATATGATGAAGAATATAATGAAGCTACAAAGACTGCAGCAAACGACATTATGGATGCAGATATTTGGTTAATAGGAACACCGATCTATAATTCATTTTTTAGTTCAGCATTAAAAAATTTGTTTGAATATGTCAATTACAAAAAAACTGCCGGAAAAATAGCTGGAATGGCAATTTTAGCTGCTGGAAATATTGGTTTTATTGATGTTCAGACATTGATCACACAACTATTATCATATTTTAGAGTAATAACAAACCCAAAGGCTGTATTTCTAACCACAGAAGCTATTACAAATAATTCTATTTCAGATGTGGATGTACAAAATAAACTAAAAGAGATGGTAGATGAAACTCTAGATATTGCTTCTAAATTACGTCAAGATTAGCATCATTGTCAAAAATTTGTATTATAACAGGATGGTTAGAAGTATGATTTTGAATTGTTCCTTCAACAAATCCTTATGGAAATAAATTAGCTACAAAGATATTCATTCGAATAGTAGATTTTTCAATTCCTATAGAGTTGTTAATTGATACTAATTTAGTTTGATAATCTATTGATTCTACAAATGGATTTGTATTAGAAAATACAGTAATTAACAAACTATCTATAACAATACTTGTAAAAATTATATTTTTAGATATTACAGAATAGATCCATATTTAGAATTAAAAAAAATTATCCCAAATCATTTATGTTTAAACTTTAAAAGTAAAATATTAACATGGCATAGAAATTATACTATTAAGTTTGAAAAAAGATCCAACCGAATTATGTTCATGTAAATGCCATTATGGTGGTGCTGTAAGTTGCCCTAGTTGCAAGAATAATCATGGTATAATATGTGACCATTGTAAAGATTAGAATTATTTACTCTTAGCTTTTCTTTTGGAAGCTAACATTTTTAGATTAGCTAATTCAGTTTTTAATGATTCAATCTGAACAAGAGTTTGTAGATTAGAAATTTCTTGATTTAATCTTTCAATTTCACTATCTTTTAGTTTCACAGATTCTTTTAGATCGTTTAGTTCAGAAGATAGTTTATTTTGAATTTGTTTTATTTCTGAAAAATCAACTTGGTTATCCGTAGTTGTAGTAACAATAGTTTGTGTACTACTCAAGCTTTTTTTTTCCGTTGTCAGTAGATACTGATACATGTTTATGCATGTAATCATTACTTTTCTGGGATAACCAACACATCAATGTAAGAAACCACGTAACAGGAACTGCTATGATAAAGACGATTTGCAATATTGGTGCAAAGTCAACAAAGTATGGCCAAAGTCCAGTTAGAATTACAGCAAAAACACCAACTGTAAGAGTAGCTAAATGATTTCCTAAATATCCCATTGTTTATTTGAAAAAATCATTGTTTATAACAGTAATGCTAAAAATCATGAAATGATATAATTAAAAAGAAAAAAGAGTCGAATTTATTCGTCTTGTTCAGATGAAATGGTGGGTTTAGGCATATCAGATTGTAAGATTTGGATCTTTTGCAGTAGTTCAGTTCTCAGATCTCTTGCAACTCTTCTCACAGTTGGTCTTGGAACACCAAGTTCATCAACAACTTTGGTATAGATATCCTGCTTGTCAGTTACCCCTTTGTCAAGATAAGAATTAATCGCTTCTTTAATTATCGTGCTTTGGTTTGTACGATTCAACGAATTCTAAATTTTATTTGTTCTATATAAGACTATAACTTCTTGAACTTCTAAAATATTATATCTAATAGATTAAGATTTTTTACTTGTTAAAAAATAAAAATTCTCAAAGTCCTCAATGATGAATTTATCAACGAAAAACGTATTGATAATTATGAATTTTTCAACATACTTGAAATATCTCGAAAAAAATTAAGGGAATTTTCACAAAAGACTCTTATGATAAGATACTAGAGCAATTTTAATGACTACAGTAAATATTGAAACAAATTTTGGAAAGATTTCATTTAAACTCATACCTGAATTAGCACCAGAAACAGTCAGAAATTTTGAAAAATTAACCAAAGATGGATTCTATGATGGAACTCTTTTCCATAGAGTTATTCCTGGATTCATGATTCAGGGAGGAGATCCAAATACAAAAACGGATAACAAAAATTCATGGGGAATGGGAGGACCAGGATATAACATCAAGGCTGAATTTAGTTCAAGATCTCATTTGCGAGGCATAGTTTCCATGGCTAGATCACAAGATCCAGACAGTGCAGGCTCACAATTTTTCATAGTAACATCGGATAGTACATTCTTGGATAGACAATATACTGTATTTGGTGAAGTAACAGAAGGCATGGATGTTGCAGATAAAATTGTAAATCTTGAAAGAGATGGTAATGATTGTCCTTTAGAAAAAGCACAAATAACTCATGTAATTATGGAATAAATTAATATGAAAATTCTTGGATTTTTAGTAATTCTATCAATAATATTTGTTATTCCTGTAGCTGATGCTCAAATTTCACTTGGTCAAAAAGCTGAACAAAAATCAGTAGAGATTATTATAAATTCAGTTGGTGAAGTTCATGTCAAGCATGTTGTATATCCATCAAATTATCCAAAAGATCTTGAGTTGATTGACGGAACAGTTTCAGATATTTCAGTTACAAATGAAAAGGGAAAGGAAATACTATTCTCACATAATAAAGATAGTAATATAGTATTGATTCAGCCATCTGATGAAGAATCAATCATTGAATATAACCTTCAAGATGTACTTTCTCAAAAAAATAATTGGTGGACATGGAATTTTGTTTATACAGAAATAGAAACAATTTCTTTTATTTTACCTGAAGGAGTTGATTCATTATTTCTTAATCAAAGTCCGGTTTTTTTGGGTGAAAAAAAAGGGATCGCATGTCATTTTTGTAAGATAATTTTAGAATACTCAATTAATGAACCAAGTAATATTAAACAAGTAAATTGGGAAGATAACGAATTTCTTGTAGAGATTAAAACTTTTGCAGAAATAGAAAATTTTGATTTTAATCAACCTACAAAAGAAATTAATTTTAAAGTAAATGATGATAATCAGTATGTTACTACTATAATTCCATTAGAATTGTTATGGAAACCATATTCAATATTTCTTGATGAAGAAAGAATAATGTATCATGAAATCATCAATAATGGAACTCATGTTTGGCTTAGTATGAAACCTGAAACATCAGGCGGAATTTCAATTATAGGAACTACAGTAATTCCTGAATTTCCAATAATTGCCCCATTAGCAGTAGGATTCTTGATGATTCTTGTTGTACCGTTAGTAAGAAAATTCAATCTCCGCTAGAACCACACGAACAGAAACCAAATTCATCAATTCTAATATTACAAACTGGGCACTTTTCACCATAATCTACTTCCCATGGCTCCTTTCCAAAAAGTTTGAAATGATCATCAATTTCTAATGGTATGTCCCTTTTCTTTTCCAATAATTTGTATAAGTATTGCAACTATACATACATTATCGGAGAAAAATCATGAAAATTGAATGTGGTTGTCATTGTATAAAGTGCAAAAGTACAGATCTAGAATCAAATAAAATTGGAGAAGTTGAGAAAGATGGATATTTTGATATGCATCATACATGTAATCAGTGCAATACACATTTTGATCATTTAGATGGAAAAACTTTTTCTAATTGTAAAAAATGTAATTATTCTGTTAGTTAGTTATTAATGGTTCTTGAACAAAATAATGAATTCTGTTCTCATGAGAGTTCTTCATGATTTCTTTATTTGATGCCATTTTTGCTAAAGCCTTTGATACATCTAATAGACTTGCAGCCCAACCATATTCTCTGAGTTGTTGAACAGTTTCAGTGACTGTTTTTGGAGAATCAAAGAATCTACTTGTTTCTAAAATTCGTAATTTTGATTTAATTTCATGAGAAGTAATGTGTTTTGGTTCATTAAATTCTGGTTCATATACTTCGGCATCATCCAAGTATTCCAAACCAGATTGAGTTAGATGCCCAGATTGAGCAGATTCAGGTTCATACACAATTTTTGCATGATTTTCTGGTAAATGGTTTGAAATACTATCTATAACTTCGCCTAGTGTGTGATTATCTACATAGAAATCTCTAGAGTCAACCTCAATTTCATTTTCTCCAAGTTTGAGTTTAATTTTTGCCAATAAGAAATAGTCATTAAATTTTGATTTATTTTGTTAGCTCTAAGGAGATTTAAGATTAGATCAAAACTTTTACACAATTTATTGGGATTTTTTTCCTTTTGAGTTAAAAGGTAATTTTGTAAGAATTAACCATGAAATCATCCAAAAAAGGAGGTCTAATTGTTCTCTTTGTATTAGGCATGAGTATTTTTGGGTATTCACAATATGCATTAGTATTACAGATAGGAGTAAGCATTACTCAGAGTGAATTATTGAATGAGAATGAAAAAGGTTCCAACTATAATATAGAATTACAATTTGAGAATCCTTCATTATTAATATTAACTGGAGGAGATACTGAATTTTTTATTTTTACTAATAATGAAATAGTTGGTGAAGGTCAGTTAGAACCATTCACATTACAACCATTAAGCAGTAGTTATGTCAAAGGTACGTTTCATACGAACTCTAACGTTGATGGAGAATCTCAATCTGTAAAAATTACTGGAATAACAAAATATGATGTATTCTTTACATCTATTGATGTTCCATTTGTTTATTATCCAACTGATGAACAAGCAAGAGAATTTATACATCAAAATTAATTTCTTCTCAAATGCTTACAGTTTTTGGTTCTACGGCATTAGATACAATTAGAACTCCAAAAAAAATATTACGAAATGTTTTAGGTGGGGCAGCAACTTTTGCAGCAATTTCTGCAAGTAATTTTGTAGATACTGGGTTAATTGCAGTAGTTGGAAAAGATTTTCCAAAACAATATCAGAAGATTTTATCTAAATATCTTGATTTACAAGGATTGACTATCAAGAAAGGTAAAACATTTCGTTACGATGGAAGTTATGACAATACACTAAGTACTAGATCTACTTTAAAAACTGAATTAAATGTACTTGCTGATTTTAAGCCTACTGTTCCTGAAGCTTATAGAAAATCTCAGTTTGTATATCTTGCAAACAATGATCCTGAACAGAATACTTCACTAATCAAAGAATTTGATAAAGTAAAATTTTCTATGTGTGATACTATAGATTTTTGGATTTCTACCAAACGAGAGGCAGTGATTAAGATGATAAAATCGGTAGATGCAGTTGTAATAAATGATGAAGAAGCCAAGCTCCTTACAAAAGAATTCAACTTAATCAAGTGTGCAAAAAAAATGATGCAGTGGGGAGCAAAATATGTAATTATCAAGAAAGGTGAACACGGTTCTCTCATGTTTTTTGATGATGTAATTTTCCCAATTGCAGGTTTTTCGTTAGAAGATGTAGTGGATCCTACAGGAGCAGGTGATTCTTTTGCAGGAGCAATGATTGGATATCTTGCAAGTAAAAAATCAACTAGTCTTTCTGAAATTAAAAAAGCAGTCGTTTATGGAAATGTATTAGGATCATTTGCAGTTGAGAGATATGGTTTGGATGGATTACTAAAGATCAAAAAGAATGACATTACAAAGCGAATCAAGGTGTATGAAAAAATGATTCGGTTCTAAAAAGACTTAAGTTCAATTATTTCTCAAATTAATTTATCATTGTCACAAGAAATATCTGAAAAAGATCGACTAGATACAATATTCAAACTCCAGAAAGGTCTATCAGAAATGATGAATCTTGATAGATACCCAAAAGATTCTGAAGGAAGAGTTTCTGCCTTGTGTACTGCAATTATGCATGAGGCAGTAGAATTGCAAAGGACAACAAATTGGAAATGGTGGAAGACACCAACTAAATTTAATGAAGCTGAAGCAAGAGAAGAACTAATTGATATATGGCATTTTGTTGTTCAGGCATCACTTGAGTTGAATCTTACACCAGATGACATTGTAGATGAGTACAAAAAGAAAAATGAAATTAATCGAAAAAGACAAAAAACTGGATATTAAGAAATTCTAATTTTAGCTAAAATTGTTTCAAAACTAGTTTCATTAATTAAATTTACAAGAGTTATATTATTTTGAAAATATTGTATCTCAGATTTAGAAACAGTAAGATATGGATCTGGACTAGTTGAATTAATTATTCTGTTATTCTTATCAGATCCATTTTTGTGTAATTCAAACAAGGAATGACCAGCTTTATGCCCCCAAACTTCTTTTCCACAAACTATGATAGTTGTAATTTTTTGATTTTTGTTTACATATTTAATAATTGAATCAATTCCTTTATTTTCAGAAAGTAATCGTCCTACTATCGATATATGATTTAAAATTTTAGAATTTGCTAATTGTTTGAGTAAATCTATGCTTGAAAGCGTACAAACTGCTATTGATGAACTAGAATTTCCACAATAAGACTCCTCAGGAATGGGTAAGATAATCATACATAATTCTCCAATTGTCTTACCTAAAGCATTCACAACATATCACGTATAGTTTTGGCAATAAATTCAATATTTTTTTGAGTTACTTTTGGATGAATTGGTAAAGAGACAACATGTGAAGCTGCCCAATCAGTAACAGGAAGTTTAGTTTTTAATTTGTAAAAGGGAGTTTTATGAACTGGTGTAAGATAGTAAGATACAGCACCAATTCCTTTTTCGTTAAGTTTCTTTAAAAGTTTATCACGTTTTTTAGTTGCAATAGTATAAAGATACCAATTAACATTTTCATTTTTTCTTTGATGGGGAAGTTTAATTTTAAGATCAGAAATCAATTTTGATAAAAGTTTTGCATTCTTTTTTCTAGACTTTAGAAAGTTTGGAAGTTTTTTTATTTGAATAGTTGCAATGGCAGCATTGATTTCAGGTAATCGTAAGTTTAAGCCAAACATTCTAGTATCATGTCCATGAATCATTCCATGATTTCTAATCATCAATAATTTGTCTCTGAGTTTTTTATTATTAGTTACGACAAACCCACCTTCTCCAGAAGTCATTACCTTTGCAGGATACATACTATAACATCCCATTTCAAAGAAAGTACCAGTATGTTTTCCTTTGTAAGTAGAACCTAAAGACTGTGCAGAATCTTCAATAATAGGAAGATTGTGTTTTTTAGAAATTTCAGAAAGTCGTTCTATATTAGCTACATTTCCATAAAGATGAACAGGGATAATTGCGCGAGTTTTTTTTGTTATCTTTTTTTGTAGATCATCTGGATCTATGGTATAGTTTTCTTTTAGAATGTCAACAAAAACGGGTTTTGCCCCTATTGAAACAATAGCATTTGCTGTGGCAACAAAGGTAAATGATGGAACCAAAACTTCATCACCTTTTTTGAGAGCTAATGCATAAAGAGCAGCCTGTAATGCAGCAGTACCAGAATTAACGGCAATGGTATATTTTGATTTTACAAAAGAAGATACAGATTTTTCAAAAGCTTGGACATGTTTTCCTCCTTGGTTAGCAGATGAGGTTAAGATGCCACTTCTAAGCACAGAAGTAACTGTAGAAATCTCTTCTTTGCCTAATATAGGAATGTTAATTGGAATTTTCAACAGTAATTCTGATTATAACCAAGAGTAATTGTGTATATAATTTACATTTTTATGTTTCAAAATTTGGCAAACGCATTATGAAACCACGCCATCTTGAAAAAACTGATACAGGTTACAAGGTTTATCTTTACATTTTTTATGTTTGTGGATTCATTATGGCATCATCTCTAATTTTTGGTGTATATGTAACAATGATCGAATGGGTAGAAAATGGTATTTATGTAATGGGAGAAGCAATTCACAATACAATTATCCCTTTTGAAAATTTTGCAAGAGTAACAACTTGGATATTTTTTTCTACAATAATTGGATGGTATTGTGTTACTAGAATTGGTTGGAGGCGAACAGCTGGAAACAAAATTGTTGGTACAAAGATGGCATTACTTCAGTTAATGTTACTAGGATTTTCAATTATTACGCTCTATGAAGTATTATACAATTTTACAGTGTTAAATGCACAGATCACTGCAGGAATTATTGATGGAATAGTTCCAGATATTGATAGGTTATCAATTGCTTATCCAGATCCAGATAGGCCATGGAATTTAGTTTTTGCAACCAAGGTGTTTCTTGCAGGTTTTATCATCAGTACTCATGCATTTTATCTTAGCATAAAACCTAGAAAAAGCTTGGATGAGTCAGGAATATAGATAAATTTCTAGTTAGTTTTCCTAAAAACTATTTTTTATAGTATGTATAATATTATCAATATGGGACTATTTAGTTCAAAATCAGATGAATTAAAATGTAAAAAATGTGGGACAGTTCTTTCTGATCCTGAAAGATTAAAGAAACATCAAGAAAAAGCACATAACAAAAAGAAAGAGAAATGTAGAGTTTGTGAAACTGAATTTAATACCTCTGATGATTTAAGAAAACATAAGAAAAATTGCAAGTAAATATTTAGAATTGTTTAGAATAACTTTATAGGCTTAGATCTCAAAAGTTGTTTTGATTTGGATATTTTAGAAAAAGTAGATCTGATTGAAAGACCACCAACTGAAGAGGTAGTAACACATGATGAATTAATTGAATTATTCAAAACAAATTCTTCACCAAAACATTACATTGGTTTAGAAATTTCTGGTTTTTTACATCTTGGTAGTTTAATCAGCACTGGTTTCAAAATTAATGATTTTGTAAAAGCAGGTGTTAAATGTACAGTTTTTCTTGCAGATTGGCACACTCTAATTAATGATAAACTAGGTGGGGATTGGGAAACAATCTCAAAAGTTTCAAAATATTATCAAAATGCATTCAAACTAGTTTGTCCTGATGCAGAAATTATCTTAGGCTCAAAATTGTACGAAGAGAATACAGAATATTGGCCTGAGCTTATTAAATTTACAAAACATATGTCACTTGCTAGAACAATGAGAACTCTAACAATAATGGGACGTTCTGAAGATGATAAAAAAATTGAACTAGCAAATTTGCTCTATCCTGCAATGCAAGCAGTTGACATTCATTATTTGGATGTAGACATTGCTCATGCAGGTATGGATCAAAGAAAGATTCACATGTTAGTAAGAGAAATTTTTCCTAAAAAGAAATGGAAAGTTCCTGTGGCTGTTCATCATAAACTATTACCAGGACTTGCAAAGCCTGCAGACACTAATAATTCTCAGATATTAGGAAAGATGAGTAAATCAGATCCAAATTCAGGTGTCTTTATTCACAATGTAGATGATGAGATAAAGAAAAAGATTAGCAAAGCATGGTGTGAAGAGGCAAATACTCAGAATAACCCATTACTAGAGATTGCAAAAACAGTAATCTTTCATGAGTTTAATGAAATAAAGGTTGAAAGGCCTGAAAAATTTGGGGGCAATGTATCATATACAGATTACACTCAACTAGAAACAGACTTTGCTGAAAAGAAATTACACCCAGGAGATTTAAAACAAACCGTCGGAAATTATTTGGTAAAAATAATTTCTCCAATTAGAGAAAAGCTAAATCTTAGTGGAGAATTGTACGAAATAATAAAGAAAAGTTACTAGATTTTGAGATCTGGATTAGTCTGTTCTTCTAAATTGTATTTTGATTTGTATCCTCGCGGATTTATCATCAAGTCTTTGTAAGTATATGTAGACGAATTTCCAATAATTACAGTAGTAATCATACCTAATTTGTCTGAATGATTAGGCAAATTTTCTAGATCAGTCATAACAATTGTTTCAGATTCTCTAAATGCTCCTTTTATAATTGCAACAGGGGTTGTAGGCTTTCTATATTTTAAAAGAATTTCTCTAGTGTCTTGTAATTGATGAATTCTTTTCTTGCTAGCTGGATTATAAATTACAATTACAAAATCACCCTGTGCTGCGGCCTCAACTCTTTTTTTAATAATTTCCCATGGGACTAACAAATCACTCATACTAACAACTGCAAAATCAGTCATTAATGGTGAACCAACTATGGATGCACAAGAATTTAGTGCAGATACACCTGGAACAATCTCAACTTGTAGTCCATCTTTAGGATCCCAACCAGTTTCAGCAAGTGTTTCATAGATTAATCCAGCCATCCCATAAATTCCAGGATCTCCACTTGATACAAGTGAAACAATTTTTCCTGATTTTGCAAGATCAATACACTGATGAGCTCTTTCAACTTCTTGTGTCATTGCATAACGATAAACTGTTTTGTTTTCAATTAGATCTTGAACTAGATTCACATAAGTTTCATATCCAACAATTGTATCACTTTCAACAATTACTTCTTTTGCTCGAAATGTCATATGGTCATGATTACCAGGACCAACACCAACAATGTAGAGTTTACCAGTCAATTTTAAAACAAATCTTTTGTTAAGTAATTTATCCGTTTAGTGAAGTGTTTATTGGAATGGATCTATGAATGGACAATTAACTATATGATCACTATTAGTTGGTCGTGCAATGCTTACAGATATCAAGTCATCTACACGAAATGAGTCAATATCAGATTTTGTCTCTAGAATTTTTGCTGATTTTGCATCATTCCATTCAACTAGATAAATTCGCCACATTGGACTATAATTTACATCTCCAAGAGCAGCACCAGCAATTCCTGCTTGAAATCCTAATGGGCCAGAGCCTTTAATTCCATTTTTAAATTGAAAAAGATCAGCGGCCCCAGAATTAGCTATTAGATTTGCAGAAGTAGGAGATGAGACAACACCCATAGTTTCTGCAGGTCCCAAGGGAGTAGCATCAGTAACAATATAGTAAATGGTTCTTCCATCAGGCCCCCAACCTCTATGAGCTACAAAGGTTACAGTCAATTCTTCCTCATTAATGTCAATTATTTGACCTCCACCATACGGCATTTCATCTGTAATTTCTTTATCAGAACGTACTGTCATCTGTCCATCAGGCCAAATAATTTGAGGAGTATTAAGAATAATTCCTGTTTCATTAAATTCAATTCGACCACCTTCTTCAGCAGCAATTACATCAGCTGCAGAAGCAAATATTATTTCTTTTTGACCTATTTTCCATGTAACTTCAATTACAGAATTTAATGCACTGTATTGTGATTCTTGTAATGGAGTACTAGAAAACACTTCATTTTGGAATCCATAAATTCCATCACCTTTAATTCCATTTTTAAAAATAAATAATTGTTGAAGAACATCTTTTGGTACATTTGCAATGTTTGTAGCAAGTTCAACATTCCATCCTTGTTTTTCTGAGAGAATTTTTGCATAATCCTTATCACTACCGTCAGTTATAATGTAAAGAACTTGATTTTCTTCATAGATTCCTTTGTGCATTGGAATTGTAGCTGGAACATTTGTTCTTGAAAGTAATAATGAAGGATCTTCTTTTTCTGATTCAATTTTTTGCATTATCACTTCAATAGGTTGTCCTCGTATCCAACCATCAACACTTACAGTTGTAGTGAATTCTTTTGAATCAGATGAATGTAATGCAAGTGCAGCACCAGTAAATTCAAAAGAACCTGATTTTTCATCTAAATCAATTAAAGATAAGCCATAAACAGTATTTCCATCAACAGTCCAAGTAGGTTGACCTTTTGCTTCTTGTGGATTAATTTCATGCAAAACAACTATCTGAACAGGCTCACTTGAGGTAAATGTCATAGAGCCATCATAAAGAGTTCCTTTGTTTGGGGATAGAATAAGTGCTAATTGATGATTTTGGTGTCCTTGTCCTGGATCTTGAGAAGATGTAATAGTTTGAGTAAAATGAATTTTTTTCCTAGAACCTGCATCAACAAATTGATCAAATATTGAAGAAACAGAAATTATGCTAGCTGCGAAAATCCCAATAATCAAAACAGCGATTAGTTTGTTCAATGAATCTGATTGGATTTATTCCCTTAAATGATTTTGTCTTAATTAATTTTATCAAGTGCAAATGCATTATGTAGGGCTCGCACTGCTGCATTTGTATCAGAATTTTTTACAACAAATGCAAGATTAAGCTCAGATGAGCCTTGAGTAATCATTGATACGTTAATTTTGTTTTTTTCAATTGCGCCAAAAACTTTTGAAGCAACACCAACAGTTCCTCGCATCCCTGAACCAATTAATGCAATAATAGCTACATTCGTAGTGACTTCTAATTTTTTGATAATTTTTCCCAATAATTCCATTTCTAATGAGCTAACTGCTTTGTCAAGATCAGTGTTCTTTACTACAATTGTAATGCTTGATTCTGAAGGGTTTTGAGAGATCATCATTACATTAATTCCAGCTTTAGCTAATGTTGCAAATATTTTTGCTGCAGTTCCTGGTGTTCCAACCA
This sequence comes from Thaumarchaeota archaeon casp-thauma3, assembly GCA_001510275.1. Classification (GTDB taxonomy): domain Archaea; phylum Thermoproteota; class Nitrososphaeria; order Nitrososphaerales; family Nitrosopumilaceae; genus Nitrosopumilus. The sequence continues at coordinate 65,505 of LFEY01000014.1, forward strand.
TACTACCACCTCGAATATCGATTAATCCATTATTTTGAACGGTACTTACACATTTTACCGTATTTTTAGCAGATAAGGAAGTAGATGCAGTTACTAGAGTGCCTTCATTTTTCACATTGAAAGAATTTCTAATCTTCATTGGGATTTTCTTTGTTAGAAGAGGCTCAAATGTTCGTGGGTGTATCTGCTTTGCACCAAACAGAGCCATTTCAATTGCTTCTATGTATGATACTTCTTTGAGCAATTTTGCATTTTTGACAATCTTTGGATCTGCAGTCATAAGTCCATCCACATCACTCATCAACCAAATTTCATCTGCTTTAATACAAGAACCAATAGTTGTTGCAGAATAATCAGAACCTCCTCTACCAAATGTAGTTACATGCCCATGTTGATCTGCACCTGCAAATCCTCCTACAACAGGAATTGTTTTCTTTGAGAATAAAGTATTCACTGTCTTTGATACTCTTAGTCTAGTTGTATCCAAAAGTGGTTTGGATTCTCCAAAATTAGAATCAGTTACAATTCCTACTTCTTTACCAGTAAGAGAAACTGATTTTTTACCTGAATCATTAATTGCTGATGAAACTAATTGTATTGATAATCTTTCACCAAATGAAATTAGATAATCCATTGATCTGGGTGTAACTTCACCTAGTAATATCATTCCATCAATTAGTGCACGAAGTTCTGTAAAGTCTTGATCTAATTTTGCTAGTAATTTTTTTTGTAGATCAGACTTTATGATTATTTGTTTTGCTAATTCTTTATGTCTATTAGTAATTTTTGATACAAGTTGTTCAGCTTTTAATTTATTTTCTTTTTTTATAGACTCTGATATTTCTATGAGATTATCAGTAGTTCCACTTATTGCAGAACAAACAACTAGAATTTGATGTTTCTTTGATAATGAATTAATGTATTTAGCTACAGCTAGAATATCTTTTGCAGTAGAGATTGATGTTCCACCATATTTTATTACAAATCTCATTTCAAAATACTTGAATTAGTTAATCTTTAAATGCTTTAACTTTCCACGCGTGGAGCCAAGTAAAAGTGAATTGTACCAATATTTGCGACTTTGAATTCAATTCTAAGAGGTTTTGCGCTTGAAAATTCACATGTTACTAAGCCTGCAGTAGTTCCTACGGCTTTTATCACAGGATTAAGATATTCAAGGCTGTATGTACCAATACTATCTTCTTTTGAAGAAGTTTCTTTAATGTCTTCATCGTCTTTGTCAAGATCAATTACAACTTCACCAGAATCACCTTTACCTGAAAAGTTTGCTTTTGAATCAGATGTCTGAATTGTTAGATAATCAGATACAACCTGTACATCACCTAGAATCTTATCAAACTTTGAAGAAGACAAAGTAATTTTTGAATCATAAGAAATTTTTGGTAGTGGAGTATCAGTTGCAGAACTTTCAATTAAACGCATTTTGTATTTTTTATTTTTCCCAACTGTTACTAGTAACATATTTTGATCAGAGATACTAATCTCTATACTGTCTTTTTTGTCTGCTCTTTTGATAAGTTTTGAAAATTCATCTATTCTTACTCCAAATTTAATATCACTATCACATTCATATTTTTCAAATGCGGAATTAGGCCATGATATATCAATAAGAGCAACATGTGATGGATCCATTCCTCTAAATGTAATTCCTTCTGCTGTTGCAACAAAAGTAGCTTCTTCAACAAGTGTTGATATTGCTGAAATTATTGCTTTTAGATCATCTGAACCACTTGTTTTTGCTCCAAAAGTCAAATCAATTTTCTTGATTTTAAGTTCCAGTTAAACGTTATGTGTAATCACGCCAAGTGTATTTACATTTCTGACAACGATAAAAACGAGTTGTAGGTTCATCTGCACTTCTAGTTTGAAACATCCACCAAATTGCTTCACCATGTCCACATTTTGCACATTCCATTTTGATTGTTGAGTATGATTCTTCTCCTTCATTTCCTTCAAAAGCAAGAAGGGAATTATCTGGTTCTTGTTCATTGGTAATTTTTTTTGCTGATTTTGTTTTTTGTCCTTCAGTGTAACCACAGTTTAAACATTGAAGACCAGAATCACTCTTTTTTAATTTGACCTCACATTTAGGGCAAAATTTCAATCTAATTTACCCTATTTTAGAATTAAATAATTTTTTGAACTCTTCTGCCATTTTTATTGCTGAATCTGTAGCTTTTTTAATCTCGCCTAGGGGCTTTGTACTAGAATTAATTTTCATCCAACATTCATTGGTAAGTGGATGCTTTACAATAACACCTGCAAAATCGATATTTGACTCCTTTAGAAGCTCATGTTGAATAATGTATAAAATTCCGATATCAGTCTCGGTGATTGAGAGATTAATTTCCTTAGGTTTTGAACTGATCACTTGAGCATTCATGTATTCGGAAAAAGAACTTATTGTGGATATAAATCATTATGAGCGGTTATAATGGGAGAAAGTAAAATTTCAGAGATTCAGTTAGGGAAATCTAAGGATGAATACTCATCTGATGAAAATGTTGAGATTAATGTCCAGTTTTTAGTTGAAGGAGACATTAGAGATGCGTTCAATGAGGCAAATTGGACAAAAGCATACAACAACAATGATGTTTCATTTAAAATGAAACATGGTATAAAATTGACGTCAGGGGGACTAAGGAAGAAGGAATTAGGTAGAACTATTGACACCTACAGAAAGGCATCAATCTTTTGGACAAGAAATCCAAAACTTGTTAATCCAAATAAAGATAGAAGAATCTGGGTTCAGATAGCCAAAAACTTTGAGCCATTTATCAGACTTTCAGAAGAAGAGGTAAGACAGGAATTATTTGACTTTAATGAAAAATTTGTATTCAAAGCATCAGACTTGGGAAAAGGCAAACACAAGATTGGGGCTGAAGTATTTGCATCATGGCAAAAGCATGACTTTACAGAACCAGGAAGCGTCAAGAATAATTCTAGCGAAATTGAGATCACAATTGATTAGGGATATAAGGAACTTTTTGATTGAATCAACATGGCAAAATATGATGGTCTGTTAGGACAACCAATACTTGAAGTGGAAGAACCTGATAAGGAAGGTGGAATTACCTTTATTATTAAAGACAACAGGTTTTTGTTCGTAACAGTGGTTGATGGGAAAATCAATACAATATCGATTCCAGAATAGGTGAATATGAATGGGAAAATTTGATTCAATCAAAATGGTAGAACTTGTAAAGATAGAAGATCCAGATTCCGAAGGCGGATTAACTTTGATCTTTCAAGATAACAAAACTTTGAAGATCAAAGTTGTTGATGGAAAACTAGTTTCAGAATTCGTCTAACTATTTTTTACATGTTTTTCGTAAAAACTGATAGCTAGCTCTTGTATTTCAGATTGAATAGAGCCTGGTCTTTCATCACGAATTTTTTTAATTGCGTTATCAGCTGAAAATTTTTTATGTTTTACAAAGTAACATGCAAGAATTGTTCCTGCTCTTCCCATTCCAGCAGCACAATGAACCATTACTGCTTGATCATTTTTGATTTGTTCATAGATAAAATCTACTACAGAATCTATTTTGTCCATATCAGGAGCGGTAAGATCAGGAGTTGGGACATGCATATAATCAATATTTTTTATCCAATCATCAGGTAAAGCATTCTCAGTCATAGTTACAATTGATTTTACTCCTTGGTTTAGAACCCAATCAAACTCATCAGAACTTGTTGGCATTCCAGAACCAGCTAATTTTTTTTCAATTAACCAAGAGAAGTTGGTTGGTTTTTTTGTTATTTTGCCATGAACTTTTCTCCAGATATTTCCAGGTTTGCTCATATCAGATGTTAATATTTTCTATATTTTTAGCATTACGGAATTGTGTGTGAGTAAATTATGATGCTACTGCTCTCACAGGAGAACCTGTAGCATCTTTAAGCTTTAGTGGAAGAATTGTAAAATTAAATTCCTTGGATGAAATTTTGTTCAAATTTGCCAAATTCTCTACAATTAAGATATTGTTTTTTGACAAAATATGGTGAACACTAAATGATTCGTCTTTTCCAAGATCTATGCTTGGAGAATCAATTCCAATTAGATTGATCTTTTTTGATGCAAGATATTTTGCAGCCGATATAGACAATCCTGGATTTTCTATAAAATAATTATCTTTTTTCAAATTTTTTTGCCATCCAGTAAAGAAGAAGATAGATGAATGATTGTGAATTTTTCCATTCTTTTTTTCAAATGAAGTAATGTCTAACTTGGTAATGGCAATATTCTTTGTTTTTTGGAGTTTGATCATGGTAGCTTTTCCTATGAGTCTATCAAGTGGAATTTGATTGATTTTAAGACCATTTTTAACAAAATGATATGGTGCATCAAGGTGTGTTCCAGTATGTGAACTTAAGAACAATAATTCAAGATTATACCCATCCTTCTTGAGATCAGACCAAAGAATGAATTGTGGTTTTGGAGAACCAGGGAAGCTTGGAATAGATTCTGATATTGTAAGTGTTAGATCTATTGGTTTCACATCAATAGACCTGAATGGTGATTAATCAATTTTTGAATTATCAAAGATTAAATACTGTTTGATGAAAAATTTCATGTGCCTACTGCATATGTTTTATTAAATTCTGATTTGGGATCAGATGAATCAATAATTAATGAAGTAAAGCAAATTCTTACTGAAGAAGATGTTACATCTGAGATTCAAGGAGTTTATGGGGTATACGATATTGTTTTAAAATTGTCCTCTGATGATGCTGAAAAATTACGTACAATAATCACAAATAAAATTAGAAAAATCAGCAAAGTTCAATCAACTTTGACTATGATGGTAATAGAAGAACAAGAAGGTCTATAATTTCTTTATTGCATCAATTACCTGAAGCATTTCAGATTCAGTGTTAAAAAAGTGAGGAGATACTCGTACAATCTTTTTTTCCATAATTTCTCTTACTGCTAAAATAATATCTTGTTTCTCAAGTTTATCTACAATTTCTTGTGAATCAAAACCATTGATGTTAAAAGATACAATGCTAGTTCTATCATTTGGATCTTCTGGTCCATATAAAATAATATTTGAAATTTTTGATAATTCTTCTCTGAAAAGATTTGACAAGTATAGATTTTTCTCACGAATATTTTTCATGCCAAAGTTTAGTAAGTATTTTACAGATGATTCTAATCCAACAAATCCAACATAATTTCTAAAACCAGTTTGAAATTTGTCTGGTAGTTCTTTGAAAGCAAGATGTGTATCATCATAAATAATTGCAGATTCACCACCAATTGTCATTGGTTCTAATAATTCACTTGATTTTTTATTACAGTAAAACAGACCAGTGCCCATTGGACCGCAAAGCCATTTAGATCCGTTAAATGACATAAAATTACATTTAATCTTAGATACATCAATGTCACCTATGCATCCTATAGTTTGTGCACTGTCAATAAAGAATGGAACTTTATCTTGAAGAATATTTCCTATTTTTTCTACAGGTAATATGGAGCCAGTATTATACAAAGCATGACTTAGAGATACTAGTTTTGTGTTAGCATCAATATAGGATTCTAGATCATCTAATTTAAAAAAACCATTTTTGTCTATAGGGAGATTTTTTATAGAAATTTTATCTTTTAATTTAATCCAAGGATAAAAATTTGAATGATGTTCATGTGTCATTCCACGAATTATTATGTTTGAGCTAGTATCAAACGAAAGGCCATTTGCCACAATATTAATTCCATCAGTTGTACTTTGAGTAAGAACAACTTCATCAGGTTGACAAGTGATAATTTTTGCAATTATTTTTCTTACATTTTGTAGTTTTTCAGTAACAAATGATTCAGAGTCTTTAGAATCAGGGCCAATTGAATTGTATGAGATTAGAAACTCTTTCATGGCTTCAATACTTTGAGAAGGCATTAGAGAGACTGATGCGTTATTTAGATAGATTTTATCTGAATTAGGAAAATCGCCAGAAATATCTCTCGATGTTAAATTCATTATTATGTCTGTAAAATTCTAAAGTGGTGTTGGATAAAAGTCCTGAGTGGGTTTTAGATAATAATTTAACACATATTCAAAATGAATTAGGGCAGAACACACCAAGTATAGTACTATGTTCAGAACCTTTCCATAAAGCAGAGTTTCTTAACAAACTAATCAATTCTGTAGAAAACCCAATTATTTTTGTAGATATGGATTTGCTTTACACTGGATATGTTGAATCTGGAATGATTCAGAAAAAAAATAATGTAACAATTTTTCATCCTAGAAAAGCAAATTGGAATGAGAAATTATCAGAAATCATAGATAAAGTATCAAAAGAGAAATGCCTAGTTGTAATTGATTCATTTAACGGAGTTTACAATATGTTTGATGATCTTGAATCTACTAGATTCATCAATTCATGTATAATGTTATTGTCATCAATTGGAAGACAAACAAGTTCATCTGTTGTTATAACTGCAATGGTAAGAAAAAAAGAAAACAATGAATGGGTAATATCACCAGGAGGAAAACAGATTATAAAATCAGAAAAAACAGGGCTTTTTTTTCTTAAAAAAATTGAAAATAATTTAGTAATCAATACTTTTGAAGATACGAATTCAAAATAGAACAAGAAAATTGTTGATTTAAGGTTTAATACGATCAAACTTGAAACACCGTTATAACTCAATTTTTTTAGGCAAATTATATAAAGACTAAATTAAGAACTAATTTCGTTATGCCAGTAGGAATTATTCCAGACATCAGCGAACAAATGTGTATCGGATGTGCACTATGTGTAGAAATCTGTACAACACTTGGTCCAGATGTCCTTAGAGTAAAACCAGTTGAAGGCTGGAAGAGAGGTAAAGCATTTGTATTTTATCCAGAAAGATGTATTTCAGATGGTGCATGTATCGGTGTATGCCCAACAAAAGCAATCTTTTGGATGAGACCAATGGACTTTACTGTTGGACAACCAGTTCCACTCTACAAGAACTCAGTCTTCATTAAAGGTTGGACTGAATTAATCGATTAGATTAGTTCAATCACTTTTTAATTTCTTTTTTATTATTTTAGATTTTCACGGCACCAGGTTTACTTTGTGGTGTATCTGGTTTTCTCTTTAACCAAAGTAATGCTACAATAAACAGAGCAGCTGGAATAAGGATAATAAAAATCATTAATTCATAATAAGTAGTCAATCTTTGGGCGGGTTTAATATGATAGGTTTCATGAGAAGTTTTTTCTGGATTATCATAAACTGCTGTAGTAAATTCTACTGTTCGTTGTTGTTTATTTTCAATTTCACCAAATACAGTTACGCCTTCTTCAGCTAAGATCGAAGATGTTCGAATTCCATCTATTCTAACTATGATTGAACCTGAATCACTAAAAACAAAATTTCGATAATCACCCCCAATTTGGTTTAGTCCTTCATCACGAAAAATTTCTTTTCCATTTTGAAAAATTAAAAAATCATATTTCATTTTTGCAAGATTAGAGTTTGTTTGAGGATCATAGAATTGATATACAAATTGGATTTTTTCATGGGTTTTGATAACAGGTGGATCCCATGATAAATTGACTTCTATGTTTCTATCTGGTGTATATTGTAAAAGTGGAAATTCTAATTTTTTACCTGTTGCATCATGTGGAAAATCTAGGATTTCTTTTTCAACAATTACAATTCCTTCCATCCAAGGATGAATTATACAAAAATAGGAGAAAGTACCTGATTCTTCAAATTCATATGACCATGATTCACCTGGCAAGAATCTACCACTATCAAATATTCCATCAGGTTTACCGAATTCCTTGTTATCCATCCATCCAAATCGTCCTGGACCATCTCCACTGGTTACAGTGTGACTTTCTCTGTCATCATTATACCAAGTAATTGTATCACTAACTGTGATAAATATTTGAGGAGGATCATACCAAACTTCAGCTGGAGTGTTTAATTCAGGATTGTAGGCACCAAATGGAATATCAATTATGTATTCTTCTGCATATACAGTAGATGTTGATGTTAAGATAACTAATATTGAAAATATAATTAGAAAATTCACATTTCAAAAAAACTAAAATTAGTTAATTAAATGTTTGAGGTAATTTTCAACAATAGTATTGGTTAGTTTTTAGAAAAACCAAATTTTGATCCCCAACTACTTTTTTGTTTTTTAGTTGGTTTTTTTGAAAGATTATTTAACATATCATATGTAATTGTAAATCCATGCCCAACCATAGTAGCATCTTTTCCATAGTTCTCTTTGTTAGGTACAAATTCATCAGCTAAGTTTTTGATTTTTTTAGTTTTTAGATCAAACAATCGAATTTTTTTACCATTTTCAAGTTTGATAATTGCATCGCCACTTAATCCTTGAATTGAAAAGTTTTCAAAAAATCGTATTAAACCACCTTGTTTTAATTCAATAACAGAATCATGGGTGAATTTTTCTCCATAAAATAAAATTTCATGTCCAGATAGTGTTACATTATCTTCCACATTAAGAACAATAATTGTATCAGCATCAAGTAAAACAGTATTTACAACATTTTCGGCAATGATTTTTCCATTTGGAGCTGAAATGTGTGTTCTATGTTCTTGAATTTGAAATACGCCAACTTTTACCTCGTCAGCAACTTTATATTTTCTGCCGAAGATATTTCCTACTACAACATCTCCATTATCTACAGTAATACTAGCACCATTTTCAATTTTGTATTTATTTTCTGAAGCATTCATAAATTTGAAATCTCCTTTAGTGAGATGAATGTTTGATTGAAATTCCTGTGTCCATGATGGGCTAGTTACACTTCCTTGCATAACTATTGAACCATCATAAGTTAGGCTTCCAGCCATGAAATTTCCTTTAATTGATAAAGTACCGTTTGCTTTTCTTTCTAGTTCAATTTCTCCAAGGGTTTTTGATCCAAATAATCTTGTTGCAGTAGAGTTTGATCTGTTCAAGGCTGCTGCCCAATCTTCAGCAGTTTTCATTTCTTTGAACAATTGTTGACCTAGAATCTGATTTTTTCTCTTAACATCAGCTTCAGTATCACCTGAATATACTCTTGAGTTTTTTATTTTTTCAAAGTCTGTCTCAGGATATTTTTTACCAATTTTGAGATCCTCATATGCTTGTTTAATTTTGATAAATTGTTCATTTTCACCACCACGATCTGAATGATATTGAAGAGCTAATCGTCTAAATGCATCTCGAATTTCTTTCTCAGTTGAACCTTCCATAATTCCTAGAATATCATAATTGTTTTCTACCATTTTTTGCACCAACTAGAATAATTTTTCATGATTCCTATACTTGTAGGTTATTACACACAAAATATCAAGTAAGGTAAATTCTAAGATTCAGGATAATCTTCAAGTGGATTAGCTGCTTTGAAATTTTTCATCTCGTCATCAAAGAAGAATTTTTCAGTTAATGCAGGTTTTAAATCATCTAACCAAATTGCATTTTCATCATATTTTGCAAAAAATGGAATTTGTACCCAGTTAGGATTTCTTCCCTGTAAAAATCTCAAAACAATTACCTTTTGATCACTTAGATTTGCTGTTCCAAGAATATGCACTTTTCCTGGAGTTGCAGACATACTAGGTCCACGAACGGTTCTCGCTAACCCACTTACTGAAGAATATGCCTTTTTGAAGATATTATACGCCTTTACTAAAGGAATGCCAAAGTAATGCTGAGCACCAGTATCTCGAACTACAAACATGTAGTATGGAATACAACCCAACTGAACTTGTTTACTCCACATTTTTGCCCACATATCTGAATCATCGTTGATATGTGCTAAAAGAGGAGATTGTGTTCTAATTTGTGCACCTGTTGCCCTAACTTCTTTTATTGCATTTTTTACAGAATCTGTTGATAATTCGTTTAAATGATTAAAATGAGCCATAATTGCAAGATGTAGTTCATTATCAGTGATCTTTCTAAAAACATCTAACATTTCTTGAGAATCAGAATCTGTTAAAAATTTGTAAGGCCAATAAGATAGAGCTTTTGTTCCAATTCTAATTGTTTTAAGATTTGGAAGTTTTGCATCAATTAATGTATCAATATATTTTGAAAATACTTTTGCTTTCATAATCATTGGATCTCCACCTGTAAATAGTACATCAGAGATCTCTGGATGTTCTACAAGATATTGAACAAGTTGTTCACCTTCTCGCATTGCAAATTTCATTTCATCCATTCCAACAAATTGTGGCCATCTAAAACAAAAAGTACAATATGCATGGCAAGTCTGACTTTGACTAGGAAAAAAGAGGCATGTTTCTTTGTATTTGTGTTGCATGCCATACAATTTAGTTCCATCTTTAAGTGTTGGAACATTAAGTTCCATTTGTCCTGCAGGGTGTGGATTAAGTTGTAAACGAATTTCATTTGCAATAGATGTTATTTCTTTTTTATCAGAATTATTTTTTAAAGTAGTTGCCATTTTTTTATAGTGTTCTGGTTTTAACATTCCTTTTTGAGGAAAAGTTAAAACATATATTGGATCGTTGGGAATGTTGTTCCAATCAATTAATTGTTCAACAACATAGTTGTTTGCTTTGAAAGGTAAAACATTCCCTACAACTTCCATTTCAAATTGAGTTTCTTCAGAAAGATTTTGCATTTGTGGAAGATCACGAAAATTTGATAATGTGTATGATTTTAGTGATGGTGAATCATCCCAATATAATTTCTGATAGGTCATTTGGTAAATAGCACACTTACCCTTGTTAAAGGTTACAGGATTCATACGCACAAAGAATTTTGAGATTGATGAAAAATTTAATTAAAAATGATAATATGGCTTAACATTTGTATTCTAGGACATTAATTTGATTAGAATGGTGGTTAAACATGGCTGAAGAAGTATTAGATGTAGTATCTGAACAAGTAAGTCAATTTGGCACACTACCACAACTGATTTCATCATCTACATCTTTGCAAATTGCTCTTACAATATTGATTATAGGAATAATTACAATTGTAATTGCTTATCGAGGTTTTGCAAATTTGACAAAAAAACAAAAATTTTCATACACCAAACCACATTTCGCGCGATTAATCCGTGTTGGGATTTTACCTTTTTTTGCTATAGCGTTAATTTCATCAGTAAATGTGTATATTCAGACCACAGAATTATTTAATGATTCGGAACTAACGATAAAAGAATTTTCTATATCAGACACATTTGCAAAAACACTTAACACAATAAACGTTTTAGTTATTGGTTATACAATTGCACATCTTATTCCAATTTTTCTTAACAAATTAGAAAAATCGAATATTGAAAAAGAAGACTTTGTTCAATGGAAAGATCTTCGTGGTTTTAAAGATGATAATGGAGATCTATTTCATAGACTGTATAAGTGGATTCCTCCAAAAAATACACCTGATGGGTTAGATGAATCTGAATTTAGAAAGTTATTACAAACTAAAGAAGGTAGGAAAAAACTTGAATCTCTTCGTACAAAAAAAGGATACACTATTGGCTCTTATGGAAGCTTAGTTAAAAATCCATTTGAAGAATTTAAAAAATCAGAAAGAGAAAAATATGAAAAATATTATAATGCATGTTTTTCAGGAAGTAATGAATCTGGAAAAAATCTAAAACTAGGTCAAGAACCTGAAGAGATTTATCAAGTTGATATTTGGAGAGAAGAAAAAAGATTAAATCATTACGATCAAATTATTCCAGGTGGACGTCCAGTTGGATATGCTGCGAGAAAAAGGAAAGATCTTCCAAAATCATATAAACAAATTCTTCCAGTTGGAATCTTTGTTGTAGTTGTATTAGGTGTATTAAGTTGGTGGGGAGTTGATCTTTTTGTATTAGCAACTGCAACTGGAGGCTTTGCAATTGGTTTAGGTCTTGCTTTACAAGAAACAATGCAGAATTATTTTGCATATATTATGATTAGAAAAGACAAGATCTTTGTTGAAGGAGATAGAATTCAGCTTGAGACTGATTTTAATGGGTATGTACATAAAATAACGCCTAGAGTCACTTATGTTCGACATGCACTAAACGAATCATATGCAGTTATACCTACTAGGAACTTAGTAAATTCTCAAATAATTAATTATTCAAAGGAACTCAAAACAGTTCCTGCATTAGTTGAAGTAGGAGTATCTTATTTGAATAACCCTAGACAAGTTGCAGCTATACTTGTAAAAACTGGAAAAAGAGCAATGAAACAATTGTTAGATGATAGAGGAAAACATTTGGTTGTTCAAAACAAATGTCCATATTTAGAACAGAATTTACCAAGCTGTGGTTGTGATAAAGAGATAATAGAAGATTTGAATCAACCTGTTGTTCGCTTTAATCAATTCAATGATTCATCACTTGATTTTGTTTTATGGGTATACGTACGAGATTATGGCTCTCAATTTAAAGTAGAAACAGAAATGCGTATGATAATGTATGAGGAGTTTAAGAAGTATGATATTAGAATCCCATGGCCAATTCGAACCGTCTATCAAGGTGATGAGAAGAAAGAATTTGAAGAGATTAGTAAATTAGATTCAGATAGAAATAAGGTGATTGATGAATACGGCATAGGGGATATTGGACGAGGTGGAGGAGAGGACTGACTTTATTTTTCTCAAAACTTAAGGGGGATATAGACAAGGGCTTTTTTGTGGCCCATACTATAGTCATACGAAAATAACCACTAGCGTAAATACTAATTTTGTAATAATTCATCAATGAAAAATAAAAACTCTAAAGAAATCATAAACGAAGATAATATAGAAAAAATATTCAAGCAAGATATTGCAAAAGCAGGAGGAATGGAAAGTCTCATGGAGCAGACAGTAGAATGGGAAAATATTTTGCTAAGGGCCATACAACTAGCACCAATTGATGCAGGTCTTGAAAATCTAGAAGCACAAGGATTAATCAGGAAAAAATCTAATAAAAAATGTCTATACGATTATGAGTTAACTGATGTTGGAGAACATTCTCTTGAACAATATCAAAAAACCTCAATTTTGAGATAATTGTAACTTGAGAGTCTTGAACTAAAATAGCAGAGACCATTTAGTGGCTCAAAACATATCTCTAAAACAAAATCTTTTTCCATAGACAATCAGAAAAAAGAATAGCTATGCCTGATTTCCACGAAATTATTGATGAAATGAAAAATGCGTATTTTGGAACAGAGCATCAATTCATCGAAGTTAGTAGGGTTATTTCTGTGGATAATGATCCAAGTACATTTTCACCACGACTGTATAGTATTCTAGGGGATGCATGTAGTCAAGTAGAAAACTTACTTCGATTACTATGCGACAAGTTAGAAATTCCATATAACAACAATGAAA